>CAZHZP010000337.1:0-2887 GCA_964537165.1 uncultured Roseivirgaceae bacterium | reverse complement strand
AAAAGTGCAACAGCTCACTCTTGAACAACGGCAAGAGCTATCTCGTCTGATTATGGTATGGGCAAACAATCCAAAACCCATTTTAAAAGTGATGGCTGAGATTAGCGAATATGCCCAACAACAAGGATTAACCCCTGAAATTTTGGAAGAACTTTTAAAAGATGAATAGGTGCGTGTTGTCATAGATAATAATGTCATTATTAGTGCTGCACTTATTCAAAAATCTATGGTTCATCAGGCCTTTGCTAAAGCCGCAAAAGCATCTGATATTACCTTATTAAGGTCTGAATCTACGTTGACAGAACTTTTACGAACTATCTATAAACCAAAATTTGACCTGTATTTTAAACCTCCCAATTCACGGGAAGAATTATTGGTGTCTTTCATTAACGGCAGTCTTAACGTTGAAATTAAACATAAGGTAACTGTCTGCCGGGATAGTAAAGACAACAAGTTTCTGGAACTCTCCTTATCCGGACAAGCCAATTGTATTATTACAGGTGATAAGGATTTGCTAACGTTACACCCTTTTGAAAATATTCCTATCATTTCCCCTTCGGATTTTTTAAACACGTATTAAGTTTATTCATATCGTAATGATTTCACCGGATTGGCCAGTCTCTCCCCTCTTGACGCTATTTCTTGTTCTACTTCATTCACTTCTAATAATATTTATCGGGTTCGTCCTGATCCTTTTGTAGGATTGAAAGAATACAGTAAGCAATGCCAGTGCAAAACAAGCCAGTCCTGCCAGAATAAAGATCCAAAATTCCAATGAGACCTTATAGGCAAAATTCCCCAACCATTGGGTTGCAAAATACACCGCTAAGGGTATCGCTATGATATTCGATATTAAAATGAGTTTAGCATAAGATCCGAAAAGCAAGAGAAATATTTCTCCCATTGAGGCGCCAAATACTTTTCGGATTCCGATTTCCTTATTTCGCTGCTGTGTGGTATAGGCTGTCAATCCAAATAATCCCAAAGTGGCAATTAGGATGGAAATGGCCGTTAAAGCTTGCATCAAAGTTCCCATTTGCATTTCCGATTGATAGGCCTGCTGAAAATCTTCATCCAAAAAGGTATAGTTCATAGGTACCCTCGGTTCAAACTGCTTCCAGGTAGCCAATAGCTCAGCGATTCCGGATTGAAAATTTTCAGACTCCAGCCGAACGGAGATATAATCCCTTGAGAAATAATCATTCATAGACTCTATTACCAGAGGTTTGATTTCCTCACGAAAGGATTCAAAATTGAAGTCTTTAACTATACCTATTACCTCTAAAGTGGCTTGATCGTCTCTCCCATGATTTTTGACAATTAGCTGACCGATAGGATTTCTTTCAATTCCCAACAATCGAGCGGCTTTTTCATTTATTAGGACTTTGCTTTTATTCCCACCTAACCTGTCTGTAAAGTTTCGTCCTTCTTTTAGTTTGAGATTCAGTGTGGGAACATAGTCAGCATCTGCTTCATACCAGTTCATCCCATGTTCCAAAGTACTTTCCGGTAAATTAAATGAACGCATATGAAATTGTCCAGGCACCGGAATGCCTGTTGAAAAACTCATTGATTGTATCGAAGTACTGGAAGCAAAGCGTTGCTTAAAATCTTCCCGCTGATGATTTTGAATCTCCCCGTCATTATGGATAATTAACAGCTGTTCTTTATCAAAACCGGGATTACCTTGTTGAATGAAATGTAACTGCTGCTGTACTATTAAAGTAAAAATGATACGAACAAGGGAAGTTGAAAATTGAAAAACCACCAGCCCACTGCGTAGATTAAATGTATTATTCCCGGTTGGCTGCTGTCCTTTGATAACCCTGAGGGGTTTGAAGGAAGATAAGTAAAATGCTGGATAGAATCCGGACAAAACGGTCAATAGAAGGATAAGGACAGGTAAAAATCCCAATATCAAATTATTTTGCAATACATCAAACTGAAGTGACCTCCCACTGATCTGATTAAAGAGCCCATTTAGCAGCTCCACCAAAACCAAGGATAAAAGCGTACTAAAAGCAACCAATAGAAATGCCTCCGTCAGGAATTGACCCACAAGCTGGTACTTCTTCGAACCCAGGAGTTTGCGTACACCGACTTCCTTGGATCGCATTGCTGCTTTAGCTGTGGACAGGTTCATGAAGTTGATACTTGCCAATACCAAAACAATAAAAGCTATCAGAGAAAAAATGTAGACATAGCTTTTATAACTATTGGCCTCATGTTCCCTAAGTAAATGGGAATTTAAATGGATTTCTTTGATCGGCTGTAAACCAAAGGAAAAATCAGTCCCTTCCTGTTCTGCGGAAAGCCGTGGCGCCACATGTTTCTGGACAATTTCCTGCAATTTGGCAGCTACCACCTGCTGATTCCCTGTAGGAATTTTTACATAGGTATGGAGAACAGCCCACATCCAGTTATCCATTTGAAAAATTTCTTTATGCATGAACGGCTGATAAACGAGCATATCGAAATGGAAATGTGACTGGGAGGGGATATTCTGCACGACGGCACCTACCTTATATAAAATCGGAGAGGAGCTTCCTATCAGCAGGTTTTTCCCCACTACCTCCCAGGCGGGGACATGACCAAAATACTTCGCTGCCATGTCTTCCGTGATCACCACACTTTGACCGTCTGATAATGCGTCCTCACTTCCGGAGATAAGGGTGAAGTTAAATACATCAAAGAAATTGGGTTCGGCATAAAAAACCTTTTCTTCCCGAAAAACACGGTTTTCGTTTGGCCCTGTTTCCGGCTGAATCGTAAAATCGTTCCATTTCACCACCCGTGTTACTGCAGTTATCTCCGGGATTTCTTCCTTTAGATGGTATCCTAAAGGCGGTGGCGCCGTGGCATATTGTGACTGTTCCTCAAGTCCCCA
>CAZHZP010000336.1:0-2917 GCA_964537165.1 uncultured Roseivirgaceae bacterium | reverse complement strand
GAAGCGGGTGTATCCCGCGTCGTGCCGGTGGATCTGAGGGAACTGGAAGAGTCGGTTTAGCGGTGGTGCAAATCCCCCAACGGGAATCACACCGTCAATCTGGACAAAATCGCGGCACCGCTGTTGATCTCCGTGGCCAGGTCAGCGATTTTCTTGTTCCTCAACATCTGCCCGAGTTGATCCCGGATCGATTTGAAATCATGGTGTATGGGGCAGGGGCTTTCTTCAGAGCATTGTTTTAAGCCCAGCCCACAGCCGGTAAAAATCTGGTCCCCATCAATAGCAATGACCAGATCAATAAGCGTGAGGTTTTCCTGCTCTTTTTCAATATAAAACCCCCCGTTAGGCCCTTTCGCCGAGCTTATTATTCCCTGCCTTGCCAGGGACTGCAAAATCTTGGCCGTAAAAAACTCCGGCCCGTCAATTTCCTTACTGATGTCTTTGATGCCCAGTTTCTTCCCTTTGTTGTTTTGCGACCAGATATAGATGACCGCCCTTATACCGTATTCACAAGCTTTTGAAAACATTATGTTTAATTTTTGAGCCAAAATTCATCCTCATAATTCTCCGTCACCTTCTCATGGATCTGCTCCATTTTCTGTTGGAATTCTTTCAGATCATCTTCCAATAATTCCACCTGGATGTAAGGAAAAAGCTTCCTCTCCTCAAAGCGGATATGGCTTTCGAGGTCATTGGCAAATGTGGTTAGGTCTTCTTCTTCAACATTGGCACTGGCTGCCATCTTTCGGAACAAAGCCCGCAAAGACTCATGCTGTCCTTCTGCTTCTTTCCTTAAAAGATCATTTTTGGCCAAATAACTGAACAGGTGATTTTCTTCGTTTTGAAAATGCTCCTCGAGGTGTTCGTTCACAAAATAGTCCACATATTTCATGATCCGTTTGCGGTCAATGTCCCGCTTAAACCCCTGCCGTATCTTCCAGGTCAATAGAAGTCCAAAGTGATGGTCCTGAGAAAGCGGAACCAAGGCCGGGTGTCTTTTTAATGGTTTAGCCATAATAATACCGATTGTAGAATTAAACCACACTAATGTCAAGTCAAGCTTAAACCCGTCAGGTTTTACATGGAAAATCAATTAATACAGCTAATAATCAGAAAAACCTGCCGGGTTTTACCCGAAAATCGACCCTTGCCTTGACACTAGTAATTAGCAGCCTTGAAGAGCAATCCATTCCCGTCTGCTTTAGCTGACGGGTAGCCAACTTCCTATAGAACAGGCTTTAGCCACATTTTGTCTGTAGTGGATCCTGTGGCTAAAGCCAAAACAAGAGCCATCATCAATTACCGTTGGCTGAAGCCGAACGGCAATGCTTGGTTTGACATTAGTGGCGGATTCGCATAATCATAAACAAGCAATTACAAAGTTACGGAATTCAGGCGGTAATAAAAGACCTTTCAATCTTTATTTAAAGGTCTTTGTACCGGAACATGCGAAAGGAAAATCCTACCGGGACCAAAGCCCAGATCATCAGGATGAGGACACTGCCTAATACGCCCCACCATTCATTAAAAAACTTATTGAAGATGGCACCGCTGTAACCCATCAGCGCCGCGGCTTCTGTCTGCATCAGTACCAATATCCGCCCCAGGTCAACAGGGTTCAGAAAAGTGATAAAAAGCACCCCCCTTTCGATGGGATAGTCGCTAAAGTTGTACATCAACATCAGGATGATCCCGTCAAATATCAGCACGAAATACACCCAAAACAGCAGGGATATGCCCATGCCCCGGGCTTTGTCCCTGGCCCAGATTCCCGCCATGATGGCCAAAGCAATAAACACCAGTGTCAGCATCAGCGCGACCAGCAACAAGATGAAAGAGACAAACGAAGGATTCATGAGCATCAATGGCACACCCAATCCGATCAAAAGCGCCAGACCGAATGAAATGGCCAGTCCAGAATATATGCTCCCCAGTACCGTTTTCCGCTTGAGCGGTTGGGCCAATAAAAGCACGATAAACTCATACATGTTATAGTAATAGATGGTGGAAAAAATTATGGTTACCATCGGCACCACTATGAGCACCAGATTGAGAATCCCCAGCAGGGCCTTGTCCACTTGGCCTTCCAACATAAAGAATCCAAAACCGGCCAACATCAAAAAGGCCATATATAGCAGGACAATCCAATTGCGAAGCAAATCCTGGATGACAAATTTTGTAAGCTTAAACATAGACTCTTTCTTGATTTAAAACTTGTGCGATGATGCGGTTGAGCCGCGATTCCGCGGTTTCGGTCTTTAACTGGTCCAGACTTTTGAAGAATTTCAATTCTCCCTCCATCAGGTAAGCCACATGGGTGGTGATTTCATCCAGGTCATTGAGGATGTGGGAAGTGATTAAGACCAGCTTCCCTTTTTGGATCTCTTGTTTCAGTTTATCTTTCAGCACCTCGTTAGAGACAGGATCCAGACCGGCAGTGGGTTCATCGAGGATCAATACCGGCGGGTCAAACAAAAAAGCCAAAGCGGCACTCACCTTCTGCTTCATCCCGCCGGAGAGGATACTCAACCGCTTCGACGCCATTTTATCTATTTCAAAAGCCTGGTAAAAATCGAGATCATAGGTACCCGGCTGGACATCTGACCTCAGATCCTTCATCATGGCAAAAAGCTGCTTTACGGTCATGTTGTCCGGAAAGCGGCTCATCTGAGGCATATAACCGATCTGCCGGCGATAGTCGCTATGTCCTTTGATCGCGGCACCCGCCACCGTTATATTTCCTTTGGCTACCACCAAGCCCAGCAAAGCTTTTATCAATGTGGTCTTGCCTGACCCATTGGGACCGATCAACGCCACGCTTTGACCTTTTGAGAATTCCAGGTTGATGTCCTTCAGTACCTGATGTTTGCCAAACGTTTTATTTAAATTTTCAATCCTGATCATTCCTTCTAGGCTT
>CAZHZP010000335.1:0-2920 GCA_964537165.1 uncultured Roseivirgaceae bacterium | reverse complement strand
ACCATGGATAAAGCGCCTCAGTTTATCATGATTTCCGCCCACGGATCCATCGAGACCGCCGTGGAAGCGACCAAGAAAGGTGCCTTTGACTTTATTCCCAAGCCCCCGGATCTCAACAGGCTCCTGTTGACCGTCCGGAATGCGCTGGAAAAAAACAGTCTGATGTCAGAGACAGCGGTTTTGAAGAAGAAATTATCCAGAAAACTGGATATGGTCGGCAATTCCGCCGCCCTGCAACAAGTAAAGGATACTATCGAAAAAGTGGCGCCTACTGACGCACGGGTATTGATCACCGGGCCAAACGGAACAGGAAAGGAGCTGGTAGCCCACTGGATCCACCAAAAAAGCAACCGCGCCAAGTCGCCATTTGTGGCGGTCAACTGTGCCTCTATCCCATCAGAATTAATTGAAAGCGAACTGTTCGGTCACGAGAAAGGCTCCTTTACCTCTGCCGTGAAACAAAGAATCGGGAAATTTGAACAAGCAAGCGGGGGAACGTTATTTTTGGATGAAATCGGGGACATGAGCCTGTCCGCCCAAGCAAAGGTATTGAGGGCACTTCAAGAGCATCATATTACAAGAGTGGGTGGCGACAAGGACATCAAGGTAGATGTAAGGGTACTGGCCGCTACCAATAAAGATCTAAAAAAAGAAATCGAAGCGGGTAATTTCCGGGAAGATTTATACCACAGACTGAGCGTCATCGTGATCAACGTGCCGCCGCTCAAAGACCGGAAAGAAGACATTCCTTTGCTGGTGGAAAGGTTTTTACAGGACCTTGCCAAAGAATACGGCACGGGTAAAAAGAAGATAGACAAAGATGCCATGGCCCGGCTTCAGGAGATCCCGTGGACAGGCAATATCAGGGAACTCCGCAACGTCGTAGAAAGGCTGATGATCCTGGGAGACAAACGAATCAGTCTCGAAGATATAAAGAAATACGCCGATTACTAGTCGGCGTATTTTTATCCCCTGACTTCAGATGTGTCCATCGCCTTCGCATAGGCGGGACAAGGCTTACTGGACGCGCATGCCCCAAGGGCGAATAATGCCACACTTACTAAAACTACTGCTAATCTTCTCATTCTATCTTTATTTCTAAAACCAAATTTGCTTATTTTTCCAGCGAATGCAAAATTTCCCCCTCCCAATTTTATTCGTCGTGCTTGTTCAAAGCAAAAACGGCGGAACAGATACTTTGCAATTAAGAGCAGGTGTTACAAATACCATTCCACCGGCACGATCCACTGGCCGATGGGACGCAACATTTCACACTTTCATCTGCAAGCGTACCACGAAATTATTTTAAAGTAGTTCTTTTCTCTGACAGCTTACCTATTAACATTGTCAAGTCGAAAAACACGTTATATTGCCAAGATTTTTGCCGATAAACTTCTACTCCATGAAGAAATTTTATTTAGTCGCCCTTTTGGCCACATTGGCCGCATGTGTTCAAGCCCAAGCATTAAAGAGAGGAGGATATGAGATTGGAGAACTGACCAAACAATGGACAGATCAGGGATACGAATTACTCAAAGGATATGACGACGTGAATGACCGGGATTATTTTAGGATAGATACGGAATATGCCACTTCATATTTTTATCTGACCAATAACCTGGTGAGCTCTTCGTATATATGGCCTTTAAGTGATGATGCCTTAAGGGCCTTTATCGATCTTTACAACAGAGATTGTGAGATAGTTGTTGCGTACCAATGGAAAATTAATACCGTGGACGGGATCACTTTTATCAACCTTCTCGAAGACGGAGGTGAATATTATTTTGAATTTATCTATACCATATACGAAGACCGGCCTGACTGAGGCATGAACCTTCAGCGGAGTTGGGTGACAGCTATCAAACCGGATTTAGTTGACCATCAGATTACAGCCACGGATCTCACTGTTGTCAAATCTTCCCAATATCTCCAGATTACCTTCTTGATCATAGCTGCCTAGATCCTGGGTCTCTATAAATGCACAAGAATGAAAATTGGCTAAGTCGATGATATTGACCCCACCTTGTGTCCTGTTGCTCCAAGACAGGGGATCATGGGTGTCCCGCAGGAAAATCCGCATCGTATCCGGCAGTAGGTATTTGCCAAAGCCTTTAGAATACGTTTGGGACATCAGCTCTGTCATGCCATATTCTGAATGGATCCGGTCCAGACCAAAACTCCTACAGAGAATCCCGTGGACTTCCTCCCGGATCATTTCTTTCCTCTTTCCTTTCATCCCCCCGGTTTCCATGACGATAAGCTGGGGCAGCTGTGGCAAGTCTCTTTCCGCAAGATCCAATAAAGCGAAGGTGACTCCGATCAACAAAACAGGCTTGGCATCTTCCTTCAAGCATTCTAACTTTTCAATGAGTTCCTGATGGTTGTATAAATAAAAACCCGAATGCTCTGATTCGGACTTTTTAATAAAATAATCCGCCATCGCCACGAGGGAACTTCCCTGTCGTTCCAGATAAGCCGGCAACAGGGCGAGGATGTGGTAGTTGTTCAGTGGGCCATATCGCTGCTCGAAGATCCTTTGGGTATGGCTCAGGTAAAAGTCTTCCGACCAGATGTAGTGTCTGCTTGTAATAGCTCCCGTGGTGCCACTACTTGCATAATAGGCCGGAAATATATCACTGTCACCACAAACCACCTGATGGGATTTAAAGAACTGGATGGGCAAAAAAGGGATCTGCCTGACCTGGGACACCTTGTGAGGCCTTATACCCCTCGCCTGAAGATAGCTGCGGTAAACGCTGTTGTGTGCAGCCTGAAAATGAAAAAGCTCCAGTGCCGTTTCATCAAAGTCAAAACCACCGGGATTATGCAGCCGATCAGCAAAACTTTTGAAATAATCCATCGTTTTAACTTTTGTGAGCAATTTTTAGCACTTTTATAAGTAGATTACAAATTGTAAATT
>CAZHZP010000334.1:0-2922 GCA_964537165.1 uncultured Roseivirgaceae bacterium | reverse complement strand
GCGTAGTTACTGGTGGTTGCCAGTTGGTGGATCGTCCAGTTGTTGGCGATCAGGCCGTTCTCATCGGGCAGCGGGAACTCCGTGTCCGGCATCACATGGGCGGTCTGGAATACCACACTCAAGACCAAGCCGGTGACCACATGCATACAAAGAAAGGCCACTACAATAATCCAGGGAGCCAAAGGAACCATGATTAAGGGCAGTACCAGGGCATAGCCATAGTAGACGACCTTCCACCCGATCAGCTTGAGCAATTCGTTTCTGTATTCATTTTTTCCGCTGAAAAAGCCTTTGTTTTTATACCTGTTCAACCGGATAAAGTCCTTGCTGGTCACCCAAGAAAGGGTGGACAAGCCATAAAAGAACCAGATGTAATAGTGCTGGAAACGGTGCACCCAATATTTTTTGGCATGAGGGGAAAAGCGCAGAAAAAACGGCTGGTGGAGATCATCGTCCGCTTCATCTATATTGGTGTAGTTATGGTGCAACACGTTGTGCTGGATCCGCCAGACGCTCGCATTGGCACCGATAAGGTTCATGGTATAACCCATGTATTTGTTGACCGTTTGGTTTTTGGAATAAGAGCCGTGGATGGCATCGTGCATCACGCCCATACCGATACCGGCCATTCCCAGGCCGCTCAATATGTAAGCTGACACAAGCAGCAAAGGAGAATTGATTATTCCGGTATTGACGATAATCAGCGGGATGCAGAACAGGGAAAGCATAAAAACACTTTTCCAGATCATGCTTTTGTTGCCGTACTTGCTTAAATTATTGCTTTTGAAATAATCGTTTACTCTTGATTTCAGTACCGTGGCAAATTCTGCCCCGTTTACTTTTGAAAATTTAGGATTCTTGATAGTGTTAGGGTTTAAGTAGGTTTATGATTGTTTGCTCCCGACCATCTTGATTTAAATCGTCCCTGAATTTATCCTTAACAAAGGATTTTCAGCGGGTGGATAAGACGGCAAAAAACAACAAGAGGTGGGTGGAGTTGAAGTGGTCCAGAAATGAAGCTGTTCGTTCAACTTCTGAAGCTTGACTTAGTGGGTCTGTAAATTTGTGCAATAGGTCTTGGGTAAAACTGACGAGATATAAAAAGATTTGAAACCGTTTGAGATCCTCGCCCTATATAACTCCTTAATATGATATCCCAAATCTAGGGCTTAATTCCCGCATTACCTAGTGAACCCTGTTATATGTTTGCTACCTTGCATGGGGAAGGCGGCAAACACACCGGTCTTTTATCCGCTAAATAGCTGCTCTCTTAGGTTTTCAGGATGTTTTTGAAGACCCGTTTAGCAAGAAAAAATATTTCTTATTGTCATTTCATATAAAAAACCGATGCAAGAAACTTGGGAATTTGACTTTCAGCCTTCCAATGGGCTGCCTGTCGATGCAGCGCTCAAAGAGATAATGGAGAAAAAATCCAAAGAGGTGGGAATCTACCTCTCTTATTATTATCGGCCTGAAGGAGGGCTGGTCGAGCAAGTTAAGCAGCAAGGGGATATCGAATTCACCGGCCCGGCCGCAGGGAGCCTGAAAGTCAGCTTTTATGTGATTTATTACAACGCTTGTCTGAATATCCACAGTGAGGATAACAGAGACGAGATGACTTTGCGTTTTGAAATAGACCCTGCACAGCAAAAAATAAGATTCACCGGCCCCCACTGGCCGCAGCGGGAGCCGGATGAACTTTAAGTGACTGAGAGATGGAAGAGACTGAGGGACGGAAGAGCGGTGTCTAGTAGACGCTCAGTCGGTTCCATCTCTTCTTATCTCTTCCATCCTTCTTCCTAACCTAAAGTAATAGATTTAAACTCCCTGGTCAGGTTGGTAAGCGACTCCTCCACCCCCATTCTTTCCAAAGAGGAGGCGCCGACAAAGCCGTGCGCCTGGGTTTTGGCCAGGATATCACGGACATCATCAG
Source organism: uncultured Roseivirgaceae bacterium (assembly GCA_964537165.1). GTDB lineage: Bacteria > Bacteroidota > Bacteroidia > Cytophagales > Cyclobacteriaceae > DATGMS01. The sequence goes on along the minus strand of CAZHZP010000334.1, from coordinate 989 downwards.
GGGTATTGATCGGCCCGCCATGGGTAAGGAACAACATGTCAGGATTGACTTCCCTACCGGCTGCTATGATTTGGTTGGTGCGTTCTATGGCTTCGTCCATGGTGCAGGTGGCACCTACCACCCCTACTGATCCACCGACCGTGGTGCCAACATGCGCAATAATGGCATCGGCCCCTACCTCCGCCATCTGCCGGGCCTCTTCGGGCTTCGCCACGTAGACGATCGAGAAAAGATCCATCATGGTGGCCAGCCTTACCATTTCCACTTCTTTTTCAAAGCCCATCCCGGTCTCTTCCAGGACGTTTCTGAAGTGTCCGTCCACGATCGAGTGGGTTGGGAAGTTGTTTACCCCCGAGAAACCCATTTCTTTTACCTTCAGCAAATGGTGCCACATCCGTCTCCTGGGGTCGGATCCGTGTACGCCACAGATCACCGGGATTTCCTCCACTACCGGCAACACTTCAAACTCGCCTATTTCCATCGCCACGGCATTGGCGTCCCCGTAGGCCATCAGGCCGGCCGTGGATCCATGCCCAGACATCCTGAACCTCCCCGAGTTGTAAATGATGATCAGGTCAGCCCCGCCTTTTTCAATGAATTTGGCGCTGATACCGGTTCCTGCTCCCGCCGCTATGATGGCTTTGTTTTGATCTAAGGTTTTTTGAAGACGATCCCTTACTTCCTTTTTGGTGTAGGGATTTCCTTTCCCTGTCCATGGGTTTGGCATAGTTGGTTTTAAATTTAGAGTTAATAGGTGATTGGTTGTTGGTTATGGGATTGTTAGTTATTGGGTTATTAGGTTACTGAGTTATTGGGTTACTAAGCTATTGGGTTATTGGGATTATTTTTGACAGCTTCGGTCTTCCGGCATCTTACATCCGGCATCCCACCGCCAATACAAGGTCGAAGACTTCGTATAACGGCTATTGGTTTAACCACTTCGGTCTCCGGTCTCCGGTCTTCCGTCTCCAGTCTCCCGTCTCCCGTCT
>CAZHZP010000333.1:1855-2930 GCA_964537165.1 uncultured Roseivirgaceae bacterium | reverse complement strand
TTATGAAGCTTTAGTCGACAAGCAGTTTATCGGTCATACGCGTCCCCGCCACCGATTGGGCTTAAGAAATGATTTTACGTTTTTAAGGGATTTTACGGCTTCGATTTTTGTACGCGCCGACTTAGGCCATATCGACAACTTCCCTTATGCCATCCATGAATCTTCGGAATATGACAGAAGAGGGATCTGGAATGTACCTTACTGGACCCCCACTAACGGGAACAACGAATATGCCAGGACTTCAGAGGTCCACGGGGCTTACGGCGGGGGTTTAAGAATATTTAAACCCAAATCCTTTTTCAGGGTCCAGGACGTTTCTCTGTCTTACAACTTGCCCCTTGATTTGATCCAACGGTTAAACATTGCTAATATGAGGGTGTTTGTGTCTTCCAGAAACCCTCTCACTGTTACGAAGTGGCCGGGATATGATCCTGAATCTGAGTGGAACCGGGATAAAGGTCGTTATGATCCCATGCCTAAAAGCTATACGCTAGGGGTTAACTTATCCTTTTAATTTGAATCAAGTTTTTATTTATAAGAAAGATAAAATGAAACTGAGACTATATAAAATAGCCGTCTTGATTGGGGCAGTTCTTTTGCAGAGCGCCTGCTCGGAGGATCTGTTGGAGCCTAAGCCGCTATCCTTCTTTGCCCCTGAAAATGTGTTCGACGACCCGGCGGGCTTCGAAGCCTCTTTAGTTACAATGAGAAAAGCACTGACCGAAGGAGTGACCGGCAGCAGAAGGTACTATATGGTGGGGGAATGGTCGGCTTCCGAAGCAGGAGCACCTACTTTTCAAACAGACTGGTCCCAAACCACTCCTTTTTATGACCAATATTATACCTATTTGGGCCTATTTACCGATGCTTATGAATTTATCAAAAACAGCAATGTGGTGATCGGTCGGATTGATGACATCGAGTGGGAAAGTGAAGAACGCCGAAACCGGATCCTTGCCGAGGCGTATTGGCACCGTGCTTATTGGTATTACTGGCTGGTGAATTCCTACGGGGATGTACCTTTTGTCGGGGAAGAAGTGCAGGGGGTAAAATTAGATTACGTGACCCATAGCCG
>CAZHZP010000333.1:0-1755 GCA_964537165.1 uncultured Roseivirgaceae bacterium | reverse complement strand
GGTGCACAGACGGCAGGTCTCTATACCATGAGGCATTATAACCCTTCCTGGTGGCACCAAAAAGTAAAAGATAGTAAGGGCTTTGCCGGAATGGTTCCTGAAGGCCCCATGTATGACTCGTTGGGCAGAGGCAACCCGGACATGATCTCCACTCCCTATGGCTATTATGAAATTTGGGAACAGAACAATTATACCTGGCAAAATACCCCTGACTTGCGAAGGAGCAATCTCAATTGGGTGGACAATCATGAATATTTGTACAATAACCCAACTTCCGACGACTATGGCACGCCGATCAACACGCAATACATAGAAAATCGGCAGGATTCAGTTCAGTTGATTTTCCCCGTCCCCTTCTACAAAACCTATGCGCCCATGCAATCCCCTACGGCAGTGCCTCATGGAGGGAACGGGGACTGGTATATCTTCCGTTTGGCCGAAACTTATCTGTTACGCGCCGAAGCTTATTTCTGGAAGAATGATTTGGCGAATGCGGCCAACGACATCAACCAAGTCCGGGAGCGTGCGAAAGCACTACCCGTACCGGCTGGAGAGGTTACGCTTGACTATATATTTGATGAACGAGCGCGTGAATTGTTCCTTGAAACCCCACGTCATGCGGAAATGGTCAGGGCATCCTTTATTCTTGCGAAGTTAAATCTTGGAGGCTACAGTTTGGAAACGATCAGCCAAAATAGCTGGTGGTATAACAGGGTCATCGCGCACAACATCATTTATGAAATCAAACCCATTCTTGACGGCAAAACACCGAAAATTGAGCCTCATAACATCTTATGGCCAATAGATAACAATGTAATCACCGCCAACACTTTGGGCAAAATCAATCAAAATAAAGGGTACATTGGAGCCGAGAATAACGTTCCTCCATTAGAAATTGTGGAAGAATGACAGCAGGAACTTTGTTTATGGAAGTTCATGCAGTAAGCAACTACAACGGCTGTTTTGCAAGTGTAGTTGAAACTACAAAGCGGAAAAAATAAAAGATGGCTTGGCCGGTAGGTCAAGCCTTTTTTATATATTGGCGTTCAGAATCTTTAACAATACCAATTAACAGACATCAATGACTTTTTCTATTTTACCGGATTTGACATGGGCGCCATAGATTATATTGTTTTAGGATTATATTTCTTTGTTCTGATTGCAATAGGGTTCTGGGGATATTCAAGAGTCAAATCATCGGCAGACTTTTATACAGCCGGAGGCAAATTACCCTGGTGGTTATCAGGGGTGTCGCACCATGTATCAGGCTATAGCGGGGTTGTTTTTGTCGCCTATGCCGCCATTGCTTACACCCACGGTTTTACCTTGTACATCTGGTGGGCCGTCAGCATCGCTGTTGCCTTGGTGGGAACCATTATTTTTATCGCTCCGAGGTGGGCCAGGTTGAGGGAAACCACGGGAATAGAGTCACCTACGGAATATCTTGCCACCCGATACAACCTCCCTACCCAACAAGTCATGGCTTGGACCGGGGTAATTGTAAAGACATTTGACGTTGGGGCAAAATGGGCCGCTATTGCTATTTTGATCAATGGGTTTACCGGTCTTTCTCTTGAAATCGGCATTATCTTGGCAGGAGTTGTTACCCTGATCTACATCACAATTGGAGGATTATGGGCAGATGTTATGAATGATTTCGCCTCATTCATAATTCAAGTGGTTGTTAGCTTATACTTAGCGGTTATCATCCTGATCCAGTTAGGAGATGGCATAGGAGGAGTGTTTTCTATGTGG
>CAZHZP010000332.1:0-2942 GCA_964537165.1 uncultured Roseivirgaceae bacterium | reverse complement strand
CCCGAGCAAATATTGGATGAGGCCTGTGCCCTCGGTGCCTTGGTAGCTACGCATAAGGGAGGAACACCTAGGTATGAGGTGGGGGATATTAAGAAGGTTAAAGGTAAAGACCCTTAATCCCAAAGAGACCCTGAAACAAGTTCAGGGTGACACCGTATGGTCATGGCCGACCTCTGGTCGCCGGTAAACCGTCGGCTCCTCCAAATATGCCATTTCCAGCGACATGTAGGGACCGTACGGCCTCCACATTGCATTGAACGGTCTCAACATCGGACTGAACGGTCTCCACATTGCATTGAACGGTCTCCACATTGGACTGAACGGTCTCCACATCGCATCGTACGGGCTGCACATGGCATTGTACGACTTTCACATAGCTTCGAACGGTTCTCACACAGCGTCGAACCGATTCCACATCCTGGGGTCATGCCGACCTTGTTTCCGTCACCCTGAACTCGTCACCCTGAACTTGTTTCAGGGTAAGGTCAGGGTCAGGGTCAGGGTCAAGGTGACGCCGCACCGAACAAGCCTTCGCTGTCTCCCCAAGAACCATCGTAACGATAGAAAATCCTTCCCCTATCAATGGTCAACGGCGAGTCAATATTGTTGTGGTAAAGCTGGCCCGTCCCCAGTCCTTGCGGTATAGTAGGGCGGTAAGTGGAAGCCAGTTGGGCAATGGCATTTAAGCCAATATTGCTTTCCAGTGCGGACGTCATCCACCATCCTATCCCTCTTTCTTCCGCTACCTCAATCCATTCCCGGGTAGCTTTGATGCCGCCTACTAAGGTGGGCTTCAAGATGATATACTGGGGCCGGATTTCATCCAAAAGCCTCTCCTTTTCCTCCAGTCCTGATACACCTATCAGCTCCTCATCCAAAGCAATGGGCACAGGGGTGTTTTTGGCTAAGTCCTTCATCGCGCCCCATTGTCCCTGCCTTATCGGCTGTTCAATGCTATGCAATTCGTAAACTGCCAACTGCTGCAATTTTGACAATGCTTCTTCTCTGGAAAAGGCCCCATTCGCATCTACCCGTAAGGTGATTTCCCCGGATGAAAATTGCTCGCGTATAAAAGCCAGAAGTCCACATTCCTGCTCGAAATCAATGCTACCGATCTTCATCTTGATGCAATTGTAGCCTTGCTGCAGCTTTTGCCGGATCTGTTCCAGCATAAAGCCACGGTCCCCCATCCATACCAGCCCATTGATGGCCATGGCCTGGCGGCTGTCGTAGAAGTCATTAGGCAAAATCTTCTTCTTTCCCCCATTCAACAAATCCAATAAAGCTGTCTCCAGAGCAAAACGGATACTGGGCAATTCTTCAGGCACTGTCTGGCTCAGCCAATCCAGAATATCTTGCTCTGATGGAGGCACCGGCACTTCGGAGATCCCCCGGCAGACCGCCCTCAGCTTTTCTTCGAAGTCAGGCAGATCATCTATACTGAGCTTTGGCAGAGGTCCCGCCTCACCATATCCCAAAACCCCCGGGAATTGCCCGGAAGAAGCCCTGACAATATAGGTATCCTTCGTCTTGAGCACCCCCCGGGATGTCCCTGCATCAAATCTAAAATCCAACCGGTGCCTGGTATAGTCCACCTTCACCCTAAAAGAAGAAGCCATAAACGATGTTCAATCCTTTTGTTAAAACCTTATATTTGCAAGCCTACAAATTACACTAAAAAGCTTAGGCTTTAAAATCCATTGATCATTCTATGACGACGCCTTCTATCCATTTATCCGATTACCAATACCATTTACCGGACGAAAAAATCGCCAAATTCCCCTTGGAAGAAAGAGACTCATCAAAATTGCTCCATTTTGAAGAAGGCATCATCAGCCATCATTCTTTTAGAGAACTACCGGAGTTGCTACCAGCGAATACCTTGACGGTCTTCAACAATACCAAAGTCATCCCTGCCAGAATGATTTTCCAAAAGAGTACCGGGGCAAAAATTGAAATATTTCTCCTGAAGCCTGCCTCACCTTCTTCTGTGATCAATGAGGTAATGACGAACACCGCTGCCGTAAGCTGGGAAACCATCATTGGTAATCTCAAAAAATGGAAAGATGGAGAAGTACTTGAGGGGAAAATACTTATCGAACAGCAGGAAATCACGCTCAAGGCTGTTCTCCTAGACAGGCAACAGAGGGTCGTGGAATTCCAGTGGGATGGCGGGTACCCTTTTGTCTCTCTGGTGGAAGCCAGTGGAGAGGTTCCTCTCCCGCCCTACCTGAACCGAAAAGCTGTTGAAGAGGATAAACCCAGATATCAGACCGTCTATTCGCGCAAGGAAGGGGCAGTGGCCGCTCCCACGGCAGGCCTACACTTTACCAAGGAGGTACTGTCACGGCTCTCTGAAAAAGGAATCAAAAGCGATTACCTCACCCTCCATGTAGGCGCAGGAACCTTTCAGCCAATCAAAGATGAATACGTAGTACAACATCCCATGCACAGCGAGCAGGTGGTGATCCACCAGGACAATCTGAAACATCTGCTCAATCATACAGGCAATATTGTCGCTGTAGGGACCACTTCCATGCGGTCCTTAGAAAGCCTGTATTGGTACGGGGTAAAGCTGCTGGAAGGGAAAGAAACAGCTTTCCTGATCAATAAATTATATCCCTATGAAGCGCATGAAAACCTGCCGACTTTAAAGGAAAGCCTTAAGGCAGTCCTGGATTGGATGGTGAAAGAAGGGAAACAAGAAATCACCGGACACACTGAAATTAAGATTATGCCGGGCTATGAGTTCAGGGTATGCAACGGCCTGGTCACCAATTTCCACCAACCCGGATCGACCCTGATCTTATTGGTAGCCGCATTTGCCAAAAATCAATGGCGGGAAATCTATGAAGAGGCACTTGCCAATGATTATCGCTTTTTAAGCTATGGAGATAGTAGTTTGCTTTGGTATAATAAGATTTAAGAAAAAGGGTTGGAAG
>CAZHZP010000331.1:0-2945 GCA_964537165.1 uncultured Roseivirgaceae bacterium | reverse complement strand
AGACTTTTTAGGTTGTCCTCCGCACCGTGGGAGGGCTCTCTATCTTCTTCTATGGCACACAGCAATTCCCCCATTGTCCCTTTGAAGCCGCTTTCAAACCAGCTACTTTCAAGCGGCACTTTGACTTCCCCTGCCTTGGTGATAATTTCCATTAACGGCTGCTCGTTCAGCCCCGGCCCCCTGCTTCTCAACGTACCTTCTGTTCCGACTATGGTGGTCACATCTTCTTCGCCTAACTTGGTATGGGCATTAAAAGCCATTCTCACTTGTGCCTGTTCATAATTGATGATACAGGAAGCCAACGCAGGAGGCTGGTATTCTTGTTCTTCATACCGAACTGTTGAAGCATAGATACTGATAGGCTTTTGCCCTTTCATAAAAGCCGCGGCAATGTCAAACCAATGTACGGCAAAATCCAGAAGTACCATATGGGAAATATCTTCAAAGGCAGGATTGCCGCTGATCCAGGTTTGGTCCCATTGGAGGGAGAAGTCCACCGAGACCGGCCTCCCGATTAAGCCCTGCAGGATAGCTTGCCTCATGTAGCTAAAATGGGGTGCCCATCTGCCGTTTTGGTTCACCGCCAGTTTCACCTTGTTTTCACGGGCAATTCTCACCAGATCCCTACCTTCTTGGAGGTCAAGTACGAAAGGCTTCTGGCTCAGGACATGCTTTCGGAAACGCAGGGATTCCCTGATGATCGGAATTCTGTCCAAGGGATGCGGCGTGATATCCACGACTTCGATATCCTGCCGCATTAGCACTTCCCGGTAATCTTGGTACACCAAGGCTTGGGGGAAGTATTCATCCCGTCGCTGCACCGCTTTTTCCAACGTCCTGTCGGCAATTGCCACCACCTCAAGCCCCATTTTCTTATAGGCCATCAAATGATAGCTGCTTATGCCGCCTGCACCAATCAATCCGATCTTGGGCTTGTAAGATCTGGGTCTCGGGGGCAAATAGTCGATCTCCGGCGGGTTGATCTGCCGGTTTGGTTTTTCTGTACTCAAGCCATAGTTCTCATCCTTTTCCATTCGCAGTAATTTAGCGGGATCAGTATCTTAAGCCTATCCGTTGCATGAGTTGGTCGGTAGCATGGTAAGCTTCTTCTACCCATTCTACAATTTTGGAAGGGTCAGGGGAGTATTCGAGCTCCAGAGAAACCGAACCTTCGAACCCCAGGTTTTTGATTGCCTGCAAATAAGGGAGGAACTTAACCACACCCTTTCCCGGAGGCAGATCCCCGTGCACCATCCCATTACAGTCGCTGATGTGCACATGGGCTGACTTCCCCTGGAGCAAAGACAATTCATCCGGTGACGCATCCGCGAGTACCAAGTGGCTGATATCAATATTGGCTTTGACATTGGGAAGATTACACGCTTCGATAAAACGCACCATTTGGGGTACACTGTTCAGAAGGCTGAGCCGGAATGGCTCGAGTTCCAGTGCGATTTCTATTCCGGATTCGCCGGCGTAATCCCCGATTTCTTTTACATGTTGGACGGCCCAAGACCACTGTGCTGCCGGTGGGATCACTTCCCTCTGCCAAACATACTCTCCCAGAACCAACAGGACATTCTTGGCTTCGAACTCGCTAGCCAGATCCACAAACTTCTTCACCCGCTCCACATGAAACTGTCTCACCGGATCATTAAAATCCACCAACCCAAAAGCCACCGCAACTACAGAGGTGATAGGTAAACCATGATGGCTACAGGTATCCTTAATGAGATTGACTTCCGTCTGCGTTATCGTCATTGCTTCCGGGAAGATATCCACCGTATCAAAGCCGATCCGGGCGATGTGATCCAATCCCGTTTTAGTATCCACTCCTGCCTGTGCAAAGGCGCTGTTGATTATTCCGAGTTTCATGTATGGTGATTTTTGGGTTGATTAAATTCACTTAAGTTCGAGGGAAACTTGTTTTCTGCCGTGCCTTCTTCCCTTACTGGGAGAGAATCTCTGGCAAGCTTAACAGGATGAATATAATTAACTTTTACAGAAAAATAATCATTTTAAACTTTTGGCGCTTTTATCTTCTTTTTTTAGATCGGCAAATTCTACGTGAGTGGCGTCGGTTCTACTGGCGACGGCCAAGATCATCTTATCGTCTACCTTATGAAGCTTGGTGTAGGAGGGATGGTGGGATTCTTTATAGGGATTGTTGGATGCTTTGTTGTAACAGCAGATCATGGACCATCTGGAATGGTCTGACTTGTTTTCGTCCGACGCATGCAGGAGGTTAGCGTGAAAGAACAAGGCATCACCTGGATCCAATTCACAGTAAATTCTGTCCCTGACCTTTAATACCTCATTGACCCTTTCCATATCTGCTCCGGCCTGGTCTCCTGTTAATACATGGTTGATGCGCCCCATTTTATGGGAGCCGTCTATCACCTGAAGACAGCCGTTGGCCCTGGTCGCCTTATCGACGGCAATCATCACGCTACAGAGATCCGGGAATAGCAACCCATTTTGATACCAGTAGCCATAATCCTGGTGCCATGCCCATGCCCCTCCCACCTTGGCATCCTTCAGTACCATTTTGGAATGGTAGTGATACACTTCTCCTCCCATCAGCTCCTCCACGCGATCAACAAGTTTTCTGCATCTGGCGACCATCCCGTAGATGCCTTCTCCGGGATGGTTCCATAGTGACAGCCGTACGGAATTCCCTTTTCCATCATCCATAGAACTGGCGGCTTTGTCCAGTTGAAGATCGTTGTGGGCCTTCTCGCTTAGGGTGGCTGTTTCCTCTTTCGTAAAAAGCTGGCGTACAACTACAAAGCCATGCTCGTCAAATTGTGATTTTTCTTCAGATAGATTTTTCATCGCAGTGCAGGTAAGAGTTGAAAATTAAACTACATATTGTAAATTAGGACGATCGGAGAAGAAATGTATTTCATATCTGATCTATATGTGATTACAATTTGCAGAGGAGA
>CAZHZP010000330.1:0-2954 GCA_964537165.1 uncultured Roseivirgaceae bacterium | reverse complement strand
CCCCTCCGGATGACTTTCCGTCCGTTCCACAGATCAGTTTTAAGGACATGCAGTTTATCGAAACCAACTCATCGGATTCTCTGATGATTTCCATTGATTTCAGGGATGCTGAGGGCGATCTGGGCTTGGACCCAAGGGAAGATGATCCTCCTTTTCATCCATTAGAATATCAAAGGCATCCCAACGGCGATCTTGTGACTTATGGAACCCGACCTCCCGAAGCACCATCATTTAATGATAGGGATTGGGTAATCAGGCCTCTAGTGGGCACAGAGATAGTAAATGACACCATCTGGGTAAAGGTAAACCCTGACCAGTACAATATCTTTGTGAAGTTTTTCATTAAGAGAGGTGGCAACTACACCGAGTATGATTTTTCGGGTCCACCTTTTTACTCCACCTTTAACGGACGCTTTCCAAGAATCCTGACAGAGGATAAGGGAAGGGCCATAGAAGGCACCATCAAGTATTCCATGCTTTCTCTGGGCTGGAATTCCATCTTCCGCAACGACACGGTAAAGATCGACGTGCAGATTCAGGACAGAAACCTCAACAAAAGCAATGTGGTCTCTTCACCGGATTTTACGCTTTCGCAGATAAGGCGGTGAGATTGCTGTTGGCGAGCTGCGAAGTTTAACAATTAGAAGTTTACAGTACGATCACAAAATTCGTAATCAGCCATACCTTGAGCATTCTCAGCGACAAAGGCATCCTTAGCCAAGTCAGCGGATCGACTCCAGACATAGAACAAGCTACGGGCGTTTATTCTGGAATCTTTTAATAAAAAGCTTAGCTTAAACCCCGGGATACCTTACCGGATCCACCTCAGACATCACGTTGTATGCCTTTTCTACCACATCATCCACACTGGGTTTGGAAAAATAATCCCCGTCTGAAGAGTAGGCCGGCCTGTGGGCTTTTGCAGGCAAGGTAGCCGGAGCCGAATCCAGATAAACATAGGCACCTTGTTCCTCTATTACCTGTTGCATCATATAGGCAGAGCCTCCTCCGGGAACATCCTCATCAGCAAAAATCACCCGGTTGGTCTTTTTCACCGAGTCCTTGATCATGTGACCAATATCGAAAGGCAACAAGGTTTGTACGTCAATGACCTCCGCCGAAACCCCCAGGGCTTCTAATTGCTCAGCCGCTTCCATGACGATCTTGCACATGGCACCATAAGTTACGATAGTGATATCAGCTCCTTCTCTTAATATTTCGGGCTTCCCCACCGGGACAGTAAACTCTCCGATATTGGCAGGCATTTTTTCTTTCAGCCGATAAGCGTTGAGGCATTCTATCATCAATGCCGGCTCATCTGACTGAAGCAAGGTGTTGTACATCCCCGCCGCCTGGGTCATATCCCGTGGCACGCATACCAACATGCCCCTGAGGCTTCCCAAAATCATGCTCATCGGCGAACCGGAATGCCAGACGCCTTCCAGGCGGTGGCCTCTTGTTCTTACAATCAAAGGAGATTTCTGCCCACCTTTTGTTCTATAAAGAAGATTGGCTAAGTCATCCGAAAGGATTTGAACCGCATATAACAAATAGTCCAGGTATTGTATCTCCGCAATCGGACGCAAGCCACGCAAAGCCGCTCCGATCCCCTGACCCACGATGGTGCATTCCCGGATACCCGTATCCGTAACCCGAAGCTCTCCATACTTGGCCTGTAGACCGGCAAAGCCCTGGTTTACATCTCCTATTTTGCCCACGTCCTCCCCTATGGCAAAAACCCTTGGATCCCGTGCAAGCATCTGGTCAAAACAAGCCTGCAACACCTCTCTACCATCTACCAGAGCGGCCTCTTCCGAATACTCGGCCGGCACTTCAGGAACTAAAGTGGCCCGGTAAGCGGACTGACTGTAGAGATGGCTGCTGTATCTATCTTCGTAAATCTTTTGTTTTTCACTATACCAAGCCTTTAGGTTAGCCTGATTTTCCGGCCGGTCAAACCTCAATGCCAGAAGTGCTTTTCTGACCGCGCTTACCACATCCTTTCGTATGGGATTGATAGCCTTGGAGAGCTCTCCAGCCAGCTGCAACAGATAAGCCCCTTGTGCACTATTCAGCGCAACGTCGTTGATCAACGCAACAGCATCATTTAAATCTGCCTTTATATCATCGGAAAAGGCCTTCCAGGCACGATCCTTGGCCTCCTTGACTTCCTGTTTGACCTCCCGCTCTATTTCCTCGAGTTCTGATTCTGTGATCACACCTCTCTTTAACAGATAGGCCCTGAATCTCGACAAGCAATCATGGTCCGCTTCCCAAGCCAGCCTTTCCTTGGATTTGTACCTCTCATGGGATCCGGAGGTAGAGTGCCCCTGGGGCTGTGTCATTTCCTCCACATGGATTATCACCGGAACATGTTCCTCTCTGGCGATAAGGGAAGCGTTATAATAGGTTTCCATTAAAGCCTCATAATCCCAGCCTTTTACAGTAAAAATCTCACAGCCCTCTTTGTCCTCCTCTCTCTGGAAACCCTTAAGAACTTCCGAAATGCTGCCTTTAGTAGTGTGGTATTTGTTGGGCACCGAAATGCCATATTCATCATCCCAAACCGACACAATCATGGGGACTTGTAGGACGCCTCCGGCGTTGATGGTTTCGAAGAACATCCCTTCGGCGGTCGCCGCGTTACCGATAGTGCCCCAGGCCACTTCATTCCCTCCTCGGGTAAAGCCCGTCAAGTTGTTGAGGTGCGGGTTCTCTTTGAACAATTTCGAAGCATAAGCCAGCCCTAATAACTTTGGCATCTGAGCAGCCGTGGGCGATATATCAGACGTTGAATTTTTGACCTGGGTCAAATCGTTCCATTCGCCATCATCATCCAGGGATCTCGTACCGAAATGGGCATTCATCAGCCTGCCACCAGAAGCTGGATCGGCTTTGACATCCGTGTGGGCATACAACTGGGCAAAAAACTCCTGGACGGAAAGCTCCCCTAT
>CAZHZP010000329.1:0-2972 GCA_964537165.1 uncultured Roseivirgaceae bacterium | reverse complement strand
TGCTTATGAACTGGGCCAAAAACTGGAGCTGTTTTTTTTGGAAAACAACCTGCGGCCTCACCAGATCGCACAAATCGGATTTAGCTCCGTGGTTCCGGATATAAATCCAGCGGTCGAAAATTTATGCAGCGGGTTTTTCGGAATGAAACCTTACACCATAACCGGGAACAGCTATGAAAAACTAAAAGTCCACACCGACCGCCCCAATGAAATCGGCTCGGACCTTATGGCCAATGTTGCCGCCGCTTATGACCATCTTGCCGGAGGCTGCATCATCGTGGATTTCGGGACGGCGTTGACTTTTTCTGTGGTGGATGAGCGGGGTTTTGTGATAGGGGTCAATATTGTTCCCGGTCTAAAAACCGCCATAAAATCCTTATCGGCCAATACCTCCAAACTGCCGGAGGTTAAGCTGGAGCTGCCGGAGTCCGCCATCGGCAAAAACACGGTACATGCGATCCAGGCAGGGGTACTATATGGCTATGCCGCCTTGGTCAAAGGCATGCTTCAGACCATCAATGCAGAGCTTGGGCAGGAGTGTAAGGTGATTGCCACGGGTGGCCTGTCCCGGATACTGACCCCTTTGGAGGGGACTTTTGACCAGGTGGATAGGAATTTGACTTTAAAAGGAATAAAACTTATTACGGAGGCTAACGCGTAGTCCAGGGCGTATTGATGGGGCTTGGTTATGTCAAAAAGGGGATAAAGCTTTTGAATATTCTACTTCTTATAGTAAATTGATTGGCGTGGTCATCATGACCCATCTTTTTCAACCTAATCACAAAATTATGACGACGAGTTCCAACCCTTTTGAAGTGTATTATCTGGATGTATTAAAATTTAAATATGCGCAGTTTTTTGGCCGTGCCAGAAGAAGCGAGTTTTGGTATTTTGCACTTTTCAATTTTATCGTATCCCTGGGTCTCGGGATGGTCGATGCATTTACCGGATTGGGTTTTTTAAGTTCTTTATACGGACTGGTTGTGTTAATACCCTCCCTTGCAGTGGGTGTGCGGAGGCTACATGATACAGGCAAGAGTGGCTGGTGGATCCTGATAGGCCTGGTCCCGTTGATCGGATGGATTGTTTTGATAGTCTTTTACCTGCAGGACAGCCAACCGTTTGACAACCAATATGGCGCTAATCCCAAAGAGGTGGGGATGGTGTAGGTAAGGGTGGTAACGTGACTTTGAAATCTTGTATTGCTAGGATTGTTAGATTCAACCGCCCATCTTTAGGTGGATTCTGCCATAGCACATCGAATGTCGACTATCCAGATTCGCACACGAACAGCACAATGAAGGTTACATTTTTAGGACAAGGATTTACACAGGAATCTCCAGATTCTGTAGGAGTTTACATCAACAAACTTTTAGCTGACGATGCTTACACGAGCTTTTTCTGTATTGCGGCATTTGCTAGTCCTCTAGGGATAAAATTATTGGATTCATTTGAACAAGCTAAGCAGTTCTACACTGAAATAAACATTATAGTAGGTGTTGATCAAAATGGTACTTCACAAGAGGCACTAGAGGAAATTATCAAGCTTGATGTCAACAGTTTTGTCTTTTATCAAAGAGAATCTCCAATATTTCATCCTAAAATCTACCTTTTTGAAGGGAAAGAAGATATATGTCTGATTGTTGGCTCATCGAATCTCACGGGCAAAGGATTATTCAGCAACATTGAAAGCTCTATCATGATTCAATGTAAAAATAGCGATCAGGAAGGATTAAAAGTGGTGATGGATATGAAAAATTATTTCAAGCCTCTTTTCAATCAAGAAGACCCGAACTTGTTCCCACTAGATCAAGATCTAATCTTAGCGCTTGTTAAAGATGGAATTGTACCGAATGAGAAAAATAGATCAAGACAGCATGGAAAGAAAACAGCGTCTATTGAATCAACAGAAAAGAGGAATACGAAAATCCCAGATAGGAGCTTCTCTAAAATCCCTGTGAGCAAGCTCCGCCGTAAGTCAACGACTTATTCGGAAGAGCCTACCAGCAGAGAAGAGCTTGAACTCATCGGAAATTTGAAGGATTCTGGAGAACTCGTAAGCCATCTCCTATGGGAGAGTGGCCCGCTCACTGAGAGAGATTTGAATATCCCGACTGGATCTAATACTAATCCAACTGGATCAATGTTGTTTAAAAAAGGGAAGATGAGAGACATTGATCAACGGCATTTTTTCCGTGATGATGTATTTGCTTCCCTCGATTGGATAAGAGACACCAGACTTAATTTCTCACATCTTGAACGGGCATCGGCACTTTTTCAGATAATTATTAAAGGGAGAGATCACGGTGTTTTCTCACTGGCGCTAACACACAACACGAGAATAGACACAGCCTCTTACCGTCAAAAAAATTCAATGACATCTGTCAGTTGGGGCGAGTCGAAGAAGATTGTAGCGAAACGAGACTTAATTGGATCTTCTGCTAAACTTTACAGAAATCAAGGTGTTAAGAGTTTCTTTACTATAGAAATCAGCTAATAATCATTTAGTATTTGCATACTACCTATTGTACCCGTATATTTGGACAACTTCAGTCCAAGAACAGGTATGAACCATACTTTTGGCGAGCAAATCAAAACATTAAGAGAATCTAAACAGATGACTTTGAAAGAGCTTTCACAGCTTCTGGGCATTGACACGTCTATGCTTGGTAAGATTGAGAAGGGAACACGCCATGCAAATCCATTAATAATCAGTAAACTCTCCGAAATATTCGGCATCAGTGAATCCGAATTGAGTGTCAGCATGATAAGCGACCAAATTGTTGATCAAGTCATCAGTAAATATAATGAACAGGCAGAGCAAATATTGAGGGTTGCCGAACAAAAAGTTGCATACCGAAATAAATTGAAATCTGAAAAATCCGACAATGAGACTTATTGAGAATGCATCCAAAGAGAAACTTAGAGGAGGATTTTACACCCCCGAGCCTATCACAGAATTTATTCTGCGG
>CAZHZP010000328.1:0-2977 GCA_964537165.1 uncultured Roseivirgaceae bacterium | reverse complement strand
ACCAGGCCTACCACGGCTGCCAGCATGTAAAACTGCATCTCGGTGTGGATATAGAATGCAGAGATACAGATCAGGATCCAGATGCCCACTACCAAAGCTAACACTTCAATATTGCCGATTAGCCTGCCCAGCAATGACATCAGATAGGCTCCGCCAATGGCCACCAACTGGATGATCAAAATGGTGGCGATCAGTTTAGGAGCGCCAAGCTGAAGAACTTTCTCCCCAAAGGCTGCGGCCACGATCATTACGGTCTGAACCCCCATGGCATAAAAGAAAAAGGCCGGCAGAAAACGTCTGGCCGCCGGGATGTTTTTCATTCTTTTAAAAACTTCCTTTAATTCCCCAAAAGCCTTTTTGACCACTTTCCGGTTGACCGCCTTTCCGGTTTTAATGTCATCAGGAAGCTTGCTGAAGGGAATTTGGGCAAACAAAATCCACCATACACCCACGAGTAAAAAGGACATACGGGCTGGTAAAGAGGCATCCTCAATGCCAAACCAGTCCGGGTGGAGCACAAAGGCAAAACAGATCAACTGCAGCATTACGCTGCCGATGTAGCCGTAGGCAAAACCCTGGGCGCTGATTCGGTTTTGTTGATCGATCGTGGCGATTTGGGGCAGATAGGAATTATTGAAAAGAATACCGCCTACATAGCCCATGGCCGCCAGGGTGTAGCAGATAATGCCCCATTCCAGCGTTTCCAGTTTGAAAAAGAACAAGCCCATACAGGCGAAAGCTCCGAGATAAGTGAACCCCTTCATAAAGGCCTTCTTATTTCCCTTAATATCGGCTATCGCGGACAGTAGGGGCAGTATCAGGGCCATGATTAAATAGGCAAAGGATAAGGAAAAATTGGCTAGGGCGGTGTTAATCACTTTGATCCCAAAGAAATCTACCTGATCCTTATTTTCTTCCGTATAGGTAATGATGGTGTAATAGGCCGGAAATATGGTAGAAGTAATCACCAAATTATAAGCCGAGTTGGCCCAGTCAAACATGGCCCAACCCCGGATCGTCGGTGGATGGTTTTTCTGATTAATTGTCATAACAGCCGGGCAAAGATAAAAAAATGACGGTAAGGTGTGCGGTTTAGGCAACGCAATAATGAGGATAGGTTGTCCATAAGAAGCGGCAGGGTCTATCATAACAGCAAGATTCGGGTTTTGCAGGCCATTCCTTCTGCTTATCTTTGGTTAACTTAAAACAGTGCGGATGAATCCACAGCAGCATATCAACTACTACCGGATAGCGGAAGCGATTGGCTATCTCAAGGAGCATTTTAAGTCGCAGCCTACCTTGGAAGAAGTGGCGGAAAGAATAAACCTCAGTCCGTTTCATTTCCAGAAGCTTTTTACGGAGTGGGCGGGAACAAGCCCCAAAAAGTTTCTGCAGTACATCAGTATCGGCCATGCCAAAAGGATGCTCCAACAACACCGAGCTACTTTATTGGATGCAGCTTATGAAACGGGGCTGTCAGGAACAGGCCGCTTACATGATCTTTTTGTCAAGATTGAGGGGATGACGCCCTCGGAGTACAAAAACCGGGGAAGGGAGTTGCTCGTCAATTATAGCTGGGAATCCAGTCCTTTTGGCAAAGTTCTGTTGGCATCCACCACGAGAGGCCTCTGCTATATGGCTTTTGCAGAAGAGGAAACGGCGGGTATGCAAGTTTTGATCAATAAATTTCCAGAGGCTGTTTTCGAGAAGAGACAGGATGGTTTTCAACAAGATGCCTTGTCTATCTTTCAGAAAGATAAAGGCGGGATGGAGAAGATAAAGTTACACCTCAAAGCGACCCCGTTTCAGCTAAAGGTTTGGGAGGCCCTATTAAATATTCCCATGGGAGACCTGACTACTTATAGCCGTGTCGCTGAGGCAGTCGGCAACCCAAATGCTTCCCGGGCAGTGGGCACAGCCATTGGCAGCAACCCCGTCGCCTTCCTGATCCCTTGCCACCGGGTCATCCAGTCCAGTGGAACCTTGGGAGGATATATGTGGGGGGTAGGGCGGAAAACGGCTATGATAGGCTGGGAAGCTGCCCAAGCTGAGCTACAACAAGAGCCCACCGGGCAAGAGAGGCTTTGAATAGGTACAGCATATGAAAATATACCATGGATCTTTTTAGACGTTCCGAAGACAACTTGCTGCCATACGATGGCACCGTCAATTACCACGGCATCATCATGTCCGCCGAAGAGGCGGGAATTTATAGGGATTACTTGCTTAATCAGATTCCTTGGGAACATGATGAGGCGCTGATTTTCGGAAAACTTTTGATTACTGAAAGAAAAGTCGCCTGGTACGGGGACCAGCCTTATGACTATACTTATTCCAACAGGACCAAAACTGCTTTGCCTTGGACGAAGGAGCTCCTCTCCCTAAAAACCGTGGTAGAAGAAGCAAGCGGCGCAAAATACAACTCCTGTCTGCTTAACTTGTACCATAACGGGAGCGAGGGAATGGCCTGGCACAGCGACGGGGAAAAGGATCTCATGGAAAATGCAGCCATAGGCTCTTTAAGCTTCGGGGCGGAACGCAAGTTTGCTTTCAAACATAAGAAGACAAAGGAGACGGTAGGGCTTGTGCTTGAGCATGGGAGCCTGCTGGTCATGAAAGGTGTCACACAAAAATACTGGCTCCACCGCTTGCCGCCTACCAAGAAAATTCATACGCCGAGGGTGAATCTGACCTTTAGGATGATGGCGGGGAATTAGGGATGGAAGGGAATTGATTCCATACTTTAGAAGTGTAGCAACTATTCCGTTGGTAACGCGGTCAGCCACCTTTCGGGGGCAAGCTTCTTGCCCTGTTTATCTGTGGTTAGCTTTCAGACAAAAAAATTGCCTTAGCGTTGCCAATAGATTAGGTTAGTCTCCAAAGGAACCATAAGGCCTTCCTGGTGGGGAAGAATGCGAACAGTGTAGTCTGATACATTTCTGCTTCCATCCACTTCAGCTTCATAGCTATAACTGCC
>CAZHZP010000327.1:0-2995 GCA_964537165.1 uncultured Roseivirgaceae bacterium | reverse complement strand
GATCCTTGATCACGTCCCACTTCAAAAAGGCCCAGATGACAATGGCGGTAAAGAAAGAGGACATGGCATACACTTCTGATTCCACTGCCGAAAACCAAAAGCTGTCCGTATAAGCATAGGCCAATGCGCCAATAATACCCGCTCCCATCAAAGTGATGGTATGGCCTTTACTCACTGTATCGGAATCAATCTGGAACAGCTTTCTGCCCAACAAAGTGATGGACCAGAACAGAAACAGGATGGTAAAGCCTGAGAAGAGTGCGCTACCCACGTTCATCCAGTAGGCAACCTGGAGGCCGTCCCCTCCTGCCAAAAAGCTGAACATCCGATAAACCAACAGGAAGAACGGAGCCCCCGGAGGGTGGGGTACTTGAAGCTTGTAAGCGACGGCTATAAATTCTCCCGGATCCCAAAAGCTGGCGGTTTCTTCTATGGTGGCCACGTAGGTGAGTGAGGCTATCAAAAAAACGATCCAGCCGGTCAGGTTATTGATCCTTTTATAGTCTAACATGTTCAAATATCTTGGTATGAAAGCCGAAATTAAAAAAATAATCAGGAATTAGAGGGATTTAATTTTTAAATGGGGAAGCACGGCGCCAGTTTAGCGGGTCCCATGGCAGTTACATAACTTGGCCAGGTCACCGGAACCCTTGTTGGATAATTGCAACGGACGAAAGGCTGTTAAATCACAAGGCCTCTTCTTGGATATGCGGCAGACGCGCTTCTCATTGTTGAAAATGCGCATTTTTCAGGATCTTGCTGAAATAGAGCCGTTTCTTCAATGGCGCCTGTTGAATTTTGGCCCGCTACAGGAGACCATTAGATCAACAATCGGGTTTTCCTGATGTCAGTTGGCCGTTTTTATTTGTACACGATCGTATAAAATATCAGCCACAACAGAAAAGTAAACGTATAGCTGCACAGAACGATTGCGAGAGAGGTGGACAGGCTCCGTCGGCTAATGGTATGAACCCCTAAAGCTAATACAAACCAATAAGCCACTTCAAAAAGATTCAATGCCCCCAAAGGATAATGGTAACGAGGCTCCACCTGTTCAGGGTTGATTAGGGACAAAAGCGAAAGAGGATGGAAGTTTTGTATGGCAAGGAAGTTTTCGGGGGTCTCCAGAAGAAACCACAGTAACCGGATCAACTCGGGAAAGATGAAGACCGTCTCCGCCACCATCACGAATTTCCATAGCGCTTTGTAAGAAAGCTTATACCCGCCCATGAACGCGCCCACCCAAATGGTAAAGGCGGTCAAAGTGAATTTCCACAGCAGGGAAAAAGGCGTCCACACATAATCCAGGACGTTGAACAAATGAAAATAGGTGAAAGATCCTTCTTTTTCGAGTTCGCGGTAGCCCGGGATTGACTGAAGAACCAAATCGTCGGTCAGGTACCTGATTACAACAAACAGTGCCACAATCAAAAGAAAAAACAGGCGTTTGTCGAAATTAATTGCTTCCTCGATTCGTTGAGATAACTCGGTGGATGGTGAACCCATTTTATTAATATCCGTTCAAATGATGGTTTGGTTGGGGATAGCTAGTAGTTTTGTGTAAAAGTAAATGAAATAATGGTCAAGCACATCATGCTTAATCTACTCTTTTTCTGCCTTGTGTTGGAACCTGTACAAGCCCAGCTGGCAGAAAATAGACAGGATCTGGCTTCCGCCGAACCTGAGTACTTATTGTTGAACAAGGGCTTACAGTTCCGGATCACCGAGGCGGTGAACAGTCTATATAATTTTGATTTTGAGGCCGCCGAGCGGGGATTCCAGGTGATGGGCTATACTTATCCCGACCATCCGCTCCCTTATTTTTTGATGGGCTTAAGTCAGTGGTGGAAAATTGCCCCGGACACCCAAAACGAAAAATACGACGGCATCTTCCTGAAGTACATGGGTGAGACCATTAAGAAAGCCCAGGCGCTTTACGACGCCGATCCGAATAATAAAGAAGCCGCTTTCTTCCTGGCGGCTGCTTATGGTTTCGAAGGACGGTTGTACAGCGAGCGAAAAAGCTGGACCAAAGCGGCTTTCGCTGGAAAAAATGCCCTGAAGTACCTTGAGCTGAGTAGGGGAGAGGAAGAGCTCAACGCGGAACTGCTGCTGGGAGATGCCCTGTTTAATTATTTTTCGGTCTGGATCCCCGAGAACTATCCCCTGCTGAGACCGGTATTGATGCTTTTTCCCAAAGGAGACAAGAATCTAGGCCTGCGGCAGCTCGAGGAAGTCTCCGACAATGCCTTTTATGCCAGGGTGGAAGCCCAGTATTTTCTGTTTCGCCTGTACGCCTCCGAAGAAAGAAAACCCTATGAAGCGCTTCGTATCACTTCTTATTTGCATGATAAATATCCGAACAATCCCTACTTTCACAGGTTCTATGCGAGGCAGCTCTATGCGGTAGGGCGGATACCGGAGGCCAAAGATACCTCCTTGGAAATTTTAAAACGGGTAGCCGAGGGGGCTAACGGCTATGAAGCCAATAGCGGCCGGTATGCGGCGTTTTTTACGGCGCAATATTATGACAGGTTTGGTCAGCCGGCAGAGGCCAAAAAATATTACCTCCAGGCTATCGGCTACGGAGAGGAATCCGAGAGTGAAGAAAGCGGCTATCACCTTTATTCACTGGTTCATCTGGGCGAAATATCCCTTAAAGAAGGGGACAGAAAAAAGGCCAAAGCTTATTTCAATCAGGTGAGGAAGTTGGCCAAGAGAAAGCATCCGGCACATGTAGAAGCAAGGGAATTTTTAAAAAAGAATAAACTTTAACTCCGTGGTTTGCGTAATCTTAATTTGAAATCAGCAGAATATTTAACTTTCATTGTTTATGGGAACGGTGTTCCCTATATATGTGAGAAAAAATATTTTTACTGGCAACAATATTTCGTTCATTTGGGCGTTTTTTTAAATAATTCCTTTAAAACAAATTGAAATTAGATTACCTTTGCACCGCAGATAATTTTGTAAATACTTTATAAAATGGATAATA
>CAZHZP010000326.1:0-2996 GCA_964537165.1 uncultured Roseivirgaceae bacterium | reverse complement strand
CACAGGTCAGAAAGATGTCCGCCATAAATTGCATCTCTATTTTTTGGGTGCCCTCTCCCTGGCAGGCTTCGCACCTTCCCCCGTCCACATTGAAGCTGAAAAATGAAGGTTTGTACCCCCTTTGTTTCGAAAGCCCCTGTTCGGCAAACAGATTTCTGATGGCATCGTAAGCCTTGACATAGGTGACGGGATTGGACCGGGAGGATTTTCCGATGGGGTTTTGATCCACAAATTCCACTTGGGTGATCTGCCTGTAGTCTCCTTCTATTTTATCAAATCTTCCTTTCTCATCAATGACGGTCCCCAGCATCTTGCCCAGGCCTGGAAACAACACTTTCTTTATCAGAGAGGATTTTCCTGAGCCGCTTACGCCGGTCACGACCGTAAGCACGCCAAGGGGGATTTTGACCTGTAGGTTTTTAAGGTTGTTTTCCCTTGCCCCCCGGATCTGAATGCTGTCTTTCCAAGGTCTGCTCTTTTCCTTTAGGCTTATTTTTTCCCGACCCTGGAGATACTTGGCCGTATAGGTATCGCCATGTTGCAGAAGCTCGTCGAGGTTCCCCTGAAACACCAGTTCCCCACCGTGGACCCCGGCGTCCGGTCCAATGTCGATGATTTGATCAGCGGCCTTCATGATTTTTTCCTCATGTTCCACGACGATCACCGTATTGCCGAGATCACGCAGGGATCTTAATACGGTGATCAACCGGTCCGTATCCCTCGGATGGAGGCCGATGCTGGGTTCATCCAGGATATACATGGAACCTACCAAGGCACTGCCCAGGGATGTTGCCAGTTTGATCCTTTGATATTCCCCTCCCGAAAGACTGGAAGTCAATCGGTTCAGGCTCAGGTAGCCCAATCCTACTTTGTCTATATACTCCAGCCGGTTGATGATTTCCTTGAGCAAACGATCCGCAATTTTTCGTTCCGTTTCGGATAATTGCACAGCCTTGAAGAATGCCAAGGCTTTTTCGATCGACATCAGCACAATGTCCGTTATGGAATGACCGGAAACTTTAACATAGGAAGCGTCCTTTCGCAACCTGGTGCCCTTGCAATCGGGGCAAGTGGTTCTTCCACGGAATCTGGACAGCATCACCCGGTATTGGATTTTGTGCATTTTGCTTCCCACAAATTTAAAAAAATCGTCCAGCCCGTTAAAATAGGTATTTCCCTTCCACAGCAGTTCCTGCTGTTCTTCATCCAGGTCTTCATAAGCCCGGTGGATGGGGAAATCAAATTGAATCCCGTTTTTTATCAAAGGTTCCAGCCACTTCCGGCTGGTCTCGCCCCGCCAGGGCGCAATGGCGCCTTCATATACAGAAAGGCTCTTGTCCGGGATCACCAGGTCCGGATCCAAGCCCAAAACCGAACCAAAACCTTCACAGGTTTTACAGGCTCCATAGGGATTGTTAAAACTGAAAAAATTCACGGAGGGCAATTCGAAGGTTATTCCATCCAGCTCAAAACGGTCAGTAAAGGCTTTTCTCTCTTTGTCGGGGATCAAAACGAAACATTCGCCATGGCCTTCGAAAAATGCCGTCTGGACACTGTCCGCGATCCGGTACTGGTTGTTTTCATCTTCCCGCCTGACCACGGCTCGGTCAATCAGGATTTCCATTTCTCCGGCCGGGAAATGCTTTTCTTCTATTAAATCTTCTACAAAAAAGGCTTCTCCACCGACTAATATTCTGGTGAAGCCTTTTTGTAACAGGATATCCATCTCCTTCTCCATCGTCCGTTCGGGAGAAATTCTTAATGGACAACTGATCATGACCTTGTCCCCTTCTTCAAAAGAGTTGATATAATCTACCACATCGGTTACGGTGTTGTGTTTTACTTCCTCTCCGCTGATCGGGGAGATCGTCCTGCCGATGCGGCTGAAGAGCAGTTTCAGGTAATCGTAGATTTCTGTAGTCGTACCCACGGTGGATCGGGGGTTTTTGGAAGTGGCTTTTTGCTGGATGGCGATGGCGGGGGACACGCCCTTGATGTATTCTACATCGGGTTTTTCCATTCTTCCGAGAAACTGCCGGGCGTAAGAGCTGAGGCTTTCCACATACATTCTTTGGCCTTCGGCAAACAAGGTGTCAAATGCCAGGGAGGATTTGCCCGAACCTGAAAGCCCAGTGACCACCACGAGTTTGTTTCTCGGAATGGCTACACTGAGGTTTTTGAGGTTGTTGACCCGGGCATTTTTTATAATAATGAACTGTCTGGGATCCAGGTCTTCTATTCTGTTTTTTTTTGATACTGCCGTTTCACGCATAAGGTTGCAAAGATACCACCTAGGCAGGTCAAATGGTAATTTGGGGAAAAGAATGTGGTAGAAAGTATCAGGTCGCAAGACATGTACCGGATGACTGGTTATTAATTGGTTATTGGTTATTGGTGCGAAACCCAATAACTTAGTAACTTAATAATTAATAACTTCCTCCGTGGACCGTCGACCGTGGTCCGTTGGCAACTAAAGCCTAAGCATCAAGAAACATTTCCTCGATCAACTGGGTATAGAATTCTTTTACGGTCATGCCCACTGCGCACACCTGCTGGTTGATCAGGCTGGTTTCGGTTTGTCCGGGGACCGTGTTGATCTCGATAAAATAAAATTCGCCGGTACTGTTTTCCAGGAAATAATCAATTCTTACCGCTCCTTTGCAGTTTAATTTTTGGTAAACTTCCGCCGCAATCCTGTTCACCCTAGTGACCTCGGTTGCGATCATCCTTCCCGGGGTGATTTCCTCGCTGACACCTGGGATGTATTTGGCTTCAAAATCAAAAAACTCCTTCGAGCTGATAATTTCAGTCGCGGGAAGAACGATGATCTCTCCCCCACGCTTATAAATACCCACAGAAAATTCCCTTCCCGCCACAAATTCCTCCACCAGCACCTGGCTGTCTTCTTTAAAAGCTTTGTCCAGCGCCTCTTCCAGCTCCCCAGCTGTCTTTACCTTGCTCATGCCGATGCTGCTCCCGCCATTGTTGGGTTTGAC
>CAZHZP010000325.1:0-2999 GCA_964537165.1 uncultured Roseivirgaceae bacterium | reverse complement strand
ATAAGGATTTTGAAATGCAGCGCTTTGTCAAAGGGGAAACCAAGATCATGGTGGCGACCACAGTGATCGAGGTAGGGGTGAACGTGCCCAATGCCTCGGTGATGGTTATTGAAAATGCGGAGCGTTTTGGCCTATCCCAGCTGCACCAGCTCCGGGGGCGGGTGGGCCGGGGGGCAGAGCAGTCCTATTGTATCCTGATGAGCGACTATAAGCTGTCTAAAGACAGCCGGATCAGGTTGGAAACAATGGTACGTACCAATGACGGTTTTGAGATTGCGGACGTAGACCTGAAACTGCGTGGACCGGGTGATCTCATGGGCACACAGCAAAGTGGTGTTGCTGACCTGTTGATCGCAGATCTTAGCAAAGACGGGCCCATTTTGGCGCTGGCACGTGATGCGGCGCAAAATATACTGGAAGAAGATCCTGATCTAAGCGATCCAAGCAAGGCCATGATAAGGAGGCAGGTCGACAAACAAAAGAAAAATGCCCTGAACTGGAGCCGGATCAGCTAAGGGGATTTTTTTCATCTCCCGTAGGCAAAAATCATAAGATAACTTATCTTACCAATGATTTATTAACAATTACCTAAACACCTTTATTATGCTGAAGAACTCCTTACTATTATTTATGCTCGCTTTTGTCATGAGCGCAGCCGCTATGGCCCAGAATAACCAAAGAACCTTGGGCGCAGACGAAGTGAAATCCATAGCCAAAGCTGCGGAGGAAAGGGCAAAGAAAGACAACTGGAATGTAGTCATCGCCATTGTGGATGCTGGTGGTCATTTGCTCTACCTACAGCGGATGGATGGGGTGCAGATAGCCAGCATTGAAGTAGCCCAGAAAAAAGCCAAAGCTGCTGCTTTTTATAAAAGACCTACCAAGGTCTTTGAAGACGGGTTGAAGAGCGGGAACCAGGGCCTGATGCTCCTGCCGGGGGTCATTGCCTCTGAGGGTGGGGTGCCTATACTCCATGATGGCCAAGTGATAGGCGCCATCGGTGTGAGTGGCGTGACGTCGGCGGAGGATGGGATCATTGCGAATGCGGCGGTGGATGCGCTAAAGTAAAGTTCTTCGCTTCAGATGTTCTATTTTTTAATCAAAAAGGAAATCAGGTCGACAGCCGGCGTTGAGCTTTCCAATTCTTGGGAAAAACAATCCCAAAAATGCCAATAACTTCAAACCCCAGGCCCTGTGGCGAGAATAGTCCAGCAGTTCCTGGGGTTTTCTTTTTCAATTTAGCCTGTTCAGGTACTTAAAGAATTCGCTGTCGGTAGAGAGGATGATGCTGGTATGCTCGTCCAAAGACTTTTCGAAACTTTCCATAGACCGTATGAACTTGTAAAGATCTACTGCTTGCCGATTTTGGTTGTAGGCTCCGGCGTAAATCGCGGTAGCCTCGGCATCTGCCCTTCCCTTGATCTCCTCCGATTGACGGAATGCCTCAGACTGGATCTCTGCCAGCTCCCTTTCCTTACTGCCTTCGATTTTTCGTGCTTCTCCCTGTCCTTCGGACCGGAATTGATCAGCAATCCTGTTTCGTTCGCTGATCATGCGGTCATAGACACGATCCCGTACTTCATCCACATAATTCATTCTCTTGAAACGGAAATCAAGGATTCGGACACCGAGGTCTGCCGTTCTTTGATTGGCTTTTTCCAGCACGATTTTCTCTATCCGTGCCTTGCCCACACTAATGTCCTCCAATACTTCCAGGGCTTCCAAAAATTCCTCGGTTATCTCCGGATCACGGTTGGTGGAACGCACCAAATCCAAAAGGGAGTGGCTGGCAATGGCGTTCCTGGTCTCACCATCCAAAATATCATCTAGCCTAGACCGTGCAGAACGTTCATCCCTCAAGCGGATAAAAAACTGCAGGGGATTGGTGATTTCCCAACGGGCATAGCTGTCCACGAAGATGAACTTTTTGTCCATGGTGGGCACCTGGTTTCTTTCCCCGTCCCATTCGAGGTATCTTTTGTCAAAGAACTGTACTTTTTGTATGAAAGGGGCCTTAAAATTTAATCCAGGAGTAGTTCTGGGTTCTCCTACGGGCTTCCCGAATTGGGTAACGATAGCCTGTTGGGTTTCATTCAGGACATAAAGGCTGCTGTTCGCAGTTAGGAGCAACAAAATGACAAGTACAAATATTCCTATATAACGTTTCTTCATGGGGTGTTGCTTCTGATTTTGTCGATGTTTAACAGGGGAAGGACATTACTTCCTTTCTCGTCCGTAATGATTTTATTCCCGATTTTGGGCAGTACTTTTTCCATTGTCTCCAGATAAATCCTTTGCCGGGTCACTTCCGGAGCCTTACGGTATTCCTCAAACAGGGAATTAAAGCGATCGGCTTCCCCCCGTGCACGGTTCACGCGGTTAAGGGCGAAGGCCTCTGCGAGCTGGATGGTTTCTTCCGCTTCGCCCCTTGCTCTTGGTATAACCCGGTTATACTCCGCTTCTGCCTGGTTGATCAGGGTTTCCCTTTCTTGTTGCGCCTGGTTTACCGCGTTGAAGGAGGGCTTCACGGCATCAGGCGGGTTTACATCCTGCAATACCACTTGATCGATTCGGATGCCGTTTTCATATTCGTTGCACAATTCCTGGAGCAACTGCTCTACGCTGGTGGATATTTCCTGCCTTCCTACGGTGAGTACTTCGTTGACCGTTCGGTCTCCTACGATTTTCCGCATGGCCGCTTCGGACATGTCCCGCAAGGTCTTTTCCGCATTCCTTACCTTAAAGAGATAATTATAGGAATCTGTGATCCGGTATTGTACCACCCACTCCACGTCCGTCAAATTGAGGTCGCCGGTGAGCATGAGGCTCTCATCAGCAAACTGTTCTTTGGCATATTCTGACCTTTCTCCCCCCGAAGAAGTAGTTCTAAAACCAAATTCCTGTTTTAGCTGCCGCTGTACCGGGATCTTGTGCATGGTTTCGAACCCAAAAGGAAGGATAAAATTCAAACCCGGCTGAAGTGTTCGGTTATACCTTCC
>CAZHZP010000324.1:0-3005 GCA_964537165.1 uncultured Roseivirgaceae bacterium | reverse complement strand
CTTTATTTCTTTCCTTTATTCTCTTGGTGATATTTCACCCATCCATAGCACAGCAAACGAAGATGAAACCCATCTTCAATGGCAAAAACCTCAAAGGATGGGTCATTCCGGAAAACAACATCTGGTGGTCGGTGGAAGACGGGCACATCTGGGCCAAAAGCGACCCGGCTAAGAAAGGCTCGATCTTGTGGACCCAAAAAGACTACGGCGATTTCATCTTAGAAGCAGACTTTTTGATGGGAGAAGGCGTGGTGGATTCCGGCTTCTTTTTGCGATCCGAACAGGACCAAATACAAATAGGGATTTCCGGCTCGCTCAAACGTGACCTTACAGCCTCGCCTTATATCCCTGGTAAAGGTTATCCTGTTGAAGCCAAAGGGGTAAACAACTTGCTCAAGAAAAATGACTGGAACACCATGAAAATCCAGCTGATCGATCAGACTTATACCGTCTGGCTCAACGGTCAGGAAGTCATGACCTACACCTCTGAGAATATGCCTGAAGAAGGCCCCATAGGCCTGCAGCTTCATCCCAACAATGAGATGACCGTCGCGTTCAAGAACCTCAAAATAGGTAAAATATAACCGGACTAAATCAAATACGCGGAGATAAGAAGCCGCCTTTGTAGATCCCCTGTCCATCATCTACAAAGGCGGCTTCTGGGAAATGTAAAAAAACCAGGAACAAAGGTCCTCCGGCATCTTCTGCTACCAGCCCATGCCCGGCGTACTTCCTTATGGCCGTAAAACAAGGCTGTCCAACACCGCCTCCAGGCGCCTAGACTCGTCGTAAGCGCCTTCCAAAGACAATCCTTCCTTGATCCCCGGCCTGCTATGTCCGGTCGCCGACAACCACGCATCCCGCATCAATTGCTGCTTCTCTTTGACCGTGTGAATGACTGCCTCTGCGTTGGGATAATCCTTCAGGATTGCTTGGACACTTTCAGCATCCTTTGCTTGATTTTCACCCAAAAACAATAATATCTCTCTCGCCATGATCCAATGCCCTTGACTTCCCGGGTGAACGCCATCTGCCGCTAAGTAAAAAGACGGATCCCGCTTCCTTTCCTTATCCAAATAAGATCTCATAGGACCATGAATATCCACTACCACCCACCTTCTTGATTCCCCTTGATCAAGCAACCAGTTGGAATAACGGTGGAGCACGTTATCATATCCGGTCGCGCCGCCTTTGACTTCATCGTAGACGGGAGGGCTAAGGTGGACTATCCTTGCCCCTTGGTTGACTACCATTTCGTGTAACTTCAGCATTCCTGTTTGAAATTTCTCAAACCGTAGGGAATCAAAAGGCTGATAGATACCGTCATTCATTCCATAATTGGCGAAAACCAAATCAGGCTGCGTTTGCTTCAGGACCCGGTCAAGCCGCTCATGGAGGTCCGGTCGCGGGAAAGCCCCGCCGGCATGGCCTTCTTCGGAAAGCCCCGAGACGGTTTCACTGGGCAACCCCATATTGATCCATTCGATTTGTAAAGTAGGATGTACAAGACGATAATATGCCTCTATATCCGCTACGTACCGTCCGCTATAGGTGATGCTATTGCCCAGGAAAACCACCCGCATCATCGGGTTTACCGAAGCATCACTGCTTCGGATGGTGATTTTATCCTGACAAGCCGCCAAACCTAAAATAGCCACAAGCCAGATCCATGGCATCAACACGTCTCGCTTTAATATACCTTTCACTGGCTTTTCTTTTACATCATTTGGTAATCACCCCCACTTCGGCCGCCGAGGTAGCCACCTCTCCATCATTGACGGAGGCATGGGAGACAATTTTGAAATAGCGCGCTTTATATACCCCGTCAAATCCCACCCTTTGTTGGATGGGGTTGTTTTTGATATTCGCAAACGTTCCTTTGTCAACGACCGTTTCCCAACTTTTACCGTCTTTGCTCACCAAGAAACTGTATTGGTAGATCGTTCCGGTATTGGAGGCTTGGGGATGTTGGATAGGCGTATAGAAGAAGCCCTGGATCTCCAAATCCTCGCCCAGATCAACGGTTACTTGATGGGGGAAGGGTTGATCATCATCTGCTGTGTGCCAGAAGGTGTTGGGATTCGCGTCAATGGCCCGGCTGGATCCAGTACGCAAGCCAGAACTCGTCACGGAGACCACATTCCATCTTATCGGCGCCACGTCGAAATGCGTCGCCACGGTCTCGCTTGACTGCTTCCCCTTATCGATAAAGGATTTGGCTTTCACTGTCCCAGCATCTGGGAAGTCAAAAGGTGCGGCATAACGTTTTGCGTGGAAGTCGGGCTCCGATCCGTCCGTGGTATAAGTGATCACCGCATCCAGGCTTTCACTGTTGATCGTCACCTTGCCACCTTTGTCCCGGACGATCGAAGGCTGGGCCATCATTTCCGGTGCTTTGTATACGGCCAATTCCGCCACTACAGGGGAAGCTTTGGAATCGAGGATGTTGATACGGACTTTTGAGGTGCTGAGGGTCGGAAACACCAATATCCTTTTGTAACCGATGGTGGTCTGCCGGTCAATTTCCTCAAAGTTCTTTCCATTCCAAACTTCTACATTGAACGCCTTCACCCGCTGACCTAAAGGGATGTATTCCTGCAAAACCAGTCGGTTGATTTCCTTTTCCTCTCCCAGATCGAGGGTCAGCGACACCTGCCTTACCCCATCATCCGTAGCCCAGTAAGTGTGGTAATCGCCATCCGTCAGCTGTTGGCCGCCATATCGATGATGTCCTCCTCTCACCTGCGATGCTTCTACGGGTTTTTCCAAAGCCAAATTTTCCTTAAACGAGGCCTCCAGCACATCCCGAAGCTCCATCAACCGGGCGGAATCAGCAGAATGGATCAAGCCCCGGCGGTCTACGGGCACGTTGAGGAGCAAATTGCTGTTTCTACCGACGGAGCCATAATAGATTTGTAGAAGGTGGTTCAAAGACTTCACCTTGTCATCGGTAGAAGGGCTATAAAACCATCCCGGCCGGATGGACACATCGCTTTCTGCCGGGA
>CAZHZP010000323.1:0-3007 GCA_964537165.1 uncultured Roseivirgaceae bacterium | reverse complement strand
TGTAGTCTGATACATTTCTGCTTCCATCCACTTCAGCTTCATAGCTATAACTGCCCTTGGCGTCAGGACCCTCGCTTTTCAGTTCCATAAGAACCCGATCAGGTAAAGGGCTGTTGCGTCCCTCGGCGAA
Organism: uncultured Roseivirgaceae bacterium; assembly: GCA_964537165.1. Lineage (GTDB taxonomy): Bacteria > Bacteroidota > Bacteroidia > Cytophagales > Cyclobacteriaceae > DATGMS01. Next base: position 2,877 of record CAZHZP010000323.1, on the reverse strand, counting down.
CAATTCCACCTGCACTTGTTGGGGATGGATAGGGGATAGGCGGACCGTCGCTGTGAAACGATGTCCCTTTTCCTTTGCCTCAACACGGGTTTCCTCTACGGCTAGATTAGGCCAGCCTTCCCGGAGTTGTTTGTGGAAACTGGCGCGATTGTTTTCTGTAGGACTGGAACGCCGGTGCTGTAAGGCTTGGGCGGCAGGAAGGTAGTACTTTTCGGTGTACTCCATCACCGTTCGGGAGACAGAAAACCGCGGTGTCAGCTTCGCCATGCTCTGCTTGATCATCTGAATCCACTGGCGGGGTATGCCTTGGCTATCCCGTTCGTAGAAGGCAGGAACCACCTCGTTTTCCAATAGCTGGTAAAGCTGTTCGGCTTCCATGACATCCAACGAGGCATCATCCCCGTGTTCCTTTCCGTCACCGATGGCCCAGCCGACGGTGGGTTCGTAAGCTTCCGCCCACCAGCCATCCAGCTCCGACAGGTTTAATCCGCCATTGACCAACACCTTCATCCCGCTGGTGCCTGACGCTTCCCAGGGCCGGCGGGGATTGTTGAGCCATACATCCACCCCTTGCACCATCCTGCGCGCCAGGTTCATGTCATAATCGCTCAGAAATACAATATGGTCTCTCACTTCTTTTCTCCTGCTGAATTCCACCCATTCCCTGATCATGGCCTGTCCCTGCTGGTCGGCAGGGTGGGCCTTCCCGGCGATGACGAGTTGCACCGGCCTTTCGGCATTTTTGAAGATATTCAACAGCCTCTCTTTGTTATATAACAGCAGATTGGGGCGCTTATAGGTAGCAAAACGGCGGGCAAAGCCTATCGTCAATGCCTCTGGGTTGAACAGGCTCCGGGAATGTTCTACTTGTTCCGGATTGGCGCCGGCTGCCGCTAGGTTGGACGGACGGCGCCTTCGGATGGACTCGATAAATAATTTCCTGGACTCGTTGCGTAGGGTCCACAATGGCTCGTCCGACATGTCCACCATCCGTTCTCCCGACTCTTCGTTTTTCCCCGTCCACGGGTGTTGTCCGCAAACCTGCTTCCAAAGCTCTTCTGCCGCTTCCGACTCCCAACTCCTCATATGAACGCCATTGGTCACATGGCCGATGGGCACTTCTACCTGGGGCCAGCGGGGAAATAGCGGCTGAAACAAGTTGCGGCTGACCTCGCCATGGAGCCGGCTGACGGCGTTTATAGCCCCCGAACCCCTTATGGAGAGATAGGCCATGTTGAATGGCTCATTGGGATCAGAAGGGTTCAGTCTTCCCAAGCCCATAAATTCCTTAAAAGAAAGTCCCAAACCCGTAGCGTAATTGGACAGGTACCTGACCATTAGCTGGGGCTCAAAAAGGTCGAACCCCGCAGCCACCGCCGTATGGGTGGTAAACAGATTGCCCGCCCGGGTGACCGCCAGAGACTCCCAAAAATCCATTCCGGTTTTGCTCATCAGGGATCTGGCCCGTTCCAAGACAGCAAAGGCGGAATGGCCTTCATTTAGATGACAAACCTCAGGGTCGATTCCAATTTCCTCCAAGAGCCTCCAGCCACAGATACCCAGAATGATTTCCTGCTGGAGCCGAAGCTCTGTGCCTCCCCCGTACAGTTCACTGGTGATGCTTCGGTGGGCTGGGTAGTTGGCCGCATCGTTGCTGTCCAGGAGTAAGAGGCGGACTTTGCCTACCCGGGCTTCCCATACCCTAAGCCAGAGAGAGTAGCCGGGAAGATCCACCTGAAGCCTTAACCATTCCCCGTCTTTTTTCCTATACGGAACAATAGGAAGTTGATCAGGATCATTGTATGGGTATAAGGCCTGCTGGGTGCCGTCCTGCCGGATGACCTGCCGGAAATAGCCCTGTTGATAAAGAAGGCCGACACCAGTCACGGGAATCCCTAAATCATTGGCGGCTTTGAGTTGGTCTCCCGCTACGTTGCCCAGCCCGCCGGAATAGATAGGCAGTGATTCGCTAAGCATAAATTCCATACAGAAATAGACCACATGCTTTAAGGGTGATTGTGGATATTTTTCCTCAAACCAGGACGGTTCCTGTTGTTTTCCGGCTTGTATATTTTTGAGGTCCTCTTGTGTGCCGGTCTCAGCGAGAAATTCTTTGAGCCTTTCCAGAGAGACTGTTTTTAAAATCACCCACGGACTTTGCGTCTGTTCCCAAAGAGCTGGATGAAGCGTTGCCCAGATTTTTTCGGCAAGATGGTCGCCGGTATAACTTAAATCTATCGCTACAGAAATCAAAACATCCAAGCCGTCAAGGTCTGTGCCTCTGAACCTCTCAATCAGTACTTCTAGGTCTGTTTTTCTGTCCATGGTTAATGCATTTTGGTTAAAACTGGATGGAAGGGTAAAGGGCCTGCAGAGAAAGACGTGATTAAATATTAAAATCAATAGATTAACTATAAAGGTAGCTATAGTCATGCCTGTTTATTTATAATGGCTTAGAAATTGTTTTTGCAACAGGGTAAACCTAGTGAAGCAGAAAATCACCCGTTATGGCAAAATTCAAAATCAAAGACATTCCGAAGATTCTGGTAGAGACAGCGAAGAAATGGATGGCAGCAGAGCCGTTCCGGGAAAGCGCTGTCATCTCTTATTATGCGATTTTTTCCATTCCCGGTTTGCTGATTATCATCATTTGGGCGGCAGGTTTTTTCTTTGGAGAGGAGCTGGTACGGGGAGAAATCAACAACCAGATTGCGGCCATCGTGGGGGGAGAAGTAGCGGAAAGTGTGGAGGAAATTGTACAGGAGTCGGAAGTGGAGGATTCTGCCTGGTTTATGAAAATTGTGGGCGTTGTAGCTTTGCTGATTGGTGCCACCACGCTTTTTTTTCAATTGCAGAAAACACTCAACTACCTGTGGG
>CAZHZP010000322.1:0-3011 GCA_964537165.1 uncultured Roseivirgaceae bacterium | reverse complement strand
GACCAGCTGCTTCTTCTTATCAAAGACATGATAGATCTGCCATCCTTTCAGGAGCTCATATTGGTGATAGACATGGTAGTCCTGCCTGAGATCCACTGCCCGGGAATTTCTCAGCCAGACTTTGGCGTCTTTGTAGGTAAAGTAGGACGAGGTGGTGTCCACTTCCGGAGGAATGATCCCCCCCTGCTCATTGACCAGGTGCCGCATCCGGGTGAAATTGGCCAAAAGGAAATATTTTTCGTTTTCCGACTGGTAATTGGTATGGATGTCATAATGGTTTTGAACCGCCAGGTGATCGTCCCTACGGGTCAGGTTCAGCACCTTGGTAGACCTGATCGTCCTGAAGTCAAAGCCGACGTTCCACTTAGGCGTGACGTTCCGGGTAAAGGTGACATCCAGCTTGTTTCTATTTCCCCCGCCAAAATACGCCGCCAGGTTGGTATGGGGAGATTTGGTATTATAGTACTTAAGGCTGTCGGGCGCATGGTAATAAATATCGTAGACATGGAAGCCTGAGGTCCTCCCTATCTGCTTCGGAACCTGGTAGAATACCGGTTTTGCCGCGGAACCGAGGTTGCCCAGGTCCTGGTATTTGTAGCCGGTCTTAGCTACGGGCTCGTAGTTATGGAAATTATTCAACCCTGTATCGATTTCAACCTGCTCAAAGCGGTTGTACCGCAGGTGTTTTTCCAAAAAGTACAGGGATGTGCGGGGTCCGTACACCATCTTGGTGGAATCATCCAATAAGCCCCTTCTTGGGCTGGCTCCCTCCTCTTCGCCCGGGGGCTGTTGGGTTCCCTGCTGCTGTGCCCAGGCAACGCTTTGGAAAAGTATCAATAAGAATACGATCAGGTGCCTAGTTCTCACGTGGTAGCTCTTTTTCTCGGATAATCCTTGCCGTCAGGGACAACAACGCATCCTCATCCGTCCGGTTCAGTTTTATTTCAACAGGTAGGGCAAAAATCGGAATTTCCCTTAAATAATGAAGGGATTTATGCGCTTTAAGTTTGACCGCATCCTTTTCCGTGGTGATTATTACCGGCTTTCTGTCGATATGATTTTGATAAACCGAAAAAATACGTTGCAGGTCCTTTTCTGTATATCGGTGGTGATCGGGAAATTCCAGCACTTCCAGTACCCGGTCCTGTTTCCCGACCTCCTCTTTGAGCACCTCATTGTTGGCTATACCGGAAAGCAAGATAACCGGCGCCTTCTGCACCAAGGGTTCAGCCGTGAACACATGATACGCACTGCCGTACCTTAACCCTGCAAAAACCACCAAAGCCTCGGGGGAAGCATATTGCCGGATTTTCCGGGCATAATCTGTCTTAATCTCTGTCGCCATGCCGTCGGGACATTTGGTCACCACAATGATATCCGCCCTATGGGCGCCTTTGGGGTGCTCTCTTAAAGTACCCAAAGGCAACACCCGGTCCTCGAAAAAAGGGCGTTGAAACGTCGTCAGCAAGATATGGACATGCCCTTTGACATAGCGATGCTGGAAAGCGTCATCCAGCAAAATCAAGTCGGTGTCCGGCCTTTCCGCCAGAATCTGGGGGATGGCCAGTATTCTCTCCTCCCCTACGGCCACGGCGATTTCCTCCCCAAACTTGCTGTAGATCTGGTAAGGCTCATCCCCTAAGTCCCGGGCCGTAAGCCCTTCCTCGGCCAATAGGAAGCCAGCGGTTTTTCTTCCATATCCCCTGCTCAAAGTGGCGATTTGATATTGGCCCTTGAACTGCCGGATCAGGAATTCCACCATGGGCGTTTTGCCGGTGCCTCCCCAGGACAAATTACCCACAACGATGGTCGGCACGTCAAAAAGGATGCTCTTCTTCATGCCCAGGTCAAACATCCTGTTTCTCAAACGGGTGACGCCCTCATACAACCACGAGAAAGGATATAAAACCGGGTCAAAAAGCCGCATTGTATAAATTTTGTTAATTTTGTCCTTCAACTTTGGGACAAATATATGGTTTATTCTATAAGGGATGTTGTTTCCGCCCTGGAAACCCTGGCCCCACCCGCCTATCAGGAATCTTATGACAACGCCCAACTGATCACGGGAAACCCCGCGGATCCGGTCAGGGGCGTCCTTTGCACCCTGGATGTGACGGAAGACGTGGTGCGGGAGGCAACTGAGCTGGGCTGCAACCTGATTGTCGCCCACCACCCCATCGTCTTCAAAGGTCTGAAGAGCCTGACGGGAAAGAATTACGTGGAGCGGACAGTCATCGACGCCATCAAGAACGACATTGCCATCTATGCTATCCACACGAATCTCGACCATGTGCAGCATGGCGTCAACAAGAGGATCTGTGACAATTTGGGCTTGATCGATACCCGGATCCTGTCGCCAAAACCATCCCTGTTGATGAAATTGACCACGTTCATCCCGGTGGCGCAAACCGAAGAAGTATTAGAGGCTTTGTCCCGGGCGGGTGCGGGAAAAATCGGGAACTATTCCTCCTGTAGTTTTCAGGTAGAGGGGACAGGCACATTTAGGCCATCCGAAGAAGCCAGTCCCACGATAGGAACCAGAGGTGAGTTAGCACGCGTAGCGGAAAACCGGGTCGAGGTGATGTTTCCGGGCCACCTGAAAAACAAGGTGTTGCAGGCGCTGAAACAGGCCCACCCTTATGAGGAAGTGGCTTATTACCTTCAAAACCTGGAAAATGACAACCAGGAAGTGGGCGCCGGGATGCTGGGAGTGTTAGAAAGTCCGATGGAAGAGCTTGGTTTTTTACATTATTTAAAAGAAAAGATGGACTTGAAGGCAGTGAAGCACACGGCCTTACGCGGAAAAAAAATAAAACGGGTTGCGGTTTGTGGCGGTGCGGGGATTTTTCTTTTGCCTGCCGCAAAAAGAGCCCAAGCCGACGTCTTCATTACCTCAGATGTCAAATACCACGAATACTTTGACGCTGAAAATGATCTTATTATTGCCGACATAGGGCATTACGAAAGCGAAATTCATACAAAAGAATTATTGATGGAGTTTATGTCACAAA
>CAZHZP010000321.1:0-3024 GCA_964537165.1 uncultured Roseivirgaceae bacterium | reverse complement strand
GATCACGTTTTAGATCACGCTTTAACATCAGCAATTACAGTAACCTCAAGCAACGCATCATCACGGCGATCATTGGTGCAGTCGTAATCATCGCAGGCTGCATGTACAGTGAGTGGGCCTATCTTGTTATTTTCGGGATCATCCTGGCATTTTCCCAAATGGAATTCTATAAGCTCTGCGGCCTGGATGGTATGTTGCCGTTGAAGAGTTTTGGCACCTTCCTGGGCGTGGCGGTTTTTATTTTCACTTTTCTGGAAGAAATGAAAATTTTGCCTCCGCAGTATTACTATTTGGTGTTCCCTCTGATTTCGATTATCTTCTTTATCAAACTGTACGGAAAATCGGATAAGAAGCCTTTTACGGGGATTGCTTTTACCCTGTTGGGAATTGTATACGTCGCGATTCCTTTCTCCATTCTCAATCTTATCGCGTTTTCCGCAGACGGAACCTACCGTTACGAGTTGATCATAGGTTCTCTGTTTATCTTGTGGGCCAGTGATTCCGGCGCCTATTTCGCAGGCACTAAGTTTGGGAAGACGAAGCTGTTCGAAAGGGTTTCCCCTAAGAAATCGTGGGAAGGCAGCCTGGGAGGGGCCTTCGCCGCCTTGGTAACGGCCTATTTTATTTCATTACACTTTACCGTCCTTCCCCAATGGCAATGGTTTGGTGTCATGGGCATCATTGTGGTTGCGGGCACATATGGTGACCTGATCGAATCTTTGTTCAAAAGGAGTATTTCCATCAAAGATTCGGGTAAAGGGTTGCCCGGGCACGGGGGCTTTATGGATCGTTTTGACGGATTGTTATTGTCCGCCCCGTTCATTATCGCCTTTTTGAAAATCTTTTGAAAAGAAGCCTTATCAATAAAAAAGTAGCTAATATTGCGGTTTGATTCAACTGACGCGATATAAAAAATAGTATTATGGATTACATCGAGCCTGCCCCTATCAAGGATATAGACAATCCTTTAGAGTCAATGATGGAGAGGTTTAACATTGCCGCCGAAAAACTTGGTCTATCCGACGAGGTGTACAATGTGTTAAAAAACCCCGCCAAGCAGGTCATTGTTTCGATTCCTATTACCAGGGACAACGGCAAAATTGAAGTTTTTGAAGGCATTAGGGTGATCCACTCTAACATCCTTGGTCCCGCCAAAGGAGGGATCCGTTTTGCACCGGATGTTCATTTGGACGAGGTGAGGGCGCTGGCAGCCTGGATGACCTGGAAGTGTGCCGTAGTGGATATTCCTTACGGAGGCGCCAAGGGGGGAGTAAGATGTAATCCGCGGGAAATGTCCGCCGGCGAAATAGAACGACTCATGCGTGGCTATACCTCTGCCATGTTGGATGTTTTCGGTCCGGACAAAGATATACCTGCGCCTGATATGGGAACCGGTCCGAGAGAAATGGCCTGGCTAATGGACGAATACTCCAAAGTTCACGGCACTACAGTAAATTCCGTGGTGACAGGGAAGCCTATCGTGCTCGGGGGCTCGTTGGGTAGGGCTGAGGCTACTGGCCGTGGCGTGATGGTATGTGCCCTGGCTGCTATGGCTAAACTGAAAATCAATCCTTTCCAGGCAACCTGTGCGGTTCAGGGCTTTGGAAACGTCGGTTCATCCGCCGCTTTATTACTGGAAGAGCGCGGGCTTAAAGTAGTGGCTTTATCGGATATTTCCGGAGGATACTACAACAGGCAGGGTGTTGATGTCGCGGCGGCCATTGCTTATAGAAACACCAACAATGGGATATTGGAGGGTTTTCCGGGGGCAGACAAAATGGACCATGCTTCCGAATTGCTGGAGCTTGATGTGGACGTGTTGATCCCGGCTGCGGTTGAAGACGTGATCACACTTAAAAACGTAGATAAAATCAAAGCCAAGTTGATCGTGGAGGGAGCCAATGGACCGACCTCATTTAAAGCGGACAAGTTTTTAAATGAGAATGGCGTCATGGCTGTTCCGGATATTTTAGCCAATGCGGGAGGTGTTACGGTCTCCTATTTTGAGTGGGTGCAAAACCGGTCAGGTTACAAGTGGACTGCGGAACGCGTCCACCGGCGTTCCGACAGGATCATGAAAGAAGCCTTTGACAACGTGTACCAAGCTTCCCTCAAATACGATGTTCCGCTCAGGATCGCCGCTTACATTATCGCCATCGACAAGGTCGCCAAAACTTACGCCTTCCGTGGAGGATATTGATCAGGCCGGCGGAGGCAACTTCTGGGGCCTACGGCTACCGGATCAAGCGTAGCTTTAGGGGCAGGGTGACCGTATTGGCCGTACCGCTGCATCGCAAGACAATACTCACTTAAATAGACAAAATTCTAAACATCAGAAATGATCTGGGCGTTAATGGGATAAATGAACATTCGCCTATGTGTTGGTATAAAAGATGAAAATACATAAAGAGGGAAGAAAATTATTGTTTTGGATGCTGATTGGGCTGACGGTATTTAGCGTCGTTCTCCATCAGCTTATCCCCGAGCAGCAGAGGCTGCTGAATGTGGTTATATTTGCCAGCATTATTATTTATCTGCTGGTATTGCAGTTTTTTAGAAATCCCTCCATCATAATGCCTACTGACGAGACACTGGTTTATGCGCCGGCGGACGGCAAAGTCGTGGTCATTGAGGAGACGATGGAAGAAGAGTATCTCAAAGAGAAACGAAGGCAGATCTCGATCTTTATGTCGCCGGTGAATGTGCATATCAACCGGTCTCCGGTCAGTGGCGTCGTGGAATATTTCAAGTATCATCCGGGAAAATACCTGGTGGCATGGCACCCCAAGTCAAGCCAGGAAAACGAGCGAACCACTTTGGTAGTCACGGAGCCGGGCGGCACGAGGATTTTGCTCAGGCAGATTGCGGGCGCTGTTGCCAGAAGAATCCGCTGGTATGTCAAGGAGGGCGATCCTGTCACCCGGGGAGGGGAATTCGGCTTTATCAAATTTGGATCCCGGGTAGATGTATTTCTTCCCTTAGATGCCGAAGTGATGGTAAAGGTCCAGGATAAAACCAAAGGAG
>CAZHZP010000320.1:0-3035 GCA_964537165.1 uncultured Roseivirgaceae bacterium | reverse complement strand
ACAATAAAATCCCAAAAGAGCGTGTAGAAGAGCTTTTTCAGATTTTGGAGAAGCGATTTGAAAAAAATCTAAGCCGTCATAAAGACCTGAAATGGTCCGAAGTAAAGGCCAGACTGGAGGCTTGCTTATCAGGAGGGAAAGCCAAAGCCAGAAAAATTTGGTCCCTTAACGAGATGGAGGAAACCGGTGGCGAGCCGGACGTCATCGCTTATGACAAAGAGAAAGATGAATACGTCTTTTGTGATTGTTCGCCGGAAAGCCCCAAAGGACGAAGGAGCGTTTGTTATGATCCGGAGGCACTGGAATCCAGAAAGGAGCACAAGCCTAAACACAGTGCCGTGGGAATGGCTAAAGATATGGGGATTGAACTATTGGATGAAGAACAATATTTCGAACTGCAGCAGGTGGGAAGGTTTGACACCAAAACTTCCAGTTGGATCGTCACGCCGCCGGATGTAAGAAAGCTTGGAGGTGCAATCTTTGGGGACTGGCGTTATGGCCGCGTCTTTATCTACCACAATGGAGCGGAATCCTACTATGGAGCCAGAGGTTTCCGGGGTTTGTTAAGGATTTAAAGTGGAGGTTGCAGTACGGAGTTTTCGTTATAAATTCTGGTTAAAGGAAGAAAAGATTGAAGGTATAAAAATAATTTTTCCGGCACCGTTCCGCCCCCCATTTTCTTTCGGATTTGTGTCTGTAGGGATAACTTCTAATAGAACAGGAAGATAAACCAAAATCCAGGGAGTTGGATTATGTCATTCATTTTGGCTTTATTTATGGCCAATTATCAGTTTAACGAGATGAAGGTTTATAAGGAAGCCACTATTTTGGACATTGCCCGGGAGCTGAATGTGTCGAAATCCACGGTATCAAGGGCATTAAAAGACCATCCCTCTATAGGGGATGCTACCAAAAAGGCGGTTGTTGATTTAGCTAAAAAGTACAATTATCACCCAAACAACATCGCTTATAGTCTGTCCAAAAAGTCTACAAAAACGATTGGCGTCATTGTACCGATGCTCTCGCATTATTATTTTTCTACCGTCATTTCCGGAATAGAGGAGCTAGCGTATAAAGCCGGCTATCAGGTGATCATCTGTCAATCCGGCGAGTCCTATCAACGGGAAGTGTTGGTGTCGCAGGCCTTGCTTTCCAACAAGGTGGATGGTTTGATCGTGTCCATCTCCAGAGATACCAACGATTCCAGCCACTTCAAACTGTACCAGGACAGGAATGTGCCCATCGTATTTTTTGACCGGGTATGTCCCGATATAGAAGCTAGCAGTGTGACGGTAGATGACTACCAGGGCGCCTATACTGCGGTAGAACACCTGATCCAAAGAGGCTACCGGAAGATCGCCCACTTCGCAGGGCCGCCGCTCCTGCAGATCACCCAAAAAAGGATTGAGGGCTATAAAGACGCCTTGCTGAACAATGGGCTTCCATTCGATGAGACACTGGTAATTGATTGTGGAGAGGGGCTGGAGCAGGAGAATGGCAGCCAGGCGGCCCAGCAGATGTTGGATGAAGGGATAAGGCCGGATGCAGTGTTTGCCATTTGTGACCCCATTGCGATAGGGGTGATGATGACCCTGAAAAAAAACGCCATCAAGATCCCCGAGGAAGTGGCTGTGGTGGGCTTCTGCGATGAGCCTATTGCCAAAGTGATCGAACCGCAGTTGTCCACGCTGGTACAACCGGCATTCGATATCGGCGGCCTGGCGGTGGAGTTGCTTTTGAACCAGATTAAGAACAAGGCGCCGCTGGTCGAAAAGCGGGTGCTGACAGCCGAATTGAAGGTAAGGGGTTCGAGTACGCCGGCTTTGGCCCAGCAATCCGCATAAATACCACATTAAAAATATTCGGGTCAGAAGTTTGGAAATTAGAAATACATTGTTTTAAATTTACGCAACCGGTTGTTTAAGAAGACGCAGGGAGGGGGAGGCGTAAATAATCCGTTGTATTTGCTTTTTTGTAAACAAAAAATCGGGCTGTGCGCAGTTACGCAACCGGTTGCTTAAAGTATGAAGGGGAAGGAAAGCGACAGTAGGCGCTGTTACGGGTTAAAAAGGAATCAACATTTAGGCGCTAACGCAACCGGTTGTGTCGGCCTGCGGACGGGGACGGCAAATGAAGGTTAGAGAATAACAATAGGGCGGCAATCCCCCGCTAAAGTACCGGAGGATTTGCTGGAGCTGCTTTGAAGCAAGCATGGTACCGAAGTCCCTGACTTGGGTTTGGAAAGAAAAATTGATAGTTAACATTTACCCAATTAAGATGAGTATGAGCATATCTTTATTAACTAAAAGTATTTGGACGCTAATCCTGCTCTGTTGCTGTGTGGTGATGGCCACGGCACAAAACAGCCGGACAGTGACAGGAACGGTCACAGAAGCTTCCACCGATGAAGCCATTCCGGGCGCAAGTATCCGGGAAAAAGGAACGTCAAACGGGACTATAACTGATTTGGATGGTGAATTTTCTCTTCAGCTTAGGTCCGAAAATCCCGTACTGATCATCACCTTTATAGGTTATGCTACCCAAGAAATTACTGTAGGCAATACCAACACCTTCAACATTGTCTTGGAAAGTGAACTGGGCGATCTGCAGGAAGTCGTAGTTATGGGGTACGGCGAGCAGAAAAAGGAATCCATTACCAGTGCGGTATCAACCGTGCAGAGCAAGGACATCGCCAAAGTAGCCGCGCCGACGGTCAGTGCGACCCTGGCGGGTAAACTGCCCGGTGTGGCTTTCAGACAGGCTGAGGGACGACCCGGCTCGGGTGCGATGATCAATATCCGTAATATGGGCAATCCGCTCTTTGTAATTGATGGGATCCAAAAAGACCAAGGCCAGTTTAACAACATCTCCCCACAGGATATCGAGAGTATCACCGTGCTGAAAGATGCCGCGGCTTCCGTCTACGGATCCCGAGCAGCCAACGGGGTAATTATTGTGACCACTAAAAGAGGGGCACGCGGACAAAAACCCACCGTCAACCTAGATGCATACTATGGAGGTAAATCATGGACACG
>CAZHZP010000319.1:0-3040 GCA_964537165.1 uncultured Roseivirgaceae bacterium | reverse complement strand
GGAATAAAAGCCGTCTCTTTTAATGCTGATTATATCAACTGGTTTGATCTGGACAGGCTGTATGTCAACCTCATCAGGGTCAAAAGCGGACGGGAGCAACGTCAAGAACTTGAGGAAACTGGGCCTTTTTTCAAGCAGGCGGTGATGGCAGGGGCCGTTACAAATCCGTATTCAAGAGAATTTGGAACGGCTATCATGGTGTTTATAGACGCTAAAATAAATATAAACGAGAGGATCCAGGAAGAAATAATAGCAGAGAAGTCTTACTAAACAAGATTAACGTTTTGTTGATGCAATAGCTTTCGGGGGCAATCTTCACCTATTTCTAAGAAAGAAATTGTCTGCATGTTTCCCCAGGCTTAAGTGGTGTACTTGGCCTTTATGCGATCGGGCAGAAATTGAACACAAATCCAGTGCATACAGAAGAATCGGGAGCTGCTCAATGGCGATTTTCCCAAAATTCCACCAATCCCCTATGGCAAACACCAGGCTTGCTGGATGGATACGGTATCCGTACCACCTCCAAGCTCAGTACCTTCAGCGGAGCGCTCTTTGGTCAGTTAGATTGGGCGATCACGGAACGTTTACATTTGTTGCCGGGAATAAGGCTCAACTATGATGACAAGAGGGTGGATTTTGACCGAAAAACCTACGGTGGCTTGCAAACAGACGATCCGGAGCTACTGGCACTTAAACGGTTAATCTATTCCGATCAGTCCTTCGTGGCTGATGTGGAGAATTTCAACCTGTCCGGCCAACTGACTTTGTCTTACAAAGCCTCAAGCCGAATCAATTCATTTGTCACTTATTCAACAAGCTATAAGCCTGTCGGCGTAAATCTAGGTGGCCTTCCCACTGAAAACGGCTCCCCGATGCTGGAGTTAGCGGTAGTTAAACCTGAAGCAGTCCAACACGCAGAACTGGGAATTAAAACGAACCCAACACCCTCATCCATGATCAATATCACCTTGTATAACACCGACATCCGTGACTATCAGACACAGGTCCAGACCGCCCAGCTGGGGGTGAACCGGGGATATCTGGCTAATGCTGAAAAAGTGCGGGTACGTGGAGTGGAAGTCGATGCCAGTACCAAGATTAATAAGTTTGTTTCTCTTTATGGCTCGCTTTCCTATACAGATGGCAGATATGTGTCTTTTGTCAATGCTCCCGTTCCACTGGAAGAGACAGGGGGAGAGGCCGCTTTTAAAGATATATCCGGAAGCGTTTTGCCGGGTATATCGAAGTGGGCCACGTCATTTGGAGGAGAGCTTTCCACTTCAGGTATGCTGTTTGGGTTTTCCGGAAAGTTTTTCTTGGCTGCTGATGGCTATTTCCGCTCCAATTTCTCTTCCAGTCCATCGCCTTCTAAATACCTTGTCATCGATGATTACACGTTAATGAATGGTCGCATCGGTTTCAAGGCTTCGGACGGCGTGAGTGTCTACTTATGGAGCCGCAATTTGCTGCATAAAAATTACTTTGAGCAATTACTGCCGGCCGCTGGGAATGCAGGCCATTATGCTGCTGTGTTGGGTGACCCTAGCACCTGGGGCATCACGTTGAGATACGCCCTTTAAGAGCCCTTTTGCAGTTGATTGTCGCAATGTGTCTTTAGGGGGGACGGTGTGCCGATCAGGGTATTTGTGCTCCGTGTGGGCGTCTGTAGTGCCTTCGTTTTTATTTGAAAAAAAGAAGAACAAAGGCGAAGCAATCACCCCTGCTTTCGAAAGTATCCTTTGCGCGCTGCAGGTGGAGGATGCTTGTGGATCGCAGGGCTCATAGCCGGCGAGAAAGGATACTGCCAAGCCAACAAGGAGGGCGGAGCCCCATTTTATTCGTGCATTCATCAGTCTGTTCATTGCTGCCTCTTTTGCTCCAAGATGCTGTTGCTTTCCCTAACGTTGCATGGGCAAAAAAAATAACAGATTTGTCAGTGATGGATCTTATGTAGCCGTGACAAAGCTACGAACTGTCATAAATCCGTAATAACATCCACGTGTCTCGGCTGACAATCTGGCATAAATAAGGTTCTATAACCGCTTGGCACATGTGTTGATAATGATGTTGGCGAGAAAACATGTACTGAAACAGATCTTAGAATAAAAAATAAACGAAATGGGAAAAATTATTGGTATAGACTTGGGAACTACAAACTCTTGCGTAGCTGTAATGGAGGGCAATGAGCCTGTAGTGATACAGAACAGTGAGGGCAGGAGAACAACCCCCTCTATTGTTGCATTTTTAGATAACGGTAATGGTGAGAGGAAAGTAGGTGATCCGGCTAAGCGTCAGGCTATCACCAACCCGGCCAATACCATTTCTTCTGTTAAGAGATTTATGGGGAAGAAGTTTTCCGAAGTGGCAGACGAGAAAAAACAAGCATCTTATAAAGTAGAACAAGGTCCGAACGATACTGTAGCGGTTAAGATTGGCGACCGTTCTTATACGCCACAGGAGCTTTCAGCGATGATCCTACAGAAGATGAAGAGCACCGCGGAGGACTTTCTTGGACAGGAAGTAAGTGAGGCGGTAATCACCGTGCCTGCCTACTTCAATGATGCTGAACGTCAGGCAACCAAAGAAGCCGGCCAGATCGCGGGTTTAGAGGTGAAGAGGATTATCAACGAGCCTACCGCAGCAGCTTTGGCTTATGGTATGGATAAGAAAAACCGTGACATGAAGATTGCGGTGTACGACCTCGGGGGCGGTACTTTTGATATCTCTATCCTTGAACTTGGCGACGGCGTGTTCGAAGTGAAATCTACTAACGGAGATGTTCACTTAGGCGGTGATGATTTCGACCAGGTAATCATCAACTGGTTGGCGGATGAATTCAAGGCTGAAGAGTCCATTGATCTTAGAAACGACCCCATGGCTTTACAGCGCCTTAAAGAAGCAGCGGAAAAAGCGAAGATCGAATTATCCAGCTCCTCTTCCACCGAAATCAACCTGCCTTATATCACGGCAACCCAAACCGGTCCCAAGCACTTGGTAAGGCAGTTGAGCAGGGCCAAATTCGAACAACTATCAGAAGACT
>CAZHZP010000318.1:1653-3064 GCA_964537165.1 uncultured Roseivirgaceae bacterium | reverse complement strand
GTCCATCGGTCGCGGTGGATCTCCTGTGGATACATGGAGTTGTTCATAAAGGCATGACGGGCATTTTCATAGACATACCCGACGGATTCCCCTACGCCCTGGAAGAAGAAAGAGAGGTCAAATCGCTTCCAACCCATGTTGGCCCGCAGGGAATAGGTATATCTGGGAAAAGGATTGCCCAGCACCCGCCGATCGTCTTCCATGGTCACTTTGCCGTCGCCGTTCAGGTCTTCATATACCAAGTCCCCAGGTCTGAACTTCGTCCTTTCACTGTCAAAGACGGGGATGTTTGGCACCAACTGGCCGTCGATTAAATCAAAATCGCTTTCCTGTGCCAAGCGGTTGGCTACCAATCCATAATAGGAGGTGCTCGGATAGCCGACCAGGTTCACGGTGGTACCATAAGCCGGCGGCGTATCGCCCATGTCCAGCACCTTGTTTTTTACATCTGAAAGTTGGAAGTTAACCCCATAGGTGAAATCTTCGATCCGGTCCTGCCAGTTTAGGTTGACTTCCCAGCCCTTGTTTTCTACTGCACCGGCATTTACGTCACTTTCGGTGATCCCCAAAACGGAAGGTTGCGGTACCCGGAGGATGATGTCATCCGTTTGCTTATTGAACCAGTCCCCGATCACGGATAATCTTCCCTCAAAGAAGTAAAGGTCAATTCCCAGGTTGAGCATGGTCACCGTTTCCCAGGTGATGTTGGGACTGGCGGAAATGGTCTGAGCAAAGCCGTTGGTTCGTTCATCCCCGATGGGCATTGTCCCCACGGAGTTAAGTACCGGCACGTAGGCATAATATTCGGCATAGCCGGGCATGTTGCTGAGATATTGGTTGCCCAGTTCTCCATACGACACCCTCAGCTTTCCATCATAAATGACTTCCTCCAAACCGCTCAGGAAAGCCTCATCGGTAAACCTCCAACCGGCAGAAAAAGAAGGGAAAAACCGGAATCGCGTTTCCTTGGCCAAGCGGGACGAACCGTCATAACGGCTGTTTAACTCCAAGAGGTATTTTCCCTGATAGTCGTAATTGATTCTGGCGATTCCCGATCTTAAAGCCCAGTGGTATCCATCGCCGCTGCTGTTTTGGATGGGATTGGTTCCAAGGTTCAAAGAAGGGATGTCTTCACTGATAAAGTTTCTTCTGCTGCCCAAAAACGAATCATACCGCTGCCATTCTTGCTGGAAGGCCAATAAACCGGAGAAGTTGTGTTCACCCCAGCTATTGCTATAGTCCATCTGTGCCAGTATATTTTGGTAATTGGTGACATAGTCACGGATGGAGAGCTGGTTTTCGTCCACATTGGCCCATAGGAATTCGTTGGTGTCGGGATGTCTGTGTTCGACCCTTTTTACGAAAATCTCCCGTTTGGAATTGCTCATGACCATTCCGTATTGGCCTTTGA
>CAZHZP010000318.1:0-1553 GCA_964537165.1 uncultured Roseivirgaceae bacterium | reverse complement strand
TTTACGAAAATCTCCCGTTTGGAATTGCTCATGACCATTCCGTATTGGCCTTTGATGCTAAGATTTTCATGCAGATCAATACCGGCGGTGAAGTTGCCCGTAAATTCTTGGGAAGTAAAGATGTTGGTCCCGCCATCCGTGGCGATGGCTACCGGGTTGTTGGCCCCTCCACCATAGCCCCATTCCCCGTTGGTGTATCTGACGGGAACTAGCGGCGAAATCTGGTGCGCCCCCTGGATTACCCCGCCGGTACCTGTGGTCTCCCATTGCGGGGAGTGGTAATTTCTGTCCACGTAGCCGATGTTGGCGGTAACATTAAGCCGGTCCAATAAGGTGCTGTTAAGCTTAAGCCGGATGTTGTTTCTTTTGGAAGCGTAGGAGTCGCCCACTACGATCCCGTCTTGCTCCAAAAAGCCATAGGAAAGCAAATATCCCAAGTTGTCCCCACCCCCGGATACAGAGATGGAATGCTGTTGCTGCGGAGCATAATCTTTATAAATGGCCTCTATCCAATTGGTATTGGCGGAAAAATTGGGGTCGCTTCCATCGATGACCCGCTGGATATCCTCCGGAGAATAGGTCTCAGACCTTCCGCCGTTTCTCATGGCCTCATTTTGGAATTCCATGTACTCGGCAGATCCGAGGAACTTAGGGGTTCTGAAAGTGGTCTGTACCCCATAATAGGAGTTGATGTTGATTTGGGGCGCGCCTTTTCTCTGTCCGGACTTGGTGGTAATCAGAATTACCCCATTGGCACCTCTTGATCCGTAGACGGCTGCAGATGCGGCATCCTTTAATACCGAAACCGACTCAATATCATCCGGATTTAAGAGGTTCATGTTTCCTTCGATCCCATCTATGATGACCAAAGGATTGGAGTTGTTGATAGAACTCAGCCCTCTGATTCGGATGGAGCCATTGTCCTGTCCCGGCATTCCGGTGTGGCTCTGAACCGTCAGGCCAGGCATCAATCCTTGTAGCAGGTTGGTGATATTGGTACTGGGGCGGTTTTCCAGGTCTTCGCTGGTCACCATTTCCACTGCTCCGGTCAGGTTGATTTTTTTCTGCTCCCCGAAACCAACTACCACCACTTCTTCGAGTTGCTGGGTATCTTCCGAAAGGATAATATTGAGCTTAGTATTATCGCCCAAGACGATTTCCCGGCTTTCAAAGCCCATGGAGCTGAATACCAAGACCTGCCCCGGTTCGGCCTGCAGGGTAAACTGGCCAAAGGCGTCGGTTACCGTTCCCGTAGAAGTGCCCTTGATCAGCACCGTGACGCCTGGTAGGGTTTCGTTGGAGATTGCCTCATACACCGTTCCGGTATAGGTTTGTGGTAAAAGGTCTTCCGTCGGTTCGCTGGTTTCCGCCGGTGTTTCGCGAATGGCGATCATTTGGTTGACCTGCAAAAAACTGAGGTTCGTTTCTTTGGCTACTGATTCCAACACCTCCTGCAGCGAGGCATCTTTGGCCGCGATGCTCAGCCGAATCCCGGTGGGGTTTAGCTGGTTGTTGTAAGAGAACAGGAAGTCAGATTGCTCTTCGATGGTTTG
>CAZHZP010000317.1:0-3112 GCA_964537165.1 uncultured Roseivirgaceae bacterium | reverse complement strand
CGGTTTTCACATTATTGTGTTGAACCTGAATCCGTGAAACATCAATTTTTTCAGAAAAACCGGTTTCAAACATTACCCGGGTCTCTTTTAACAAGGTATCCAAACGGCTTAAATTGGCCTGTACCAGTGCTTCCCTCTCCTGGCTGACCAGCACAGAGTAATAAGCCTTCTTTACATTTTCTATAACATCCAGCTCAGTTTTTATTTTATCAAACTCCGCCAATTGCCGGTAGGTTTTGGCGGCCTGCAAGCCCACAAAATAGGAGCCGTTGAAGATCATCTGGTTGACGGTTACACCCAGATTCCCGCTGTACTCCGGAGAAAACTGCACCGGGATAAATTCCCCCTCCTTTGCCTCAGGGTCAAAGAAAATGGCAGGAAAAGGCTGTGAAGGCACAATCAGACTCTTGTTGATATCGACGTTCCCCGAAATCTGCGGCAGTCCCTGTGCGGTCGTCTCTCCTACCGTCGCTTTACTGGCAGCTATGGCCAACTGGGCATTTTTGACCAAAGCATTATTTTCCAAAGCGTATTCGATGCTTTCTTTTAAGCTAATAGCAGGTGATTGCTGCCCGCTGGCCACACCTGAACAAAGTAGCAGGTACGCAACTAACAGACCGGTCTTAGTAAATAAATTCATAGATTGGTTTTTCCATTATTTAGATTCATGCAGATAGGCTTCTCTTCCTTTATCAGTTAAGATGCCATGAATAAAATGATCAAACAGCTCCAACTGTAATTGTACCATATCAAACTGGGAAGCTGAGGGCAGCGACCTAAAATCAAAAGCGATCTGCTCTAACCGGAGCATGGCCAAAATTTCCACATTAATTTCCTCTCTAAAATAGCCTGTCTCCTTTCCTCTTTGGAGTACGTCCAACATGGACTTTAGGGCAAGTCCGTTTTTAAAGGTTTCAAATCTTTTCCAAGCAGTCGGATAATAGCGCTTAATCTCGTTCAGGATTAAAGGATTCATGCCGGAATACTGCTCCCTTACAAACTTGGAGATGCTGACAAAATGTTGGATCACATTGTCTTCTCCGGCAATGACTTTTCTCAACACCTCTTCTTCCTTGTCTAGAAAGGCAGAAAATGTGGTAAAAACCAAAGCTCCTTTATCTTCAAACTCTTGATAAATGGTTTTCTTTGAGATTCCAGCCTGTCGGGCAATATCGTCCATAGTGACCGCCCGGACACCCATCTGCCGGAAGAGCCCTGTGGCTACTGCTATTATATTTTCTCTCAATTCCACACTTGCTCCCTAATAATCAGGCCGTAAAACTCGGGAAACTTTCAATCACTTCATAGTTTCCCAAGTTTTTTATCTCTTCCTAGCTTAACAAAAGAAAAGCCACTCGTTGCTTTCGAAACATAACCAGTCGAAAAAATGGCTGTCCAAAATTAAATTTTCACATAAGGTAGCTGCTCAGAATGGAATCTATGTTTATAAAAACCGTCAGTAAGGGAGTCAAAACAATATTCTTGTCTTAGGACAAGAACCTAAAAGCACCCATCACTGCACCGCCTGTCTCATAACCGGACATTTTCTGTAACAAATGATATGGAATCGGACACCGTTCAGTTGCCTGCTATAAAATTCCCTTCCAGAACCGGGATTTCCCTCCATCTTTTAAACCATTTGCTTACCTTTGCTCCTTAATTCATAGCCATCCAATAACAAAGCACATGATCTTCTTTTTCCAACCTTCCCCGGAAAAAATATACGCAGTGGAAACTTCGCAAAAGCTAAGTGTCCAGGATATTGAAAAGTTAAACTGGTTGTTTGGAGGAAGTCTCCTTGACCAGTTGAAAATCAACGGTGGATTTGTTGGGCCGAGGAAAGAAATGATCACTCCCTGGTCTACCAACGCAGTGGAAATCACCCTCAACATGGGGGTAGCAGGAATCAGCAGAGTTGAAGAATTTTACCTCAAAGATACCCAAGCTTCTATAGACCCCATGCTCCAGGCCATATACAACGGCTTGGATCAGGACATTTTCCATATTGACATCCAACCCGAAGCCGTCCGACAAATTCTTAATATTGAAGAGTACAGCATAGCGGAAGGTTTGGCTTTGAGTACAGAGGAGATTGAATATCTAGAAAATATCAGCAAGGAACTGGACCGACCCCTCACCGATAGCGAGGTCTTTGGTTTTAGCCAGGTCAACTCTGAGCATTGCCGGCATAAAATATTCAACGGGACATTTATCATCAATGGAGAGGAAAAAGAAAGCACTCTTTTTCAGTTGATCAAAAAAACCTCGATCAAGAATCCCAACCATATTGTATCGGCCTATAAAGACAACGTGGCCTTTATAGCGGGGCCCAAGGCGCAACAGTTTGCCCCTAAAACCCAGGAACAGGCAGACTTCTTTGTTGCCGAACCTATCGAAACAGTCATCTCACTAAAGGCCGAAACCCACAATTTCCCTACTACCGTAGAACCCTTCAATGGAGCCGCTACCGGTTCAGGTGGCGAAATCCGTGACCGGCTGGCCGGGGGGACTGCCTCCATTCCTTTGGCGGGAACAGCCGTTTACATGACTTCCTATTCCAGGACTGAAGCAGGAAGATCCTGGGAAAAAAACCTGGAGGAAAGGAAGTGGCTCTATCAAACTCCGATGGACATCCTGATCAAGGCCTCCAACGGCGCCAGTGATTTCGGCAATAAATTCGGCCAGCCGCTGATCAGTGGCAGCTTGTTGACCTTCGAACATAAAGAAGGTGAGAAGCAATACGGCTTTGACAAAGTCATCATGCAAGCCGGAGGCATTGGCTTCACACGAAGCCAATACAGCTTAAAAAATACCCCATTGAAAGGCGACCAAGTGATCGTCATGGGCGGGGACAATTATAGGATCGGAATGGGTGGCGGAGCTGTTTCCTCTGTCAACACAGGTGAGTTTAGCAATGCCATTGAACTCAACGCCATCCAGCGATCCAACCCTGAAATGCAAAAAAGAGTGTCCAACGTCATCCGCGCCATGGCCGAAAGCCCGGACAACCCCATCGTTTCTATCCATGACCACGGCGCAGGAGGGCATTTGAACTGTCTATCCGAACTGGTAGAAGAAACTGGTGGAACCATCCATTTGGACAAGCTGCCCG
>CAZHZP010000316.1:0-3112 GCA_964537165.1 uncultured Roseivirgaceae bacterium | reverse complement strand
ATCACCCATTAACCCCTGTCCTTCGGATTAACAAAAGTAAATCCCCTCGCTTCCGCCCCTTCATAAAAGTCCACCGTCATGCCCATCAGGAACATGACATGCCGTTTTTCCATCAGTACAGGAATACCGTCGATTTCAAATTGTTGGTCGTTTTCGTTCGGCGTGTCAAAGCCAAGGTTGTAGGCCATGCCGCCACATCCCCCGCCCTTGACACCAACCCGGAGTCGGTATTCGGAGGGGATGTTTTTGGTAGCCATGATGTTCTTGATTTCTTCCCGGGCTTTATCTGTAATTTCTATCGGAACCAGCATGTTGATTTAATGCTTTCGGACGTTGGATAGTTCAAAATCAGACTGGAAATTAAAGCCCCTGGAAGGTTTTATACAAAGTTTTTATTTAGGATATTCGGGAAAAATATTTGCATGGAAGTCATCGTTGAGATTTTGAAAATTGCCCTGCCCGCCGGATTGGCCATTTACGGGATGTACCTTGTTGCGGTATCATTTTTGAAGACAGAAAGGGATAACAAACTGATTTCGCTGAAAACCAAGAATACGGAGACCATTCTTCCGATCCGGTTGCAGGCTGGGGAGAGAATTTGCCTGTTGCTGGAACGAGTGACCCCCAACAATCTGATCAGAAGGGTCAATACGGGGAATTATTCCGCTAAAGAGTTGCACCAGTTGCTGCTACACGAGGTGCGGGAGGAGTATAACCATAATCTTTCGCAGCAGCTCTACTTTTCGGATGAGACATGGGAAAGTGTCAGAAATGCTATCGAGCAGGTCATCACCATGATCAACCGCGCCGCACAGGATTTAAATGAAGAGGCGCGGGGAATCGACCTGAACAAACGGATATTCCAGCTGTATTTGGAAAAAGACAATGACAGCATCTCACAGGCACTGAAGAACGTGAAGTCGGAAATCAGGGTTTACTTCTAAAACGTACGAAGAATTATACTACAGCCAAAGTCGCACAGGAACTTATACCACAAAATGAAAAAGGGAGATAATCGATCAATTCAGGAAAATAGAGAAGGCTTTCTCGCCAAAGTGAAAGCAACCTACCAAGCCAAAGCCGAAAGGATAGCATCCAATCGTGACAAGCTAAAAGACCTGTTGCACAAGGCTTCTGCTAAACTGACTGAGGTGGGCGAAATACCTGCTGTAAAAGAATCAAAATCACAATTAGAAGTGGTGTTTCGGATGCTAAAGGCCTACTACAACAAAGAGTACAGGGGGATATCAAGCCGGACCTTGGGGCTGCTTGTTCTCGGTATGCTGTATTTCGTCCTGCCGGTGGATTTTATCCCTGACTTTATCCCCGTGGTGGGTTACATAGATGACCTTACCGTTATTATGGCCATTTTCAAGAGCCTGAATACAGATATAGAGAAATTTGTGGAATGGGAAAGAACCAAGCTGTGAGGGCACCTGTTAGGACAATAAAAGAATTGTTTTATGTCATTGATAACAGCTACAATCACTCCTGAATTGATTCAGGGAAGTTTCACCTATACCCAGTACCGCTCTTTCATCAACGATCTATTGGCCCAGGGAAAAACTACAGGGGCCAACCACTCCGAGGCCATGATCAATTACACCAAAATGAATGTCCGCCGGATGGACCGCTGGGACAAAACCGCCGTGGTAAGTGCCGAGCTTCAGGAAAAGCTGGCGCAGATTGACGTTGCCCAGACTTGGCTGGTCCTCACAGAAGCCTGGTGCGGCGATGCGGCACAGAGCATTCCTTTTATGGCAAAAGCAGCCAGTCACAGTCCCTTAGTCGATATCCGGTTTGTTTTGAGGGATGAACACCCTGCGGTGATGGATGCTTACCTCACCAACGGCGGTAGGTCTATCCCTAAATTGATCGCTCTAAAAGATGAGAACCTGGAGGAGCTGTTTACCTGGGGACCCAGGCCACAAGTGCTGCAACAACAATACCTGGCTTATCGGGATGATCCAAAGGGAGTCAGCCAGGAAGAATTTATAGAATCCATTCATCTTTGGTACGCCAAAGACAAGAATGCCAATATTGATGCGGAATTTTTGACCTTAATTAAATGATCCTTTGGATTCTCTGACGCAGATTGTCTTGGGCGCTGCCGTTGCGGAGGTGGTAGCCGGTAAAAAATTAGGGAATAAAGCCTTGCTTTGGGGAGCCATTGCCGGTACGGTGCCCGACCTGGATGTCATTGGTGGCTTCTTTATGGGGGAGGTGGAGTACGTGAACTTTCACCGGGGCTTCTCCCATTCCTTGGTATTTGGGTTTCTGTTGGGCCCCGTGTTAGGCTGGTTGCTCGCTAAATCCCCTTGGTCGCAGGGACAATCCTTTTGGCTTTGGTCGCAGTTGTTCTTTTGGTGTATTTTCACCCACCCCTTACTGGATAGCTTTACGTCTTACGGCACCCAGCTCTTTCTGCCTTTTAGCGACTATAGAGTAGAGCTCAATACCATCTTCATTATTGATCCTGCCTACACCGTTCCGATGTTGGCCGCTTTGATCGCGGTGATGTTTTATCGCCGTAGTTCCGCGGTAAGGAGAAGGATCATGTACACAGGCATTGCAATTTCCCATACCTATTTGCTGTTCACGATCTTCAATAAATACGCGGTGGTGGAGCCTGCGTTAAAAGCCACCATGGAAAAACAGGACCTTAAGGTGGAGCAATATCAGACCATTCCCGCTCCTCTACAAAATTTCCTCTGGCAGGGCCTGATCAAGACACAGGATGGCTACTACGCCGGATATTTCAATCCTTGGAGGGGTACGGTTCCGTTTGATTCTTTCTTGTTTTTCGAAAGGGATCTGGAAGCTGAACAGGAGCTGCTGGAATTCGGGAAATATCAGGGACTGAGAAAGTTTTCGAGTGAATATGATTGGTTGGTAAAAACCTCCGACACCACTTATATTTACAATGACATGCGTTTTTCTACCGCTAAAGGTTGGCTGGAGCCGGGCGCGGATTTTGTGTTTTCATTTGATCTGACGACGAAGGGGCAGGAAATGGAGGTGAGTAGAAGGACACCATCCAGCCGTTTTGAGTGGGAAGATCTGTCCAAAATTTTCAACCGTATAATTACAGACTGATATGATGAGAATAGCG
>CAZHZP010000315.1:0-3125 GCA_964537165.1 uncultured Roseivirgaceae bacterium | reverse complement strand
ATACCTATCGCAACACCGGCGAGCGCACTTAATAATACCTTTGCTGAACTCATAACATTAAAATTTAAAGGTTAACAATAATGAATAAAGTAAGATGGGGATTCCTTCGAGCTCCTGCCATCTAACGTTACGGATTTAGTTTAACTGGATTAACATGGGCAAGTTTTATACCAAAGAAAAATAAATACGGCTTAAGCAGTAAGTCATTTGTTAGAATGTTGCTGGCATCTTTCAGAGAAACCTAAATTTGGAATGTAATTGGTAGTAAACCGTTATACCTTTGAGAATCATTGACCACCTTACTATTGCCGTACCACTTTGATCAGGAATATTTTACCCACTTTGTGTCTGTTGTTGTCCGTTATCGCCAGCCGGCAGGTGGTGGCCCAGGATAAAAACGTCATTACGGTCGATTCCGTCCAGGTCAAAAAGGGCTCTTATTTTTTAATAGATAAACAAATCGTCCATATCAAGCAGGATACGGTCTTCGTCTTCGTGGATACTTTGAAGTACGGGATAGGGGATACCGATGATGACCGGTTTTACAGGCAGCTTAAAAAAGCCGCGTCAAAGAGAGGCTGGAGCAGGCAGCTTTATGACTTCCTGATCATCGAGCCAGGAGAAGCCGGGCAGAATCCAAACCGAAGCAACTTGTTCATCACTTCCCAGCGAATCAACCGCTACAGGGGAAGGAAGATAGCTGGGCTCAACGTTAGACAGCTGGATCTCTTTGGACCATCAATAGACGACACCACTCGCAGAGCCCGGCTGGTGTTTGAAGAAATCGGCAATAAACTTCACACAACGACACGGACAAAAATTATCGAAAATAATCTGTTGTTAAACGAAGGGGACATCGTCGATCCGGAGAAAATCCAGGATGCGGAGAGAATATTGAGAGAACTGCCTTTTATTAA
Source organism: uncultured Roseivirgaceae bacterium (assembly GCA_964537165.1). Classification (GTDB taxonomy): domain Bacteria; phylum Bacteroidota; class Bacteroidia; order Cytophagales; family Cyclobacteriaceae; genus DATGMS01. The sequence goes on along the minus strand of CAZHZP010000315.1, from coordinate 2,208 downwards.
AGATGTACGGATCTTGCCCATCGACAGCCTTTCAGGGGGGGATACCGTGAGCTTCCAGGTGCTGACCCAGGATGTTTTCGCATATTCGTTCAGGGGAGAGTTTAATGGTGTACAAGGCGGGGCTTTAGAAGTCAGTTACAACAATTTTCTGGGTTTAGGGCACCAAGTCCTCAATAAGATTAGCTATGACAGCAATTACCCGGAAAACAGATTTGGCTACGGAGCGATGTATAGAGTGCCGAATATCCGGCGAAGTTTTATCAGTGCCGAAGCTAATTTTTTCAGGAATTATGAGATGAAATTGACCAATATTGCGATCTCAAGGGATTTTATCAGCCCTGAGATAAAGTATGCGGGAGGGGTAGACCTTGGACAAAAATTTTCCCGCCAATGGTTTGTAGATCAGCAATCTGAAGAAGGGACAATGGATACCCTGTTGTCTACCCACAACTACCAGAACCTATGGTTCGGAAGGTCATTTAGGATCAACTTCGGGCCGGAAGAATGGAAAGAGCGCAGCAGGATCGTGATTTCGGGCAGATACCATAGAAAGAGATACGTGGAACGGCCTGAGGTGACGGAAAATCTTAATCCGGAATTTCAGCATTCCCAGTTGTTTTTTGGATCTTTGTCCTTTTCCACTAGCCACTATTTTAGAGACCGGTTGGTGTACAGTTATGGCCGCACGGAAGATATGCCCTATGGCCAAAAAATCACCCTAACCGGAGGATACGAAAAGAATGAGTTTTCGGATAGAAGACTGATGGGCCTGGATGTTTCCGCTGCCCGTTTCCTTACGGGGATAGGTTATGTGCATGGGCAGCTGGTGTTAGAATCTTATTTTAGAAACAGCCGAAGCGAACAAGGAATTATCCGGCCTTCTGTCACCTGGATCAGCGACTTGTCCAGACGGGGCCGGTTTAGAATACGTCATTTTGCGACCCTTGAATTTACCAGGGGGGTCAATAGATTCAACAATGAATTTTTGACCATCAACCGTGAAGCAGGGATCCGTGGTTTCAGAAGCCGGTATTTGATGGGCAATCAGCGATTGAATATAAACTATGAGCTGGTAGCATTTTCCCCCGCGGATTTTGTGGGTTTCCGTTTAGCCCCTTATTTTTTTTACGACGGGGCTTTTTTAGCGCAGAACAATGATGCGATATACAAGGGAAAGTACTACCATGGTTTTGGCCTGGGCATTAGACTGAAGAACGACAACCTGACCTTCGACGCCATCGAGGTGCGTTTGGGTTTTTATCCCAATGGGCCAGAGGACATGGGCAGGATGAAGTTTAACTTCTCCGAACACGATGTGGCCGGATTCAAGGACTTCAATGTGACCGCGCCTGATGTCACTCCCTTTCTATAACCAAAACCTTTGGCCTTTCCCGCTGTAGCACAGCGGTGAACTATTCTCTTGGAATATCATCATTGTCCGAATAGGAATCGGGTTCAGGCTTTGGCGGTGCAGTCAGTACTCTATAGAAGAAGTAGATCATTGCCCCCGTCACTGAGCCCATAGCGCTGACCATCATAATTATTGCTAAACTGTTCATAATGTGGCTCTCCCTTCTCTTCTTCGCTTTCTAAATGAAACATAGATGATTAATACAATTACAAGAAATAAAACGCTCAGTTGTAGCCGTGCCATGTTAGCATAGAACATTTTGTCTTCCAAGACAGCCACGCTGGCGGCGTCCGTAGCTAAGCCGATCTGTTCTTTTATTCCCGATTGGGTCAGTTGTTTAATGATTGAACTGTTGTCCAAAGACCAGCCCTGTCCGGCGAAAAGACTGTTGATATTTCCTAACCAGTCGTTGTCCAGAGGGGTAATCAATGAACCTAAAAAAACGAGCAGTAACATCAGGGGGGTGACATATTTGATGATAAATTTATAGATGGAGGGAATCGTGATATCGGAACCTTCGTTGATTTCTCTCCATCCTTTATTGATGCCGAATACCCAGGAGAAGACGATGGTCTCCAGCAAGGCAAATATCACCAGGCTTACGGTACCCGCCCAGTAGTCATACTCGTCGAAAACACCTTCCTGAAAGAAAAAGACGCAAGGCAAGCCCATCAAGAGGGTGAGCAGGCCGAAAGTAACTGCCCCTTTTGCCTTGCCCCAGTTGAACTCATCTTTCATAAAACCCATCCAGGGAGTACCCATGGCTAGGGAGGAAGTAATGCCTGCAAAGAACAGCA
>CAZHZP010000314.1:0-3130 GCA_964537165.1 uncultured Roseivirgaceae bacterium | reverse complement strand
GAAGCGGTTGATCAATGTAGATGAATACTACAAAATGGCCGAAGTCGGGATACTCAAGCCAGAAGACCGTGTAGAGCTTATAAACGGTGAAATATATCAAATGAGCCCAATCGGAAGCAGACATGCAGGTATTGTAAACAAATTAGCCAGCCTGTTGAATGACCTGTTTAAAGACCGGGCAGTTATCGGGATTCAAAACCCGATTAGAATTGATGGTAACAATGAACCGGAACCGGATATTGCCCTGTTAAAATACCGGCCTGATTATTACTCCGACGCTCATCCTACACCTTCCGAGGTGCTGGCCATCATCGAAGTGGCCGGCTCTTCCATAAGATTCGATAAGGAGATAAAAACCCCGCTTTATGCTTCCTGTGGCATTCCCGAATACTGGATCATTGATCTGGAGCAAAATCAAATTGAGGTCTTTTCTGATCCAAAAGGCAGTAATTTTTCACAAAATCGACTATACGGTCCCACCGAGAACGTCACGCTAAGGGGCAACAAACTTGCGGTAAAAGATCTTCTCCTTTTAACCTGAGAAAGCACGGGGACGAGATAAAAGAGTTAATGGGTAAGCCTCCACAATGTTGGCGGCTTACCCGAGGTATTATATTCCAGCCTTAAGGTAGGTCCATCCTGCCTCCTGCTTCAGAATTATCTCTGCCAATCCCGAAGGAACAGTGATGCTCTCGGGAAGTAAGTCGTCTTTGGTCAACTTATTCCTCTTCATGGTGTTTTTGCATGCAGCGAATACTACACCCTTTTCGTGCAGTGTCTTTATATGGTCGGTCACCCTGCTTTGTGCCGTGACCAACATCGGCAGTCCTTCGCTGTGACAGACCACTTCGATTTTGGTATTGGGCAACGCTTCAAGGATGTTGTTGATCTGACCGATGACCTTTAATTGTGCAGCAGGATCGACCTTGCTGACTTGTATGACTACTTTATGTTCCTTTTCTCCATGATAAGGATCGGAGGAAGGCGAATTTGCTACTGTTGTCATACCTAAGATTAAGACGAATAAGTAATGTATCATTATTTTTAAGTTAACTGTTTCGACTTTGGCCACCTACTGCTCCATCCATTGTTTCATTTGATGGACAAAAGATTCCTTGCTGTAATCGGCCATGCCTAGATAGGTATAAAGGATTTCGCCCTCCCGGTCAAGCACAAAAGTCGCCGGGATGGCATCGGTAATGAACTGACGGGGAAAATTTTCACCGGGAAAATATACAGGCAGGTCCATCTTTTTATTTTTCATCCAGTTGATGGCTTTCTGCGGATTCCGGTCATAAGAGACCATCACGAAGGCGACCTCATCTTCCGACATTTCTTTTTTGAGCTGTTCTATGGTAGGCATCTCCGCGACGCAGGGAGGACACCATGTAGCCCAATTGTTGATAAACACTAGTTTCCCCTTGAAATCATCAAAATTCACTGCATTACCTTCGTCATCATGTATTTCCGCGGGTCCATTTTCCGCAAGTACTTCTTTGTCCACCACGGGTTCTGTTCCCGGTGCTTTATCCAATCCTAAGAGATAGCCGGTGCCTAAAAATAAGACCACCACTACTACTGGGATAAATATTTTCTTTTCCATGTCTTTTGCTAATTTATAACCGGCCGAAGCCTGGTCTTTTTGTCTTATAATTTACTGATCAAATGGCGTTTAGTTGAGCAGTCCTTAGGGCAGATGCCCGGGCCTGTCCCGCTTTTTTGCGGGAGGGACTCATCGTTCCTAAAACTAAACAACTTTGTTTATTGTATAGCTATTTTTGTTCCTTCCCGTAATTCTTCACTGCCTTTTATGACCACGAGATCCTCGGGCTGAAGCTCCCCAAAAACTTCGGTTAATCCCTCTTTTCTAATTCCGGCTTTTACCCCTACCTTTTGGACAGCGTCATCCTCCACTTTCAGGACAAATACCCCAGAGGGCGCATCCACTACACTGCTGGACGGCACCCACAGGCTGGGTTTTGGGTTTTGAAACGGCACTTTTACCTGTACATATTCGCCCCCTCGGTGAAATTTATCGGTATTATCAAGATCAAATTCTACCACCAAGGATCGAATCGAAGGATCCATGACCCCACTGTGACGCGAAATGGTGGAGGTAAATATTTCATCCGGATAATTACTTAAACGATACTGGATCACCGTGCTATCCGCTAATGCTCTCGCATGTTTTTCAGGGATGGCTAAGGTGAGTCTCAAGCGGTCTTGTTGCGCCAAGGAAAAAAGCGGGGTATCGTTAGTTCCCACCAGTGCGCCTTGGGAGACGTTCCGTGAGGACACTATCCCGTCAAACGGTGCTGTAATTTTAAGGTAAGCTGCTAATTGGTCCGCGGCTGCCATTTCAGCATCCAGGGATTGGAGTTTGGCACTGTCTGCCATCAACTTGGCTTTTGCTTGTTCCAGTTCCAGGGCAGCGACCGCTCCTTTGTTTTCAGCGGCTCGTTGTAACCGCTCATAGGCCTGGCCACTGTATTGGATATTTTCCAATACTTCCCGCTTTTTGGCGGAAGCAGCAAGGGAGGCTTGTGTAATTTCTGGTGCCTCCAATAGGGCCAGCAACTGCCCCTTGCGGACATGGCTTCCCCTGTCCACATAGATTTCCTTAACGAACCCTTTTACTTTGGGATATAGCTTTACCTGCTCGTAGGGCAATATCTCACCCGGAAGATCCAGCGTATAGGCGGATTTCATCTCCTGCACGCTCGCAGTTTCCACAGCAGGAATGATCTCTTCTACTTCTTTCACGGTCGTGCCTCCCTCTGTTGTGCAGCTTGCCGCAAAAAGCAAGACGGGTAACAAGGTACTGAGAAGCCGCTGATTATTTTTGATTGATCGATTCATATTTGTATAATTTAAGATTCAGGTATTGAAGGTTGGTAATATTTGCTGCCGGGATCATCCGGATCGAGTGAAGGACCGACAGTAGCCGCACGATGTTGTATGGCGGCATAGAAGTGGGGCAGTACCAGGAGAGAAGCCATGGTTGAAAATATCAGTCCCCCTATTACGGCCTGGCCCAAAGGTGCCACCTGACTACCGCCATCCCCCAGACCCAAAGCCAAAGGTGTCATGCCCGCAATCATAGCGGAAGCGGTCATCAGGATGGGCCTCA
>CAZHZP010000313.1:0-3133 GCA_964537165.1 uncultured Roseivirgaceae bacterium | reverse complement strand
CCCGTTGGCGTGATAGAAGAGCTGAACCAAAGAGCCACTGGGCACTTCTATTTTTTCCGGGGCAAGTGCCGCCAATCGGCCCTGCTTTTCATAGTCTAGTGAATGCTGGAGTATATGCAGCAAGTCGAGCTTCTTCAACTCTTCTGGCTTGGAGATATTCTCCAGATAAGGGCGCAGCCAGTCCATATTCGTCGCCAGTAATTCGGAGGTGCTGACATCGGGCCAGCCATCATCAGGCCGCCATTGCCTAAGACACAGCACCCGGTTTTGCCATTGATTAACTTTTTCATTAAAATCCAACAACTGTTGGCCCTCGCTTTTGATGGCGTCGGAGATGGCCTGGGCGAGATGTCGGGGATCAGGCGAAGGCAGGGGCTTGGACTGAAGGACAATACTGCCTATCCGTAATTCTCTCTTTGCGAGCAGGCCGCCCTTTCTGGTGTCCCAGGTTATAATCTCGGATGTTCTGACCAAGGGAGCTAAGTCTTTTGGATTTAAGGGAGCAGCCATAAAGATTTTACCCGCGCCTTCTCTGGCATCTATATGGGCTATGGCCAGCCAAGGCTCATGGGCCAAATCGTCTTTGTGACCGGCGATGGCAAATTTTCCGTTAGCCAGTTGAAACTGGGCATTGGCGCCGGGGCGGGCAAAAGCAATCCGCTCGGGATAGGCATAAGCCAACAAAATTCCGCTTTCATAAGGGTCAATTGGTCCGTTAATAGCCTCTATTCCCAACATCTTTCGATAGGAAGAGGCAATTTTTTCAATTTTGTCAAGCTGCCTTCCTTTTCGGTTTTCCTTCCGGTGCCTTCTGAGTGCTTCAATTCTCAAATTGATGTCGATGCCCGCATCTTTTTCCAGGGGATCCCTTTCTTCCAGTATGGCCGCCAGGTCGGTAGCCAAGTGGACGCGTCCGTTCCGTTTGGCCATGAGTAACATATGGGCAATTCGGGGATGGCTGGGAAGCTGGTGAACCTGTTTTCCATGGGGAGTGATCTTCCCGTTTTCCAGAGCATCCAGTTGGTGGAGGGTTTCGCCGGCTTGCGCCAATGCTCCCGACGGTGGAGGGGTCAGCCAGGTAAGTTGTTGTATGTCGGCAATCCCCCACTCGGCCATATCCAGCACCAGGGAAGCAAGGTCTGCCTCCAGGATTTCCGGCGTGCGGAACGGAGCCATCCTTTCATGGGTGGCTCTGGTCCACATGCGGTAACAGACACCCGGCCCTAATCTGCCGGCTCTTCCTGCGCGTTGATCAGCCATATCTTGGGAAATCCGGACGGTCACCAGACGGGAAAGACCGGATCTGGGGTCAAATTTGGATGTCCTTCCGAACCCCGAATCAACAACAATCGCGACTCCTTCTATCGTCAAGCTCGTTTCCGCAATAGAGGTCGCCAATACCACCTTTCTCTTTCCCTTTGGGTGCGGCATTATGGCTGCATATTGTTTTGAGGGGGACAGTTGTCCATAAAGGGGATGAATAGCCACCCGGGGCAGCGTTTTCTTCAAAATTTCTTCACATTGCTTGATTTCCCCTTGGCCAGGCAAAAAAGCCAGGATGTCTCCTGCATTCTCTTGGGCTGCCTGTCGTATCGTATGCGCCGTCATTTCCACGATCAGCCGCTCATCCATATCCCTGTCATATTTGATTTCCACGGCATATTGTCTGCCCCTGCTCACCACTATAGGGGCCTCTAGCAATTTAGAAAGCTGTGGCATATCCATAGTGGCGGACATGACGACGATCCTGAGGTCTGGCCTTAGGATCAATTGGGTTTCCCTACAAAAAGCCATGGCCACATCGGCGTGGATGTTCCTTTCGTGGAATTCATCAAAAATCACCAAACCCACATTTTCCAGGGCGTTGTCATTGTGGATCATTCGGGTCAGGATCCCTTCAGTGACCACTTCTATTCTCGTTTCGGCGGAAGTTTGGTTGTCGAAGCGGATGCGATAGCCGACGGTCTTGCCTACAGGTTCGCTTAATAAAGAAGCCATGCGGTGGGCGATGCTGCTGGCAGCAAGCCTCCGGGGTTCCAGCATCAAAATCTTTTTCCCCTGCAGCCAGGGCTCGTTAAGCAGGGCAAGGGGCAGAAGGGTGCTTTTGCCTGCGCCTGGAGGCGCGGTGATGATCAAAGTGTGGTTGTGATTTAGGTTGTCCTTTACCTCCGGAATAATTTCGGTGACGGGAAGCCCGGTTTGAAGAGGATCGAATGTCAATGTGATGGCGATTGATGAAGCGTAAAGATAAGAAGAGATTTGGCAAGGCGGGACTGAAACGTAGGCAAGTGAAAAAAAACAGACCTGTCAGTTTTTGAAAATCTGACAGGTCTGTTGCTACTCCTTTAACAATAAAAAAACCACTGATGTTATTTGATGCTGGCTTGTCCTTTGCCGTCCGCCCACCTGACTTCAAAACCCGTTTTGGTGACCTCATATACGAGGCGTTCTTCGAAGTTGGAGGTTTCCTGGGAAGGTACCTGCACCCGTAGTACATCTTTGCTTTCATCGTAATTGGTTCCCCAATGCCCGGTTAGGCTGTTGAATATAAAGGTGCTTTGGGATTCACCCGGGATGATATAGAAGCTATACTTGCCGGCAGGCAGATCTTTTCCTTCTACTTTGATGTCTTTACTGGTTTCAAAAATAGTGGCTTCATTGGCTCCGGCACGCCATACTTTACCGTAGGGGACGAGATCGCCCCAAACGGTTCTCCCTTTGACGGCAGGGCTGCTGTAATTGATGGTGATTTTGGCGCCGTTGACGGTGCCTTCTGCGGTTTTGGCTGGACTGGCTTTCTCCTGGGCGTTGCTCATGAAAGCGACGAGCATCAGGCCGAGAGCGAAAAAGCCAAATTTGTGAAAGGTGCTTCTTTTCATATTGGTTTTGTTAGGTTTATGGATTAAGTTGAGGAAATTATACGGTTTTACGGCTAGTTTTGTTTTTGTTGTTAATGATCAACCGGGAAATGATCATAAGTTGCCCGGTATGGTACGCATTGTGTTCCAATACCAGAAGTCCTTCCCGAAATAAAGTTTGACCAACACCATGTTCAAAAGGTGCCGACAGCTCCATTTCAGTGTCTTGAATTAAAGAGCGCAGTGCATCTCTGTCCCGAAAAAACCGGGTTTTA
>CAZHZP010000312.1:0-3149 GCA_964537165.1 uncultured Roseivirgaceae bacterium | reverse complement strand
TTCAAAACGATATTTTTTTATTAGTTTTAACTTTTTAAAAACACGAATCAAAATAAATGGCGGTTAAACATAAAGAACCTTCCCTCTTAGAAGCATTATTCCCCATCCTTCTTCTTGTCATCTTGCTGATCATCAACCTCATTATATTTGGCGTGGACAGTTTATCAGGTTCTAACCAGATGGTGTTGATCATCGCTTCGGCGATAGCAGCCTGCATGGCTGTTTTTAGGTTCGGGATGGATTGGGAAACCCTTCAACAAGGGATAGTCAGAAGCATCAGTTCTGCCATGCCTTCTATTTTAATCCTGTTTCTGATCGGCTCGCTGGCGGGCACCTGGATGCTGAGCGGGATTGTCCCTGCCATGATCTACTATGGCTTGCAGTTTTTGTCCCCGGTGATTTTCTTGGTGGCCACCAGTGCTGTTTGTGCGATCGTCTCTGTGGCTACGGGGAGTAGTTGGACCACTGTGGCGACAGTAGGGGTAGCCCTTCTCGGCATCGGGCGTGCATTGGGTTTTGAGGAAGGGATCATCGCTGGGGCGATCATTTCGGGGGCTTATTTCGGCGACAAGATGTCGCCTCTTTCCGACACCACCAACCTGGCACCCGCCATGGCGGGTACGGATCTTTTTACCCATATCCGCCATATGACCAAAACCACGGTTCCATCCATATTGATCACCCTTATCCTTTTTGGCGTGATCGGGATGATGTATGAAGTTAATGACACTGTCCTGCAAACAAAGGAAATCTCCGCGGTGATTTTGGAAAAGTTTAACATCAATGGCTGGCTTTTTATTGTGCCTGTAGTCGTGTTGGGGATGATTGTCAAAAAAGTACCCGCCGTGCCTGCGCTTTTTGTAGGAGCTATGCTGGGAGGCTTATTCGCGGTGATTTTCCAGCCACAGATTATCCAGCTGATTGCCGATGAGTCGGGGACAGGATATGCCTACCAGTCGTTTAAGGCAGTGATGATGTCCCTGTATGGGGAGACCAGTATTGTTACTTCCAATGCGGTGGTGAATGAACTCCTGGTTACAGGAGGAATGGCGGGGATGCTCAATACCATTTGGCTGATTGTGGCCGCGATGGTTTTTGGCGGAATAATGGAAAAAAGCGGCATGTTGACGGTGATTGCCGAGGCGGTGATCCGGCAGGTCCACTCCCTGGGCTCGCTGATTGCTTCTACGGCTGCCACCTGCGTCTTTCTGAATTTGACCACATCTGACCAGTATTTGGCCATATTGATTCCCGGAAGAATGTATGCGGACATTTATAAAAAACAAGGTTTGAAACCTGAAAATTTGAGCCGTACGCTGGAAGACAGCGCCACCGTCACGTCGGTGCTGGTTCCATGGAACACCTGCGGGGCCACTCAGGCCACGGTTTTGGGTGTGCCGACGCTCACCTATCTCCCTTATTGCTTTTTCAACATTATCAGTCCCTTCATGACGATTCTGTATGGATACCTTAAGCTGGGGATTAATTACTATTCAGAAGAAGAAATGGAAGAAATCAGAAAGGAATTAGCTGTATGATTCCGCTAAAGATTACCAAAGAGGAAGTCAATGCCCTTGAAGTTGGGGCTTTTCCCGGGAAAATAATATTAATTGACCATCCGGATGACATTGCCGAAGCCGTACTGGAAATCAGGAAATCGAAGCTTTTGGGTTTTGATACCGAAACGCGCCCCGCTTTTAAAAAGGGGGTATCCTATCATGTGGCTTTGCTGCAACTATCCACCTTGACCACTGCCTACCTTTTCAGGCTCAACCAGATCGGCTTGCCTCCAGCGGTGCGGGAGGTTTTGGAAGATCCCCATATTGTCAAGATCGGTGCGGCGGTACGAGACGATCTCAAAGCACTCAAAAAACTCGCGCCCCAGTTTGCACCGGCTTCTTTTTTTGACCTGAATGAAGAATTGAAAAGGATAGGTTTTCTAAACGTGGGTGTCAGGAACCTGAGCGCCATGGTGCTCAATATCCGGATATCAAAATCCGAGCAGGTGTCCAACTGGGAAGGTCAGACCTTGACGGACAAACAGATGCTTTATGCGGCTACGGATGCCTGGGCCTGTCTGGAGATTTTCAGGAAGCTTCAGGAGAATGGTTATCTGGATGAGTTGTTCAGCAGTCGGTAAGGTGCACCGAGGGGATTATGCTGAGTTGATCTATTAGGTCCGCGTGCAGGGCTTGCCTTACCTCGAGGGTCATGGAGCAACGGTTGTCAAAATGCTGCTCCTTGATGTTGAGGTCCAGGGTTTTTGCCAGGCGCATCACTTCGTTCATGTCCAGATAATCAAAGGTAAAGCTCACACTTTCGGTGACGGTGGCGGTGATGATCTCGTTAGCCGATATGGCTTCGGCAGCCGCTGTCTTATAGGCCGTCACCAAGCCTCCCACGCCCAATTTGGTGCCGCCAAAGTACCTGACGACCACAACCAAGGTATCGGTCAGGTTGTTTGACCGGATCTGCCCGAGGATGGGATCCCCTGCCGAGTGTCCCGGTTCCCCGTCGTCATTGACCCTGAAGTCCTTTCCGTCTTTGCCAAGAATATAGGCGTAGCAGTGGTGGCGGGCATCGTGGTATTGTTTTTTTAAGGCATCGAGGATTTCTTTTATTCGGTGCTCATTGTCCACTGGATAAGCAAAAGCCAGGAACTTGCTTCCTTTTTCTTTGTAGATTCCCTGGGACTCGGATTGGAGGGTGAGGTAGGTATCGGGCATGGTGGTTAGAGGGTAGCTGATAGACCATAGTCCATGGTTTAATTTGAGACAAAATTACCGATTAAATTGGGAAAAGCCACTTTGGTTAATGGTCAAAAGTCCATGGCCTATAGCGGGATCTCTGTGGGTTAAATGATGGGCATTTGTAAAAGCTGGTTAACTTTACGGAGATAAAATTCCCCTTTTATGTTTAAGGTAAAGGAGCTCCTCCTTGTTGTAGGAGTGATTTTTTTGGTGATGTTGCCATACATCTGGAAGGGCCAGGATGTACAGGTCAACGTCTGGGACAACCTGGATTCGAATGTCGTTTGGTACAAGATGTTAAAGGATCAGGGAAAAATCTTTGCCGGTCCGGAAGTGATGGTGCAGGGCTTCGTGACGGAGACGCCGAGATTTTCTTATCCTTCGGGTTGGAATGTGGAG
>CAZHZP010000311.1:0-3175 GCA_964537165.1 uncultured Roseivirgaceae bacterium | reverse complement strand
GCTGTCCGCTCTCGCCCCGTATAGAAGGACGGTAGTAATAGAACCGGGGCCGCAGAGCATGGGTACGGCGAGAGGCACCATGATTTTTTTAAAGCGTTGCTTGGCGAGTTCAAAGTTTGTATTGGCTTTTTCGTCCCGCTGTTCCAGGGTGGTGGCTTTGCCGTTGATCATTGAAATGGCCGTAAGCAGGAGGAGAATGCCGCCAGCGACCTTAAATACGGCTAAGTCCACATTGAAGAAATTTAGCAAAAAGGTGCCCGCGTTTAAAAAAACCAACAGAATAACTACAGAAACTGAAGTGGCCAGCAAGGCGATTTTCTGGCGTACTTTGGGGATCGCATCAGCGGTAAGTTCTTGCCATATGGGGATGAGACCTACGGGGTTGACGATCGCCAAGATGGCGGCTAAGAAGTTAAGCGAAAGGCTCCAGTTGATTTCCACTACGTATATCTTTTGTGATTGGCTCCAACCTATCCGGGGTTGGATGGTCAAGAATAAGAACGGACTGTACAGGCATTTACTATGCCAATCCCACGGTCCTACACCAATTGGACACTTACTTTTTGTCGGCATTTAAGTCGGAGGTATAAAAAGCCTTTCCGACAGCAGCGAGCGTGTTTTCGTCGAGTCCAATTTTCATATCCGTAGGAGCTTATCCCATCTCGTGGACTTCCGGCTAGGCGATGCACATGAAATCTTAAAAGGATAGGTCAACAGCCTTTCCGGCTACACCACCACGATGGACCGGTCAAGCAGTTCAGGAATACCGATCAGTAAAAAAAATAGGTAACCTAATGGCTGCATCCATGTACTGCATGGTTCCGGCTGATCTTCCGTTGCTTTTGGCTGCTGCCTCCCTCTCTTGAAGTGGGATGTTTATGCTTTTTTGACGAATTCAGACTTCAGGGCCATGGATCCAAACCCGTCGATTTTACAGTCGATATTGTGGTCGCCGTCAGTCAAACGGATGTTCTTCACTTTGGTGCCGGCTTTGATCGGTTGCGAAGAACCCTTTACAGGCAGGTTTTTGATCACCACTACGGAGTCTCCGTCCGCAAGGACGTTCCCGTTGGCATCTTTAACCACCAGACCATCTGCTGCTTCCTCAGCGGATGCAGCGGTCCATTCAAAACTACACTCAGGACAGACCAGTTTCTCCTCCATCTCATAAGTATAGATGGAATTGCAGGCAGGACAGGGAGGTAAGTTTTCCATGCGGCAAATATAAGCCTTTATGGGGAGTATCACTATATTGGCAGGATGTAAGGTGTAGGAATTTGATTACGGATACTTATGGAGATCAACACACATCATCAAGACGGCAAACAGGTGGCGGAGATTATTTCGGATGAAATTATCATCCAATCTGCCGCGGAGGCTTTGGATTTTATGGGCAACCTTTATTATCAGGGCTTCGATAAGATCATTCTTTATCAGAGAAACCTTAGTCCGGATTTTTTCGAGTTGGAAAATGGCATGGCCGGGGAGATTCTTCAGAAATTTTCAAACTACAGGATGCAACTGGCCGTCATTGGGGATTTTTCAGGATATACCCGCAAGAGTGTTAGGGATTTTATTTATGAAAGCAACCAGGGCCACCAGGTCAATTTTGCGGCAACGGTAGCCGAAGCCCTTCGCTAAAGCTAGTTTTTGGGCGCTCCAGGGGCGACAGATAATTTAGGATCAAAGGAATCGGTATTTTTTGCACCCTTTTTGTTTTTCTAAAGCAACACATCAGCAATTAACCAAATAAATTCAACATGGTCATCAAAAGATTGTTTAGGAAAATCAAGGAGGAAAAAGAAATCATAGAGGGAGAAGCCACCCGCGGCAAGCTGTACTCGAGTAACCACACCTATGCTACACGCGAGGAGGCAAAACGGGAGTTTAAACGCTCGGTTAATAAGTTGCTCGACGTCAACCGGTGGTCAGCGCTGCCGGGTTTTACTTCCGCTTTTCAGTTGCATGATGCTAACGGTGTCGAAAAAGACGCAAAAAAGCCCCAAGTCAACGACTACATTAAAATCATTTTGCCCGGACCAGTTCCTGAAAACTGGGTGATCGTGAGCGATATCCATGAGGGGGACGATAAGGTGGAATTCACCGTAAATCCAAGTATAAATCCCACCAAACACCGGGACGAGCAGGATAAGATTGAGCATTTCTTTATCCCAGAGGCCAGCAGTACCTTCAGGGTTCAGCGGGACGGTAACAAAATCTCGGCTTATGAAATCGGGAAAAACGAGGGGATAAACAACGATGAAGATGCGGGCAACCGGAAGTTGATCAATACGCTCATTGCGGAAGGAGGATGGGCCGGTGTGCAGGAGTTCCAATGGAACAAGCTGACGGATTATCTGGTACATAAAATAGAAGTCGACTGACGGAGTAGGGCGGGAGGGCAAGGAATGATCGCCAGCTCTTCCTGCTTATTTTGCCATGTGTCTTTTTATACGGGGTCAATAAGCGAACCCGTATTTTTTATAGATAAAATGCATCAGCCAAGCAGGCCCGATTAATAGGAACTGCACATCCTTTATGAACGAGGGTTTCTTTCCTTCGATTTTGTGCCCGTAGAATTGGAAGATCCAGGCGAGAACAAAAACCCCCAAACTGATCGCCCAGAGAGGCACAGGAGACAGAATGTCTATCAGACTCGCCAGTGCCAAGCAGAGGGCGGAGAAGAAAAACATGCCCAGGGCGAGGGGAGGAGAAAGAGATGCGTAATACACCAAAACGACAGCCAGTACTACTGCGGCCCAGTTGGCAAATTTACCCAATAAAAAAGCCAGTTCTTCCAGAGGCCCCGGCGGAACGGAGAAGATCAAGCCGACAATACTGAAAAATATAGCCGGGACACATATCCAATGAATGGCTTTATTGGTGGGGTGTTGATGGCTGATCCCGTATTCACTAAGCAATAAATCGACTTTCCTCATGGCTTTTTGGGGTTGGAAGCTGTGACGTCCGGCGTTAGATGTCTCCATATAGCCGTAGCCTGCGGGGCCGCCTGCTGTTGGAATCCCTGCGAATTCCATGCATAAGTTAGCAATTAATTCCTTGTATATCAAAGAATATGAGGGGAAGAATAGACGGGGCGATTCAAAACGATATTTTTTTATTAGTTTTAACTTTTTAAAAACACGAATCAAAATTAATGGCGGTTAAACATAAA
>CAZHZP010000310.1:1287-3179 GCA_964537165.1 uncultured Roseivirgaceae bacterium | reverse complement strand
TCAACAAGCCTGTGGTGTTGGATGCGGATGCGTTAAATGTGCTGTCTGAAAATAGATCGTTGCTTGCCTTACTTCGAGAAAACATACTGCTTACGCCACATCTTGTGGAATTCGAAAGAATCGTCGGGAAGTGTAAAAATCATGCGGACCGGATGGCCAAAGCCAAGGACTTTTGCAGGATGTACCGTTGTATTATGGTATTAAAAGGTGCGCATTCTTTAATTACGATGCCAGATGGACGGCAGTTTTTCAACAGCAGCGGCACGCAATACATGGCCACGGGAGGTTCAGGAGATGCGCTGACGGGAATGCTCACCTCTTTTCTGGGTCAGGGATATTCGCCCGAACATGCTGCCATCTGTGGTGTCTATCACCATGGCTTGGCAGGTGAACTCGCTTCCGGAAGCAGGTTGCGAAGCACGATTGCCACGGATATAATTGAGCATATTCCCAGGACCTTTGTCAGGCTCGGTGTTTTGTAATTTCAGCTCTCAGCTTGATATGCTGACGGATCTTGCAGCAAAGTTGGTGGTACACCTGATTTGAACGGTATCAACGCGGCCAAGGCTGGGTAATCCGTTGACGGAAGTAGGCTTTGTAGGAATTGCCCATGCAATACACCGCTGCGCCAAGCAATAGCATGATGAAGAACAAGCCATTGTTAAAGACAGACAACACCTCATGGAATGCGCCCCAAATCGATTCTATACCGACCATCTCTGTTTTCATCCAGAATAAGGAAAAGATCAACCTGATCAAGATGCAAAAGATGGCTAAAAAGCCGCCAAGAATCCCTAGAACAGGGATTTTAAAATGATATAATAGGCCAATGGCACTCAGAGTTTCAATTGAAGCAAGCAGGATCGCGCCGACAATCGGGTAGTTTATTTCTCCGACCAAAGCCAATTTGGCAAAGCCGCCAAACAGCAGTAACCCCGCCAGGGCGAAACGGATTATATGCCCACCGATAGATTCGGTTTTCAAGTATTTTAAGAATTTCTCCATGTTAGGTCATCCTATTAAAACCACGCCTAATCAATTGTGATATCATCTTTACGATCCACCAAACCTATAAATCTCCCGGCGGAGCTTCTTCCGGCCTGCGTCAGATGCCTGAATTATTAAAATTCCGCGTTTCCGGGCGTCCGGGGAAATGCGATAACATCCCGTATATTTCCCATCCCGGTGACGAACTGCACCAGTCTTTCAAAGCCCAGGCCAAACCCGGCATGGGGGGCGGAGCCGAATCTCCGCGTATCCAGATACCACCACAGTTCCTTGCGGCTGATTCCCATTTCCTCCATTCTTTGGGTTAGCTTGTCCAAACGCTCTTCTCTTTGCGATCCACCAACAATTTCCCCTATTCCTGGAAACAAAATATCCATAGCCGCCACAGTTCTGCCATCATCATTCAGCCTCATATAAAATGACTTGATATCTTTGGGGTAATCACTGATGATCACCGGCTTTTTGAAGTGCTTCTCCACCAGGTACCTTTCATGTTCAGATTGTAAATCCGTACCCCAGTCGTTGATAAGGTATTTGAACTTCTTCTTTTTGTTGGGGTTTGAATTTTTAAGGATTTGGATGGCATCCGTGTAGGTTACTCTTTCAAAACGGTGTTCCACCACAAATTTCAACCGATCCAGTAATCCCAGCTCATTTCTTTGCTCCGCCTTTTTATTAAGCTCCTCCTGCTTTTCCCTCTTGTCCAGGAATTCCAGGTCTTCCTGGCAGTTTTCTAAGGCATAGCTGACGATATATTTTAAAAACTCCTCAGCCAGGTCCTGATTGTCTTCCGCATCATAGAAGGCCATTTCCGGCTCAATCATCCAAAACTCTGCCAGATGTCTGGTTGTATTGGAATTTTCCGCCCTAAATGTGGGGCCAAA
>CAZHZP010000310.1:0-1187 GCA_964537165.1 uncultured Roseivirgaceae bacterium | reverse complement strand
AAGAATTCGTGTACGGCGAATGCCAAAGCATGCCTCACGCGGAATACCGCGCCGAAGGTAGCCGTACGTATTCTTAGGTGTGCGTTTTCTCTCAAAAACTCAAAAGAGTGTTTTTTGGGCTGGATGGGATATTTATCGGCATCCGCCTCGCCGAGGATTTCTATCTCACTTGCTTGGAGCTCTGCGGTTTGACCGGCTCCCTGAGAAGCCACGACCGTTCCTGTGGCCTTGATAGCGGCGCCTGTAGTGATGCGTTTGATGGTGTCTTCTGCAATGCGGGCGGTGTCGGCGACGATCTGGTAGTTTTTTATCGTGGAGCCATCATTCAACGCAATGAACGCGATGTTTTTATTGCTACGCTTGGTTCTGACCCAGCCCATTATGGTTACTTCCTCCAGGATTGTTTCTTTTTCAATTAGTGATTTGATCTTGATTCTTTTGTTGAATGCCATAAGACTGTAGATGAGGAGCATTAAGGTCTCCTGGTGATGAGCGAATATGAGAAAAGAGATTGCTAGAAACGATATACTAGGCTTTTTGTCAAAATTATGATCTTATTTCATAAATTTGAAAGTAATTCAGGGAATTTATTACTCCCCGAAGATTGGAAGTGATTTTATTCAACAATAGATAAGGCATACAGCGATGCAAAAACTGAATTTAAACCAGAGTCTTTCCCAAAAGCTCTCGCCACAACAGATCCAATTTATAAAGTTGCTTCAGGTACCAACCGCAGAATTGGAATCCAGAATCGAAGAGGAATTGGAAGTCAATCCCGCCCTTGAGGAAGGACGGGAAGAGGAGCCGGATCAGAATCCTGAGGAAGCACAGGATAATTTCGAAAATGAGGCAGTTAATGAGGAAAAGGATCTTAACATAGAAGATTATCTGAGCGAGGACTACGGCGGCTACAAAATGCATGGGGATGGTAATTATTCGCCGGATGATGAGGACCGGGAAATGCCGCTGTCCAGTGGTACGTCCCTGCATGAACAGCTGCTCTCCCAACTGGGATTTTTAAAGCTGGACGAGCATCAAAGAATTATCGGTCAGCAACTAATCGGAAGCATTGAAAGCGACGGGTATATCAGAAGAGATCTGGAGGCCATTATCAATGATCTGGCTTTTAGTCAGAATATCGAGACCGATATCGATGAGGTAGAAGAGGTATTGCTGAAGATTCAGGG
>CAZHZP010000309.1:0-3184 GCA_964537165.1 uncultured Roseivirgaceae bacterium | reverse complement strand
TTTACAGAAAGGTCACGCCCCTAGGCGGGGGATCACCGGCACTTTCGGTGAGTTATTTTAGCCGCCAGAACTTCGACGCAAAATCCGTCGAAGAACTGCATTCCATAGGAGAACAAGTGGTGGAGCTGAACCTAAACCATATGCCTGTAAAGGATGCAGACCTCGCTCCTTTGTCAAAACTAACCCATCTCGAAAAGCTTTACCTGAATTTTTCGGACCTTCAGGGGGAAGGTTTAAAACACCTCGCATCTTTGAAGCACCTTTCCACCCTTTCTCTTTCCGGAAGTCCTCTGGATGAAACCGCCTTGGCTCCGCTCGGACAGTTAAAGGCCTTGGATCACCTCTATATCTGGAATACCGGACTGGGCGAGGAACAGATCTCTAATTTGCGGAAAGCCCTTCCAAACACCTTCATTGAAACCGGTTTTGTTGACGATGGGACAGTTTATCAGTTGAACCCTCCCACCCTAGAGTTTGACTACGCTTTCTTTAAGGATCAGGCAAGGGTAGAGATCGTCCATCCTATCAAAAGCACCTCCATTTACTATACCCTGGACGGCTCCACGCCGGACAGCCTTCATTCCCTTCGGTATACAGATCCCCTTTTGATAGACAGTAACACCACTGTCAAAGCCAAGGCTTTTGCTGAGGGGTGGACAGGGAGCGCTGAAACCGGGGCCGAATTTATCAGATCGTCTGTCCGTCCCGACGACTACCAACTTAATTTCCCCCCTTCTGACCGATACAAGGGAGATCTGGTTAACAGCCTGTTTGACGGGAAAAAAGGAAAACCCGACGTTTGGGATCTGGCCTGGCTGGGATTTAATCATACGGATTTGGAGGTGGAAATGGCGTTTGACCAGCCCCAGGATATTGATAGCCTTCAGCTGAGCATTTGGTACAATGCCGGATCATGGATGTTTCCTCCTGGGGAGGTGGAGATATGGACAGCCCAAGAAGGTAGCCCCTGGGAGTTGGCGCATCAATCCAAACCTACAGTCCCCGAGAAAGACCGACCTTCAGGTTTGACGCGAGTCCCTGTCTCTCTTAAAACAAAAGGGATCCAAAAGATGAAATTGATAGCAAAACCCGCATCGCTGCCTGGCTGGCATGGTGCTGCCGGCCAAAAGGCCTGGATTATGATAGATGAAGTGGTGATGAACTGACGAAGGAACGGATTCTCTCTCTGAGATCGGCTCTAGTCGGAATTTTTTGACGAAAAATAAAATATTTATTGTTTTTATAGAATTTTTTTTACCTTAGGTTTCTCCATGAGTTTGGGGGTGTATGCAGCATGTATTGATCCTATTACAGGTGAAGAACATCTTTATGAAGGTGATGACGGCACCATGTACGTGTTATCAAAAGCCTCGGGGAAGGCGCTTATGCAGCCTGCGGTGATTGGGTCGTCCCTATTCGAGTTCTTTATTTATTTCTGGCCAGTGCTATCGATATAGCAGTGAATTTTTCAAACCTTCTAACAGATGAGAATTCATAAATTTTTCTTTCTATTTCTTCTTGGTATTATTTGTTCTTGTAGTGACCGGAAAGAACATAACGAGTACCTGATGTATTCAGATTATTTAGTAGACACGGTGAATCTTAAGCTGGACAACTATACCTCAAATGAATTTTATTATATACACTATACCCATGACTCCTTGGGCCAATATCTAGTAGCGTTAAATCCATTCACCAGTTCGGTGGACAAATATTCACTTACTACGGGCGATATGGTCAAAAGGATCAAATTCAAAACGGAAGGGCCTGAAGGCATTACCGGTGTTCTTCAGGGCATCACTTACCACAATCCCGATTCCATTTTCTTATTCCTTAGAGGAAGGCTACAGGGCGGTATCATCATTGATGAAAGAGGTGAGTTTGTTGATAGAATCAAACCTAATATAGATGGGATAAATTCAAAAATCGAATTCAATCATGTATCCACAGGGGGAAATCCCACCTATCTGGTGGGCAATAAATTACACTTTATGCGCTATCCGCTTTTCGACACCTACAATCCCTCCAACATCAATGGCAACTATCCAATTGCGCTTACTTACAATCTTCAGGATCAACACCTTCAATTCGATTCATTAATAACCTTCCCTTCTTTTTATCAAGATAAAATATGGGCGATATCTGATATAATTTTCTCCAGGGCTATAGGAGAAGATGGGATGTATGTCCTGTCCTGGCCGCTGCTGGATCATTTGATCGTATACGACAAGAAGGATGGTTCTGTACTGGACGTTCCTGCGAAAAGCCAGTTCAAAGGAAAGCCCGCCGCCCCTTTCTCTATGCCACCTTCTGATGCACTCGAAAACGAGGAAGTCCTGTCTTCTTTGAGATATCGGAATGTACTGTCTGATCCCTACAGAAACCTTTATTATAGAATTGTGCATTTGCCTCTGTCAAACTATGAAGGAAAGGACTACCTGGCAGGAAGAGCTGAACAGGATTTCTCCGTATTGGTATTGGACAAAGACTTTAATTTGTTAAGAGAGGTTTTCTTCCCAGGGAAAACCTTTAGTTCGGGCAATGCCCGGGTGGTGGAGAAAGGATTGATTCTCATGAAGAACAATATTTTATATGAGGGCTTGCAGGAGGATTTCGTAAGCTTGGAAACTTATGATTTAAGCAAATGAGAGGGTTAACTTTATTTTTAATCATTATACTGGCTTCCAATCGTACTGAGAAAAAGCCTGATTTGGGAAGCAGGCTACAAATTTATAAAGACGAGTTAGGCATTACCGGAGAGAAGTTTCTTTTAATTAGTTTAGATGATTGCAGTTCCTGCAGTTCTTATTTCAAATCCAAAGCAAAGGACTTCTTAGGCAAGGAAGGTGCGGTCGTTATAGTTTCCAAAAATACCAAGAAAGCAAGGGGGTTTCTAAATTTAGACCTTGAAGACGTATATCATGACTCTGAACATTACTCCAAAGCATTAAATTTAGAACAAGGATTACCGGTAGTTTATCAAATCAATGGAGAGGGAAGATTGATTCAATACCTTTTCGATAAAAATTAACAGTGGGTAAGCGATCTATTTACACATTTTATTTAATCGGACTGTTGCTTTGGCTCCAAGGCTGTGACGACAGGAAATCCGAAAGGTCAATGTCTGATTTTGCTGTCAAATCACTGACAGACTCCATCTTCATCGACACGGCATCCCCCTTAT
>CAZHZP010000308.1:0-3188 GCA_964537165.1 uncultured Roseivirgaceae bacterium | reverse complement strand
TACTCTGAATAAATAGCCTGGTTCAGAATAAAACATTGTGAATTAAAAAAAAGAATCTATGCCTATTCGTTGAATTCGCATAGATTCTTTTTTTATAGACTTAACCAGTAAACCCAGATCATGCAAAAAATTTACCTTCTACCCTTACTCGTCCTAGGGATCACCGCATGCGGAACCTCTCAAGAGAAGGATCGTTCTTCGGACAACCCTCCCCTTTTTACCCTCCTACCTGCTGAACATACCAAAATTGATTTCGCCAACAACTTGACGGAAGGACTCAACACCAATGTGTTGATGTATGAATACTTTTATAACGGCGGCGGCATTGCCGTAGGCGACCTCAATGGCGATGGCTTGGACGATATTTATTTTACCGCCAATATGACATGGAACAAGCTATATCTCAACAAAGGGGATATGGTATTTGAAGATATTACCGAAATAAGCGGGGCATCAGGAAGAGAAGGCCCATGGAAGACAGGCGTTACGATGGCCGATGTCAACGGCGACGGTCTATTGGACATTTATGTTTGCTATTCAGGCAACCTTGCCCCCGAAAACAGAAAAAACCAACTCTTTATCAACCAAGGACCTGATGAAAACGGGATTCCCAGGTTTAAAGAAGAAGCGGAAGCCTACGGCATTGCCAGTACCGCGACCAGTACACAAGCTACTTTCTTCGACTATGACAATGACGGGGATTTGGATTTGTTCCTCTTAAACCACAACCCACAATCCCTTCCCATATTGGATGACGCCACTACGGCTGAAATCATGAAATCCGCTGATCCCGCAGGTCCGCAGCTTTTCCGCAATGATAACGGAAAATTTACGGAGGTCACCGCCACAGCAGGTATTATCAGCTCCGCTCTCTCCTATGGTTTAGGAGCCGGTATTTCGGATGTCAACGGTGACGGATGGATGGACATTTATATCTGCAATGATTATACGGCACCGGATTATCTTTATATCAATAATGGCGATGGCACTTTCACGGATGTGGTCCATGACGCCATGGGACATACCTCCCATTTCTCGATGGGCAATGATATCGCGGACATCAACAACGACGGATTTTTGGATATCTATACGCTCGACATGCTCCCCGAGGACAACCGTCGACAAAAGCTTTTGATGTCGCCGGACAACTATGAGAAATTTGATTTTCAGGTGAGGATGAACTTCCATCACCAGTATATGCGCAATATGCTGCATATGAACAATGGTAACGGCACCTTTTCCGAGGTAGGCCAAATGGCTGGCGTATCCAATACGGACTGGAGTTGGGCGGCCCTCTTTGCGGATTTTGACAACGATGGCTGGAAAGACCTGTATGTAACCAATGGTTACCGCAGGGATTACACCAATATGGATTTCATGAAATACATGAGCGATTTTCTTCAGCACAATGAAGGAAATATCCGCCGGCAAAACGTGTTGGACCTTGTCCACCAGACCCCTACTTCTAATGTCATCAACTACATGTTCCAAAACACCGGCACCTCCTTTTCCAACGTCGGTGCGGATTGGGGATTGAGTCAAGCCTCCAACAGCAATGGTGCAGTCTACGCCGACTTGGACAATGACGGCGACCTTGACCTGATCGTCAATAATATCGACCTACCCGCCTTTATCTACCGAAACGAAGCTACTTCTGTGGGTGACAACCGGTTTTTAAAATTTAAACTAGAGGGAGAAGGCAAAAACACCTCAGGGATTGGTGCCAAGATAACTTTATATTTAGATGGAAATATCCAGTTGGTAGAGCAAATGCCCACCCGCGGTTATCAATCCAGCGTTTCTCCCATACTTCATGTGGGTTTGGGCCATTCTGACAGGGTGGATTCTCTAAGCATACACTGGTTAAGCGGCAAGCAGGAATGGCTGAAGGATGTTCAGGCCAACCAGCTGTTAACGCTAAAAGAGGAAAAGGCCTCTTCATCTGCCGCTTCTTCCCCTGACGCCCCGACCTTATTTACGGCAATGACTTCACCGATAAAAAACCCTTTACCCGCCCATAACCTCAATGACTTTAAGCGGCAACCCTTATTGGTTAATCCTTTATCCTTTACCACTCCCATCATGGTAAAGGCTGATGTCAACGGGGATGGTTTAGAAGATATTTATGCGGGGAACCCTGCAGGTACTGCAGGGCAACTGTTTCTACAACGGAGCAGCGGAGCATATACTCCAGCTAACATTCCCGACTTTGAAGCGGATAAAGGAAGTGAAGATAGTGGTGCGGTTTTTTTTGATGCCAACGGTGACGGACACGTGGACCTTTATGTGGCCAGTGGGGGCTATGGGAATTTCCTGCCAGAAGACCCTCGCCTCCAGGACAGGCTTTATCTCAATGATGGCCGCGGCAATTTCCAGAAGGCCGCTGACCGCCTGCCTACCATGCTGACCAGTTCAGGGACCGTGGCAGTTAACGACATCAATGGAGACGGCCATGCGGATCTATTTGTCGGAAGCCGGGTGGTTCCGGGCCGCTATCCGGAGATACCTGCCAGTTATATCCTGATCAACGATGGAAATGGCAAATTCACAGACATGACCGCAACGCTTGCCCCAGACCTGCAACATATAGGCTTGGTCACCGGTGCCGCATGGGCAGACCTTAACGGGGATGAAAACAAAGAACTGATCCTGGTGGGGGAATGGATGCCGATAAGCGTCTGGAACAACGAGAATGGTCAGTTATCCAATGTGACAGATCAATATTTTGAGAGGACTTACTCCGGCTGGTGGAACACACTACTGGTGGAAGACCTGGATGGCGATGGCAAGCCAGAGTTGGTGGTCGGCAACCAAGGCTTAAACAGTCAAGCACAGGCCAACCTAGAAGAGCCTGCGGAAATGCTATACAAGGATTTCGACGGCAATGGATCCATGGACCCAATTCTGACCTTTTATATTCAGGGGAAAAGCTACCCATACGTCACCCGCGACGAACTGCTCGACCAAATTGCCATGATGAGAACCCGCTTCAACAATTACGAAAGTTATGCAGATGCAACCATAGAGGATATCTTCAGTGCCAAGGAACTGGAAAATGTAGGCCGTATGGAAGCCAATCACCTGAGCACGGCTTATTTTGAGATGGGTGCGGATGGAAAATTCCGGGAGAAACCGCTTCCTTTGGAAGTCCAATCTTCCCCCGTCTTTGCCATTGCCGCAGTCGATGT
>CAZHZP010000307.1:0-3191 GCA_964537165.1 uncultured Roseivirgaceae bacterium | reverse complement strand
ATAAACGCAATCCCAACCAGTCTGATAAAATCCTTGGAAAGCATTCCCACAATGCCCGCTACCGAGGCGCCCATTACCTTGCGGATGCCGATCTCTTTGGAGCGTTGAAAGGCGGTCAGGGTGGCCAAGCCAAAGAGGCCGAGGCAGCTGATAAAGATGGTGATGGTTGTTGCCAGATTGATCAGCTTGGCGATCTGGCGTTCCTGTTGGTATAATGACTGAATAGTTTCGTCATAAAAAGTGTATTGGAACGCATGGCGAGGGTAAAAGCTGCCCCACTTCTCTTCAATATCTTTTAATGTCGCTTGCCATTGACTTGGGTCCCGGCTATCCATCTTTATATTAAAGGTCAACATGTTCTCCCTTCCATTCATCAATACGACTGGGCCGATCGGGGCATAGAAGTCCAATGTATGAAAATCCTTTACCACACCTACAATGGGATATTTTGGATTTCCCCTTTGCCCGATAAATTGCCCGATGGCTTGTTGCGGTGCGTCAAAACCAAAAGATCTGGCTGCGGATTCGTTGATGATGAATTCGCTGAGCGTATCCGATGGATGGATGTTCCTGCCCGCTACCAATTCCATTTGATACACGTCTAGATAAGCTGGGTCAACCGATTTTTTGGCCAGCTGTTCCTCAAAGGATTCCCTATCATCAGGATTGTATTCGAAAGGAGACCATGAGCCACCTTCGATCAGGGGTGCGGTACCCAACGCGATATTCTCGATGCCCGATACATTACGGAGCTCGTTCAACAGTGTGATTTGCTTATTTCGGTATTGGGGATCCCGCAGGTATTTCCAGGGAACATCCACGAGTATGACCGCATCTTTGTTAAAACCCAAGTCCGCTTCCAAGGTATGGCGCAGTTGGGAACTGACGATAATGGTGCTGATGATAAAAACCAGTGCAATAAAAAACTGGAAAACAATCAATGCCTTTTGCAGACCGAACCCAGTGAACGACGATGCAGGACTCGAATTCTTCAAAACGCTCACCGTCTTTACTTTTGTAATCAGCCAACTTGGATAAAGACCCGCGCAAATTGTGATCAACAACACCAGACTCACCGCAAAGACCAGATAAACATGAAGCCCAGTATAGAATGTTACGCCCGCTGGTATGATGTCCCCGAGCCAATCAAAACCCAACCTACTTAAAAACAAGGCCACAATAGCGGCGATGGAAACAGTGATAGCTGTTTCCGCTAGAAAACGACCGATTAAACCCCAACGACCGCCACCAAGGGTCTTCCGCACGCCGATTTCCTTGGATCGCTCGGGGATTTGGGCAACGCTCATATTGATATAGTTGATGTATGCGAGGAGCAATAAAAAGACGCCGATACCGATCAAACCATGCATCACGGTTTTACTCGTTTTGGTTACCCCAAAATAGTTGAAGTAATCCGTTATATGGGTGGCAAAATGAACTTCATCAATGGGAACGACCTCGTAGGATTTCGCCCGTTGCATCTCGGTTCCCCATTCCTGTTCCAGTGCTTTATAATACCGTAATTCTAAATCGTTTATCAGCCTTAAAGTAGCCTCGACATCTGTGGCGGGGTCAAATCGTAAGTAAAGCTTATCACCTCCATTGGTATTTGTCCACCTATATAATTCATATGTTTGCTCGGTCAGCGTGACAAACTCTTGTCCGATAAATTCCGAGGGGGTATAAAAATCAGCGACCACACCTGTCACCACCCGTTGCACGGTATCCCTGCCGTAGTAGATGATGGTTTGGCCCAATATGTCCGACGGATTGGTATGGGGAAAATATTCCTTTGCCCTGCTTTCGGTAAGCACGACGTTATCAGGGGCTTCCAGTGCCGTAGTTTTATCTCCGGCGAGCCAGGTGTATGGCAGCATATTAAAGTAGGAAATATCCGTCGCCGCTATGTACGGAGGATCTTCTTTAATAAAAGGCTCCTCATCCCCGCGAGGTATTTCGGCTTGGAAAATAAATTGGAAGTAGACCGGAACTGCTTCCACCCCCGGAACCTCCGCGCGTATGCCCTGATAAAGCGGCGCGCTCACGCCTGCCATTTTGTTGTCAGCTGAAAAAGAAGACACAAGCTGATAGATGTTGTCTTTGTCCGGCAGCCGCGCATCGTAGCTAAATTCGTGCTCAACGATCCGATAAATGATCCAACAAGAACTGATGCCGACGGCGAGGCCGAGAATATTTAAGGCTGTAAACAACCGGCTGCGCCACAGGTGCCGGAGGATGTGTTTTATAAAGTTGTTGGTCATTTTTTGGTTGATTGATTTAATATATTCTATAAACGCAATTGGAGAAATGCTTCCTACTCGCTCCTCAAGCTTTCCACGGGATCGGCCATTGCCGCTTTGACTGCCTGAAAGCTTACGTCAGTAAGGCCACCTGAACCGCCATCAAACCCACCAAAGCAAACATTAAAATCCCCCGTTCCAACGGCACTCATGCGATGTCCAGTACCTAAAACCGTCATCAGACACCCACTTCCGCCTTCAGGCTTCCCACTTCCCACTCCTAAATATGAAACCTCTCCCTTATATTCTCCGTCACCACTTTTCCATCGAAAAGATTGATGATCCGGTGCGCATAATTGGCGTCATGGGGGGAGTGGGTCACCATCACGATGGTCGTTCCTTCGTTGTTCAGTTCCTCCAAGAGGCGCATGACTTCTTCGCCGTTGGCGGAATCGAGGTTACCGGTAGGCTCATCGGCCAAGATTACGGAGGGTTTGGCCACGATGGCCCTGGCAATCGCTACCCGCTGTTGTTGCCCGCCGGATAGCTGCTGGGGAAAGTGGTCCTTTCTGTGCATGATGTTCATGCGGGTCAGGACGGCCTCTACTTTCTTTTTCCGCTCATCGGCCGGAACTTTCAGGTACAGAAGCGGCAGTTCCACATTTTCGTAACAGGTGAGCTCGTCGATGAGGTTAAAGCTTTGGAAGACGAAGCCGATATTTCCTTTTCGTAGCTGCGACCTTTGTCTCTCGGAGAATTTAGCCACTTCCCTTTCTAAAAAGTAGTATTCCCCTCCATCGGGATTGTCCAGCAATCCGATAATGTTGAGCAAGGTAGACTTCCCGCAGCCTGAAGGGCCCATGATAGCCACAAATTCTCCCTGCTGGATTTCAATTTGGATATCATCCAAAGCAGTGGTTTCCACTTCTTCGGTGGTGTAGAGTTTTTTGA
>CAZHZP010000306.1:0-3216 GCA_964537165.1 uncultured Roseivirgaceae bacterium | reverse complement strand
TCTTTCTGCCCATGATGACATGGTGACCGGAAGTCGTGTTTTTGAAATGTTTTAAGTCGCCGGACAGTTTCCACACCAGTTGGTTATCTTTTCCGATGACGTTATTGCGGGCTTTGGCTACGATGATGGATATTTTCACTGTTTGCTTTATTTAGCTATGGGTTTTTGTACTATTCAAATTTCATGTTCTGTATCCTCATGGCATTGAAGATGGCCAACAGCGCGACGCCCACATCCGCAAAAACCGCTTCCCAAAGCGAGGCAACACCAAAAGCTCCAAAAGCCAACACCACCGCTTTTACCCCAAATGCCATTCCTATGTTTTGCCAGACGCCCTGCTTGGTTTTTTTGCCGATTTTTATGGCGGTGAGCAATTTGGCAGGCTCGTCGTTTTGGATGACGACATCAGCGGTTTCTATGGCGGCATCCGAGCCTAATCCCCCCATGGCGATCCCCACATCAGCAAGCGTGATAACCGGCGCGTCGTTGATCCCGTCGCCTATAAAAGCCACCGTATAGCCTTCTTTTTTAAGCCTTTCCACTTTGTCGGCCTTGTCTTGGGGAAGCAATTCACCATAAGCTTCCGGGATGCCCAGTTGTTCCGCCAACGCCTTTACCACCGGCTTTCGGTCTCCCGAGAGCATCACGATCTTAGGGATGTCCATGCGGGACAATTTCTGGATAGTTTCCGCCGCGCCTTGCTTTACCTTGTCTGCTATTTTGATATGTCCAATATAGTTCCCATGTAAAGCTACAGCCACTAAGGTATGCACTGTTTGGCTGAGCTCGGAAGGAAAATCGATGTGATGTTTTTCCAGTAGCCGGGTATTCCCGGCTAAAATTTCAGAGCCGCCCATCTTGCCTTTTAGTCCAAATCCGGGGATTTCCTCTACTTCGGTTATATCTATGTCCGGGAGTGGGTTTGTCAAGTGCCTATCGATGGCTTTGGCGATGGGGTGGTTGGAATGGCTTTCCAGGGCGGCAGTTAACGCAAGAAATTCCTCCGGCTCCATGTTGGCATCCGAGGCGACGACCACCTCTTGGACCTCAAACACTCCCTCGGTCAATGTACCCGTTTTGTCCATGACCACCGCATCTACCTTGGTGATAAGGTCCAGGAAATTGGCCCCTTTGAATAAGATACCGTTTTTTGAGGCAGCCCCTATTCCCCCAAAATAGCCCAAAGGAATGGAAATCACCAAAGCGCAGGGACAAGAAATAACCAGGAACACCAAAGCCCGATAAAGCCACTGTTCGAATACGTAATCCGACACGACAAAATAAGGGATAACGGTCAGGGCTATGGCCAGGAAAACGACTGCCGGCGTATAGACTTTGGCGAACTTGGTGATAAACCTTTGTGTTTTTGCCTTTCTGGAGCCTGCCTGTTCTACCAACTGCAGAATTTTGGACAAGGCGCTATCCGTATAAGAAGCATCGGTTTTTATTTCCACCACCTTATCCTGGTTGACCATGCCGGCGAGCACCGTTTCCCCCTGCTTAATGGATCTTGGTGTAGCTTCACCCGTCAAGGCATCCGTTTTAAAAAACGCCCGATCGTTTAGCATTTCTCCATCTAAGGGCACTTTTTCCCCGGCTCTTAAGCGGATGGTCTCACCGACCCTTACCTGTGTAGGATGTACGTCATGGTATTGGCCGTTCCTAAAGACATTGGCAGAATCCGGGCGGTTGTCTATCAGGTCTTTTATCGACTTACGGGATCGGCGGACTGCGGTCTCCTGAAAGTGTTCCCCGATTACATAAAATAACATCACGGCGACCCCTTCTGCGTATTCCCCGATATAAAAAGCACCTAGCGTGGCGATGCCCATTAAGAAAAACTCATTGAATACATCTCCTTTCGCAATATTCCTGGCTGCTTGAAGAAGCACTTTTCCGCCTACTGGTAGATAGGCTATGGCAAACCAGGCGAACTTGATCAAGCCATCAAACCACGGCACTTCAAAATAGGAGAGGAGCATGCCCGACAACAGTAGCACCAAACTAATTGCGGTAGGAATATACCCGATACCATGGTCATGGTGATGATCATCGGAAGTGGGAGTCGCCACCGGGTCAGAACAGCAACATTCGCCACCGGAAGGTGGTGCCTCACATGCTGCGGTTGCTTTAGAAGTACTGGATGCCGGATGGTCCGCTACGTCTTTTACTGTTGTATTTTCCCTCATTTCCGTATGCTTTATATCAAGTAACAGAGAAGTTGATCATTTCGTTGCCTGCCAAAAATACGGTTTAAATCCATGCAAGGGAATTGCATTGACAGATTAAAGGAATATTTAAAAGCATGGGTGGTCCGACGCTATCGGCATGATAATGCAAAAATACCAGACTTCTTGGCTTATTGCCGATTGTCGGATGTTGAATGCCTGGTGAAATGAAAAGAACAAAGAACCACGAATAAAGACAGAAATGTAAAGGCTGGAAGCTCAGTGGACCGTTGACTTGTGTTTCTGCGAGTGCCTGTGGGACCTGATTAAAATAAAAAAGCAGCTGGAATCGATTCCAGCTGCTTTTTTGGCCAAACATCAACAAGAACATTATTTTTCGGCCGTGGCTCCTGCCATCATATTGGGATAGTCCGCCATGACGAAATTATTGGAGACGGCATGGTCAATGTCGGTCATGGTCATTTTAAAAGAAGATCGGTCCGACTTGCTTTGGCTGGTAATTTCAAGAATGTCGCCCTGGGGAAGATTGCTGAAACGATGGCTGTCTGTGTCTTTAAGTTTCTTGTTCAAAAAGGCATTGTCTTGACCCCAGAAGGACCCGATTCCACCTGCCGAATCCCGCGCTACCCAAAAGGATCCGGTGTATTCCTCGGTGTCAGCGGTATATTCATCACAGGTGTAGCCGGCGATGGTTTTGGATTTTCCGGTCTTCTTGAACTCAAAGTCTTCAACTGAATCAAAGGACTCATCCGTGTCATTTCCAACGGCATTTTCGCCAATGGCATCGAAATCCAATCCGTAGGCCATACTTGCTTTTCCATCTTCGTTTTCCAAGAGAATGATGGAAGCATTGTTTTTCGTGTCAAAGATCATGATGGTCTTCTCCGTACCGCTTTTCTGACTCTCGCCGGCAACGGAAAATTCCATGCCCGTGTATTCGCTGTCTTCATTGAGAAAGGTCCTCATGATCACCGGCTCAATGGCTTTACCGTCCTCATCGGTGCCGGTTATTTCCATTACCGCCGTT
>CAZHZP010000305.1:0-3218 GCA_964537165.1 uncultured Roseivirgaceae bacterium | reverse complement strand
TATTCTTTCACTTCCTATATCAACCCCACTTCGATCTACAAATACGACATAGCCAGCGGTGCCACCGAATTGCACGTAAAGCCGGCGGTGAAATTTGATCCGGAGCTGTATGAAAGTAATCAGGTTTTTTACGAGAGTAAAGACGGCACCAGGATTCCGATGATCATCACCCACAAAAAAGGGATCGAGCTCGACGGAAACAACCCGACTATGCTTTATGCTTACGGAGGATTTGGGATCAGTCTTACCCCAGCCTTTAGTATTGCGAATACTGTCTGGTTGGAAAACGGAGGGATCTATGCGGTTCCCAACCTGCGAGGCGGGGGCGAATACGGTGAAAAATGGCATCTGGCAGGCACTAAACTACAGAAGCAAAACGTATTTGATGATTTTGTCGCGGCCGCGGAATACCTGATCGACAAGGGATACACCTCTTCAGAGAAGCTTGCCATCAGCGGGGGAAGCAATGGGGGATTGCTGGTGGGGGCGGCGATGACCCAAAGACCTGAATTGGTCAAGGTGGCTTTCCCGGCGGTCGGCGTGATGGACATGCTGCGCTACCATCAGTTTACTGCCGGGGCCGGGTGGGCCTATGATTATGGGACAGCGGCTGACAGCGAGGAGATGTTTCGTTATCTGCGGAATTACAGCCCTGTCCACAACTTAAAAAAAGGTGTTGAATATCCTGCTACTATGGTGACCACAGCCGATCATGATGATAGGGTAGTTCCCGCCCATAGCTTCAAGTTTGCCGCACACCTACAGGAAGCCCATGAAGGGGACCACCCTGTGATCATCAGGATAGAAACCAATGCAGGGCATGGGGCTGGAAAGCCGACGGGCAAGATTCTGGACGAAACGGCCGACAAGTTTGCCTTTGCCTGGTATAATATGAATGTCAATCCCTTTAGGTAAAACCGCATGTGGAAGGAAATCATGGTGCTGGTCAAAAAAGAAATGACCCTGGAATGGAGGCAAAAATTTGCGCTTAACGGGATTCTTCTCTATGTGGTCAGCGCAGTTTTCATTACTTACCTGAGCTTTGGTGCCAATCAGGGTAATTTGGCCATACCCACTTGGAATGCCCTGTATTGGATCATTATTCTTTTCTCCTCGGTAAATGCAGTAGCCAAGAGCTTTGTGCAAGAACACCAGGGGAGACAATTGTATTATTACATGGTGGCCTCTCCGGAAGCCATTATTCTTTCTAAAATTCTGTACAACTCCCTGTTGACATTGGTCCTGGCATTGCTGGGGTACGTGGTTTTCGGCGTCATCATGGGCAACCCTATTCAGGATCAACCGCTCTTTTTGCTAAATTTAGTCGTCGCCGCACTGGGCTTTTCCGGCTGTCTGACCATGGTGTCGGGAATTGCCTCCAAAGCGGGGAATAATGCGACGCTGATGGCGATATTGAGCTTTCCTTTGATTATCCCGATCTTGTTGATGGCGATAAATATTTCCAAACATGCCATTGATGGATTAGACCGGGGCTTAAGCGTGGATAAACTGCTGACCTTGCTCGCCATCAACGCCATCATCGGAGCGGCATCTTATATTTTGTTTCCCTATTTGTGGAGAAGTTGAGATAATACTACAGCTTTTGTTTTATACCAAGAATTTACATGAAACATTACCCCGTTCTTTGGGGAAAATGATAGCTATGCCGCTCATACTGACTGTGATCCACCTTTCACTTATTCAGGAATAAATGCCTATAAAAGGGCTGTTTTCATGAACTTATCCCTTATTTTTGTGCTTAGTAAACCAAAACAGGAATGAGAGCTTATTGGTGGAAAATACTAACCGTGTTACTGCTGGCTTACACGCTTATAGGGGGGATGCTGTTTGACGTACCACGTTTGCCCATACTCAACGAGACCATCCGGGCCATGCATTTTCACGTGACCATGTGGTTTGGAATGATCTTGATGCTGATCGGGGCGGTCTATTACAGCATAAAGTACCTTCGCACCAACGATTTAAAAAATGACGATTTAGCCTTGGAACTTACCAATGCGGGGATACTCTTCGGCGTGTTGGGAATCGTAACAGGGATGCTGTGGGCTAAGTTTACCTGGGGTGCTTATTGGAGCGGTGATCCGAAGCAAAATGCCGCGGCCATTGCGCTGCTGATTTACTTCGCCTATTTAATTCTCAGAAACTCCCTTCCTGATACGCATCAGCGGGGCAGAATCGGTGCGGTCTATAATATATTCGCCTTTGCTGCCTTTATCCCCCTGATCTTTATCCTTCCACGGATGACGGACAGCCTCCATCCCGGCAACGGAGGAAACCCCGGCTTCAACGCTTATGATTTAGATAATGGGCTGAGGGTGGTATTCTACCCCGCCATCATTGGCTGGACCTTGCTGGGGGTGTGGATCAGTACGCTGAGGGTAAGGCAGAGGAGATTGGAGAGAAAATTAGAAGAGCAACTGATAAATCAAGTATAAATGAAAAAATGGTTAGTAGTTTTTCTTTTCTTGATCAGCCTGAACACCATGGCTCAAGACAAGATCGAAATCACCTCGAATGACTACCAGAACACAGGTGTGGAAATGGCTGATGTGATGAGGTCTGAAGGGAAAATCTACGTGTTAGTAGGGATAATTGGGATTGTTTTAGGCGGAATAGTGGTTTACGTGGTGAACACCGACCGGAAAATCAGCAAGCTGGAAAAGCAATTTAAGAATAACTCAATCTAGTGAGTTTCCGTATTCGAACTAAGGTAATACAACAAATATGAAAAGAGGACACATTTTAGGCTTAGGGGTAATCGCTGTCGCGATCATGATCATCATTACTTCTATAGGAGATGCCAGCACTTACGAGAATTTCTCCACAGCCAAATCTTTAGCTATGAATGGCAATGATTCGCCGATCCATGTCGTGGGAGAATTAAAAAAGGATGAGGCAGGTACGGTAGTGGGCTTAGAAGTAGGTGAAGAAAAAACCTCCTTTACCTTTATGATGGTAGATGGTGATGGCCAAGAACAACAAGTATATTATAATGAGCCGGTGCCCGCCGACTTTGTCCGTGCCGAACAGGTAGTGGTGATTGGCTCCTATAGGAACGAGGAAATGTTTGTTGCCGATAAGATATTGATGAAATGCCCCTCCAAATACCAAGAAACTGAAGTACAAGCTGCTTCACTTTAACATTGAATACTTTCCTTAAAAAATCATGATCAATACCTTTGTGGGTAACTTAGGCC
>CAZHZP010000304.1:0-3220 GCA_964537165.1 uncultured Roseivirgaceae bacterium | reverse complement strand
CCTCTTATGGTTCCTATTCAGGCGCTGTGCCCAACGAAAAGATTACCTGGGGTAAGTTGGGAGTAGATACGCCCAAGTACATTATTGAATCCGACGCAACGATCGTGGCACCCCTGGTATTTGCCATCGTACTCGGCCAATAAAATATGATTATAAAAAAGCAGCTAAATATTAACCTTCTAAAAGCAAGCGTACTCGGTATGCTTGCTTTTTCTGCTATTTGCCCCTTATGGGCACAGGAAGCACGTTCTCTTTCCTCCGTCAACTCTCCCTACGATGAACAGCACCCGGTGATATCCCCCTCCGGAGATTTGTTTTATACCGTGGCGTTTTCCGGCAACGGTAACGATCCAGGGGACATCTGGAGGAGCGTAAAGCGAGAAGAAGAGACTTTTAGTAACCCTTCAAAAGTAGCCGGACTGTCCACCATCGGTCTTGACGTGGTGGTAGGGTTTATAGATGACCACAATATACTGGTATACCATGATGGAAAAGGGAAATCACAGGGTATCCACCATTATATCTGGAACGGAAGCGCCTGGAACTACAAGGAGCAGTTGGATATGGGGAGCTTCAGAAATCAATCCCGCCACTTTAGCGGTAGGTTGGCTTCCTCAAAAGATGTGATGGTATTATCCCTGGCCTCTTTTGGCTCTTATGGAAACGAAGATATCTATGTGAGCTTTTTAAAAGAAGGCAGCACCTGGACCACGCCGCAGAACCTGGGACCTTCTATCAATACCTATCAACAGGAGATGACACCCTATCTATCCGATGACAAGCAATGGTTGTTTTTTAGTACCAATGGTCAAGGAAGCACCGGGGGAATTGACATTTATTATACACAACGCCTCGGCGAAGGTTGGGAAAACTGGAGCACACCACAGCCGCTGTCCAGTGGAAATACTGCCGGGGCGGAACTGGCTTATCTTCCTATGGATAGCGAGCCAGGCCTTGCCATCTATACCAGTACCCAAAACAGCGAGGGTTATGGGGATATCCAAATGATCCGGGCCGAGCGGCCTACACCAGAGGATCTGCGGGAGCAACCGGCAGTTACGGCAGCCCCAGTCACCGAAGCCCAGGCTGAAGTGGAAGCTGCGGAAGAAACAATGGAGGGAGAAGTAGCGCTGCCTCCTGTTACGCCCCAAGAACCGTTGACATCCGCAGAAGCCCTGAAAGAAGAAGTGGTAGTGGCTGAAGTTGCGCCTAAAGAGCCTCAGATCCCTGTACCGGCTGTTAGGGAAACTCCGGTAGATTCTGTGCCGGATACGCCTGATAATCAGCCCGCTGAGGAGCAAATATCTGACGTTGCAATCCCGTTGAAGGTGTTGGATATCAACAGTTTGTCGCCTATAGCTTATACGCTTTCCGTCAAAGATGCACAGGGGATAGCGCTTAGCATACAGGGGAAAGCAGGCGAGGAAGAAACCCTGCCCGAGACGGTAGCTTCGGCAACAGAATGGCTGGTGACTTCGCCTGGCTACCTGCCTTTGCGGATTAAGTCACCGTCAGCCGAGCAACTGACGGAGCCTATCTTGATGACCCCTGCCAGCAGGGGTGTCAGTATGGTTTTAGAAGATATTTTATTCAAAAGGGGAACTGCTGAACTTGCAGAAGAGCACTCCCTATCCTTGATAAACAGTCTGGCTGATTTTCTCAAAGAAAATCCCGCTGTGAGAATCCTGCTCGAGGGCCATACCGATAACCTGGGCAATGCGCAGCTGAATAAGGAGTTATCTTTGGAGCGGGCTTCTGCCATCCGGCAGCTATTGGTCGATCAGGGAATAGCCTTCGAAAGGATGAGAATTGCAGGCTGGGGTGGGACCAAACCCATCTCCAGCAACCAAACTGAAGAAGGACGAATGAAAAACAGAAGAGTGGAAATGGTGATTCAATAAGCTTTGGGACGTAGGCCATACAAAAAGAACGTCTCGGGGGATTCCCGAGACGTTTTTATTTTTTATTTCTTACAAAGATGAGCTTGTTGCTACCTTTGTAACGCTCCCTTTCCTCGATTTCAAACCGGTCGATTGACCGGATCAAGGGGGTTAGTTTTGAAAAGCCATAGTTTCTGGAATCAAAATTAGGCTGTTTCTTTTGAAGTAAATTGCCCACTTCGCCAAGAAAGGCCCAGCCTTCGTCATCTCCCAAGTCATCAATGGTCGTTGAAATCAGTTTCAGAATCCTGGGCGTGATCTTGTCCGCTTCCTCTTTTTTGTTGTTGTCAGCTGGGACCCCGGGTACTTCCTCTTTCGACCTTCCTTTAAGAATTTCTATGTAAATAAATCTGTCGCATGCGACAATAAAGGGCTCGGGGGTTTTCTTTTCTCCCATGCCAAAAACCTGCATCCCTGCTTCCCTGAGCCGGGTAGCCAACCGGGTGAAATCACTGTCACTGGATACCAGACAGAAGCCACCCACTTTTCCAGAATAAAGAATATCCATGGCATCAATGATCATGGCCGAGTCGGTTGCGTTTTTCCCGGTCGTGTAGCCGTACTGTTGGATAGGGGTGATGGCATTTTCCAACAAGAGGTTTTTCCATTTGGCTAGGTTGGGCTTGGTCCAATCCCCATAAATTCGCTTGATAGTAGGGTTGCCATATTTGGCGATTTCCTCCATCATTTCCTTCACATGTGCAGAGGGGATATTATCCGCATCGATTAATACCGCTAGTCTGAGGTCTTTTTCCATGGTGTTGAATTAACTAGGTTAGCTCAGTGCCCCCTATTGCCTTTGGTGGCGTCTTTCCTGTCATTTCCTCGGGAGCCGGCCGCAGCCCTCGGGCTATTTGGACGGGGAGTCCTTCTAAATTCTTTTTTAGGTGCTTTTTCGGGATTTTCGATCAGGAGAGGAAAAGGATGCTCTTCAATGACGGGTATTTTTTTACCGATCAGTTTCTCTATGCTTTTAATGTCTTTCCTTTCCTCCGCATCGCTGAAGCTGAAAGCTGTTCCGTTGGCTCCGGCTCTTCCGGTCCTGCCGATGCGGTGAACATACGTTTCCGAGATGTTGGGGATCTCATAATTGATCACATAAGCCAATTCATCCACATCAATGCCTCTGGCAGCAATGTCTGTAGCTACCAGTACCCGCGTGGTTTGGGCTTTGAAGTTGTTCAAAGCACGTTGCCTGGCATTTTGGGCTTTGTTGCCATGGATAGCTTCGGCTGTGATCCCATGCTTGACCAAGAATTTCACGATTTTGTCGGCGCCAT
>CAZHZP010000303.1:0-3234 GCA_964537165.1 uncultured Roseivirgaceae bacterium | reverse complement strand
CGCAGGGCGATCTGGGCGACGTTCATGGGCTTGTCCGGCGTTTCCACGATTTTGCCGGAATTACAGTTGATGATAATGATGGTGTATTCGGCGGGATCCGGATCCTGCCGGATGTCGCGGATCACATCGCCCAGAGGCGAAACATCCCTGATCCCCCCATCCACGCTTTGCCGGTGTATCCCGGCTGAAGTGGAGATGTGGTCCACTGGGCTCCAGATGACGGGCATGGCCGTGGATGCCAGCACCCCTTTGGCAAAATCCTCGTCTGTCGTAAAATCGTTGTGTCGGCAGGAATGGTAGCGACCGTCAGTCAGCGACACGTAGCCACAGGTATAACTACAGCCTTTAATATCACTTTTTTTGGCATATTGGAGCAGGATATTCTTGAGTGGGCTGTTGTCAGCTAAGGCGTCAAAATGCTGAAAATCCTCAGCGAAGGCTT
Organism: uncultured Roseivirgaceae bacterium; assembly: GCA_964537165.1. Lineage (GTDB taxonomy): Bacteria > Bacteroidota > Bacteroidia > Cytophagales > Cyclobacteriaceae > DATGMS01. The sequence goes on along the minus strand of CAZHZP010000303.1, from coordinate 2,792 downwards.
TAAAGATCTTTTTGCGGTTAAACAAGGCGCGGAGCAACAGGTTTTTGGTGGTTTTGGGAAAGTGCTTCTTTACGGACTGCCATTCCAATTTCAGTTTGAAAGCTGGATCAGGGTTATTCTGGTCAACCCGGGTGTCGATAAAATCAGAATCAAAGATCTCCCTCACGCCATTTTCGCCGACCCGCTGCCAAAGTTCTGTCAGCGCTCGGCAATCATCCAGAGCGACAAATAGCCCATTTAAAGCACCAACCGACACACCCGATACCAAATCGAATTTCATCTCCGGATGGCCTAGGGCCAGATGCGACCAATTTTCCTCTAGGTACTTCAGCGCTCCTACCTGAAAAGCGCCATGAAAAGCACCACCACTTAATACCAATGCTGTCTTTTTCATTTGGGTTTCATGTTAATGGCTTGATGGATAATAAGATGTCTCTTAAAAAGATTACTGGTCAATATAGCGATTTATCCGGAAACCCGTGATTTCCAGCCACTGATCCCCTCAAAAACTCACCCTGTCAACCGACGAATGCCGACGTAGATTGCCGGGCTGAGTTTTTTTACCGCTGTCCATGGGTTCTTCTTGGCGCTGGACTGGTTTTTGACGTATATTCGGGCTGAATACGAATACAAGATTCACATCAACCAAGCTACAACCTAACATGTCCACTCAAGCCACCATTATCCAAGAATTAAACGCAAAACCCTCCATTGATCCTCAAACAGAGATCCGGCGAAGGGTTGGTTTTTTAAAGAATTACCTGCTGAAGTCCGGCGCCCGAGGCTATGTGCTGGGTATTTCCGGGGGGCAGGATTCCACACTGGCCGGCAAACTCGCCCAGCTTGCCGTTGATGAACTCAATGACGGGCTATCAGAGAAGCAATATGCTTTCTTTGCGGTACGCCTGCCGTATGGAGAACAACTGGATGAAAGCGATGCCCAGGATGCCCTGCGTTTTATCAATCCCAGCCACGCGGTTACGGTGAATATCAAAGCCGCGGTAGATGCTTCCGTGGAGGCCTTCCGGGAGGCTACCGGGGAGGAACTGTCAAGCTTCAATAAAGGCAATACCAAAGCCCGGGAGCGCATGAAGGTGCAGTACGATGTGGGTGCCCATTTTGGCTGTTTGGTGCTGGGGACGGATCATGCCGCGGAAGCGATCACCGGATTCTTTACCAAGCACGGGGACGGAGCCTGCGATGTGGCGCCGCTTTTTGGGTTAAATAAAAGGCAGGGCAAGCAATTGTTAAAAGAACTGGATGCTCCTGAGCGGCTGTACCTCAAGATTCCTACTGCGGATCTGGAAGACGACAAGCCCGGCCTGCCCGATGAGGTGGCATTGGGGATCACCTACGAAAACCTGGACGACTACCTCGAAGGCAAGACGGTCAGCCCTGATGTCCAACAAAAAATCGAATCCGGCTATCGCAAAACCGCCCATAAGCGCCATCTCGCCGTGACGGTGGATGACGAGTGGTGGAAGTGACATCAGGATTGTTCTATCTGCGACTACAGCAAAAATCGCTCATTGAATTGTTCAATGAGCGATTTTTAACTATCAAACCAATATCTCAAAGAGGGTAAGGAGATCCGTTGTTTTGGCAGATTTAAATTTTTCTGGCTTCTCCCGCCAGTTCCTCGTTCTGATCCGCTAATCCAGCGGCTATAAAAGCCTCAATCTTGGAGTTTCTCTCCTGGCCTTTATCCAAAAGAACACCCAGGGTAATCATGGCTCCGATTCGGGTGCCCACTTTTTTGGCCGCAGTCTGGAATAAAGGTTCTAATTCTTCATAGCTTACTTCCTCCGCCAACTTTGCTATCTCGGCTCTGGCAGCCGCCAGTTTATCACCGGATAGGTTGGTGTATTTCTTTGCTATTTTCTGAATTTCATTTAGCGCAGAACGTTGCCCTTGTGGCTGTGAGTCACCCTTAGTCGCCTGTTTAGCTGACGGAATGTTCGTTGGGGCCGGCTGTTGTTTTGCCCAGGAATCCCGCAGTCCTACCGTCTTGTTGAAGACCAGTTTGTCAACAGTGGAATCCTTATCTAAAGTGAAGTAGCCCAAACGCTGAAACTGAAACTTATCATCCATGGTCGCACCTGCCAGATAAGGCTCCAAATACGCTTCTTTGATCACCTTTAGCGAATCAGGATTGACAAATTCCATAAAGTCCTTGTCTTCGTGACTGTCCGGCGCTTCGTCCAGAAATAGTCTATCGTATTCCCGAACTTCCGCTTTGATGGCGTGCGGTATAGAAACCCAATGAAGTGTGCCTTTGACTTTTCTCTGGCTGGCTTCGGTGCCGCTTCCGGACTTAGAGTCTAAGTCAGCGGTACAGTGGATCTCAACGATCCTCCCCGTGGCATCTTTCACCACAGATTCCCCTTTGATGATGTATGCACTTTTCAGGCGTACCTCATTTCCCAAGGTCAATCGGAAGAATTTATTTCCAGCTTCCTCTTTAAAATCTTCCCGTTCGATGTAGAGTTCGCCGGAAAAGGGCAACTCATGGGTTCCGGAATTAGGGTCTTCCGGATTGTTTTCAGCAGCGAGCATTTCGGTTTGGCCGGCGGGATAGTTGGTGATCACCAGTTTCACCGGGTCCAGGACGGCCATCACGCGGGTTGCCGTTTTGTTCAAATCCTCACGGATACAATATTCCAACAGGGAAACATCTGTCACAGAGTCCCGCTTGGATATCCCTGACAGGTCAGAGAATTTACGAATAGCGTCGGGTGTATAGCCTCTTCTCCGCAAACCCGAAATGGTCGGCATTCGTGGATCATCCCATC
>CAZHZP010000302.1:0-3243 GCA_964537165.1 uncultured Roseivirgaceae bacterium | reverse complement strand
AAAAATCTTTGCCCAGAACCCGGAGAGGGGAGGGATCCCGACCAGCGAAAACAAGGGGATGGCCATCAGCAGGGATAGCTTAGGATAAGTTTTGTAGAAGCCTCCGAGCCGTTTGATGTTGAAGGTCCCTTTAATTTTGTAGACGAGCCCTGCCACCAGGTACAGGTTTGTTTTTACAATGATGTCGTGGATGAGGTAAAAAATCACCCCGACAAAGGCCACTTCGGTGTAGAACCCCAGGCCCGCGATCATGAATCCGATATGGCAAATGATAAGATAGCTAAATATTTCTCTGAGATTGTTCTGCGTAACAGCACCTAATGCTCCCGTTACTATGGTCAGAATGGCCACCCAACTAATTAATTCCCTCATAAAATCGTCTGGAATGAAGATAAGGGTAAACACCCGGAGGATCGCATAAATGCCTACTTTGGTCAGCAAGCCGGCAAAGATGGCAGACACTGCCGGCGGGGGAGCATGGTAAGAGGCGGGCAACCAGAAATAGAGGGGGAATATGGCGGACTTTATCCCAAAGCCGATAAAGAACAAAGCCGCCGTCACGTTTACGAGGGTCTGGTTTTCCAGTCCCGCTACTTTTTGAGAGAGATCGGCCATGTTGAGGCTTCCCGTCAGTCCATACAGCAAGGCTATGGCAGTGAGGAAAATGATGGACGCCAGCAGGTTCATGGTGACATATTTCACGGCGCCTTCTATCTGGATTTTTTCTCCGCCCAAGGTGATCAATACAAAAGATGAAATAATCACTACCTCAAACCATACATACAGGTTGAATATATCGCCGGTAAGGAAGGCGCCATTAAGGCCCATCAGTAAGAAGTGGAGGATGGGGTAGAAGCCGAATCTGGCCAGTTTGTTCCGGATGCTGCCGGTGGCATATTGTGTGACGGCTAATCCGCAGATGGCAGTAAGCAAGACCATCACTGCGCTGAAAACATCTGCCACGAAAGTGATTCCAAAGGGGGCTTTCCAGCCGCCTCCGTGCATTAGCTGGATGCCGTCATTCCACACCAGCCGAAACAGCCAGATCGCTACTCCTAAATTGACCAGGCCGGCGATAAGGCTGAGCACTTTTTGAATAGCGGTTTTCCCCCAGAAGAAAATCAAAATAATAGCAGTAGCCAGCTGGACAATAACTGGTAACACAATTAGCGGGTTGTTCATATTTCTTCTCCTTGGGGGTTTAATTCGTCAAGATCATCGGTCTTCACCACTTTGTAGGTCCGTTTGATTAGTATAATGGCAAAAGATTGTAGGCCGAAGCTGATCACGATGGCTGTCAGAATCAATGCCTGAGGTATGGGATCCGCATAAATATCGGCCAGTACCTGCATGGAGTCGCCGATTACCGGGGGCTTGCCTTTGACAATCCCGCCCACCAAAAATATCAGCATATTGACGCCATGGCTGATCAGGATCAACCCGATGATAAGTTTGACCAAACTTCGCCGCAGCATCATGTAGATTCCCGAAGCATAGAGCAGGCCGATGATGATGATTAATAATATTTCCATATTAAATGCTATCGGTTATGGTGAAAATGATGGTTAATGTAACGCCCACAACCACCAGATATACCCCGGTGTCGAAGAACAGGGCGGTGCCGACCATGCCCACGATCGGAAGTGGCTGATCATACCAGAGGCCTGTCAAAATCGGCTGTCCAAAGAACAGCGGCAAGGCCCCGCTTAGCAAAGCGACGCCTAATCCCAAGGGCATTAAAAATCCCGGATGAAAGGCAATAATCTGCCGGGTTTCCTTAAGGCCGTTGCCCAGCGAATGCAGGACAAAGGCAATAGCGGCAATCAACCCCCCCACAAAACCGCCACCTGGGAGATAGTGGCCTCTCAGCAGAATAAAAACGGAAAACAGCAATAATAACGGAAGCAAATAGCCGGATGCTGTCTTAAATATCAAACTTTTCATCTTAGGTTCTTTTATGTTTTAAACAAAACCAGGTATTTAAATTTCTCTTTCCCTGCTTTTAAGATGTAACTTGAGTAGACCAAAAACCCCAATGGCCGCTATGGTCAATACGGTGATCTCAATCATCGTGTCAAAACCCCTGAAGTCAACCAAGATGACATTGACTACATTTTTTCCTTTTCCTAAGACATAGGCGTTAGCGGCGTAGAATTCAGAGACGGTAGGATCAGTGGGTAGATTGAATACTTCGAGGGAAATCAGACTCATCAAAGTGCCGAAGGCCAGTGCGACGACTCCGTCCCTGATTTTATCCTTGGTTTTGGAAAAATTCTGGTACTTGGGCAGGTTGTAGAGCACCAATACGAAAAGGATAACAGTCAGCGTATCGATAGCAAACTGGGTCATGGCCAGATCAGGAGCAGAATAGAACACAAAGATCAAACAGATGGCATATCCGATCACCCCCATAGCCACCACCGCCAACAGTCTTGACTTACTAAAGACCGTGATCAGAATGGCTATGCCCATGATCAACAGAACCGTGGCTTCGTAAAGGGTAATCGCCGTAAGCCGTTGCAGGTTGAAGTCTAAGTTTCCATCTTCAAATAACCTATATCCCAGTATAATGCACATGAACACCACGATAGTCGACACGTACGAGCGAAGGTATCCGTTCTGAAGGAGCTCTGTCCAGCTATCGGCCAACTTATTGAAAAGCCGTGATAAAGCTTCAAAAAGCCCTTCCGGGGAGATTTCTCGGAATCTCACCGCCTTGGCTAGCAAAGCCTCAGAAGGTTTGATGATAAACAGCAGTGCGATCCCGCCGGCCATCGTGATACCGCTCAGCAATAGAACCAGATTGAAGCCATGCCAGAGCAAGAGGTGAAAATCCGGACTACTGTTTATCAAGGCGGCGACCACAGGCTTTATGATGGGATCTTCGATGAGCGCGGGAAACAGCCCAAAAAGAATTCCTAAAACCGAAAGAACCAGAGGCGGGACCCACATCAAGGGACTGGGCAGGTGGACGTTCTCATATTGAGGGGGCAGCTTGCCCATAAATGGCTTGAACCCGACCACAAAGCCAGCAAATAACAAGCAGATATTGGTAACCACTGCTGCACCGGTCAGCCAATAGGCCCAGTCGCCATAATGCAGTGTGCCTTCATAAATAAGGTCTTTGCCGATAAAACCGAAGGATGGAGGAATGCCGGCGTTGGAAATGGCGGCCAGAAATCCTGCAATACCCACCGGGAGCATCACCTTTCGGAGTCCAGCCAGTTTCGACACATCCCGGGT
>CAZHZP010000301.1:0-3244 GCA_964537165.1 uncultured Roseivirgaceae bacterium | reverse complement strand
TCGCAGCGTTGACATTATAGGTAGTGTAATATATTGGCTGGCCTGCCCCGTCCATATATTGAAAAACAGCCGTCCTTTGATGGTTGAGGGAAAGAGCCAGGGGAAAACGGTGCTGTTCACTCAATCTTTTTCTCTCGGCAGCGTTCAAAACAACCCTATTGGCGTCCTTCTGAATACGGTTCAAAATAGCCGTCCGCTCTTCCAAAAGGTTTTTATCTTGCCCCACCGATAATTGGGGCAACCCCACAAAGCCTAAGAAGCAAACCAATAGGACGAATATATTTTTTATCATGCTGTAATACGCTAATTGATCGGGGTCATGGTGGTGACGCCGGTATCCTCATTCTCATTTTCCCAAGAGATCACAATGGTCCCGTCCGCATTTACCCTACCTGTTCCATTGAATTTATCGTTGCCGAAGACAAGGTCAGGTTGGTCGAAAACCGTCAGTTCGCCACAGAGATCGGTAAAGACCGCCGGGTTGTCCTCTGCCCCATAGAGCAAGGCGTACACCCCTCCCGTGATATCAGAGATACGGTAGGTTAACGGTTCCACCTCGGTGATGGTGACTTGATAGTTCAACGTGCCACCTGTACCGACGTTAACGGTTCTATAGGTGCCTGCGAGATTCGATGCGCAGGCCAGTCGGATCTGCAGGGTAACGGATCCATAATTGGCACTTACCTTGACATTACCAGCGTCAATGATATTCAGCACTAAATCCGGCGACTCATCCGTGGCAAGGTTTCCGGTAAGGATCTCAATCGGTAAATCCACGAAGCTGCTGTTTGGGGCGATACTGATATCCGTACGTTCCATGCGGTAATGCACTCCCTGCACCGCAGTAGAAGAAGGATCCACCCCTATGGATAAGGTAACTTCATCGGGAATTTGTGCACCTACCAAATTGATCCGTAACATGGTGAGGTCGGTTTGGTTACTTTGGCTATTGTCTAGAAACACCACTTCAGTAACCGTCCGATTGGGAAGTGAAGCGGCTTCAAATTCTACCTCCCGACCTTCCCAGAGGATCTCGAAACCCGAATCTTCCATGCATCCTGAGGTGCAGAGCGACAGTGCCATTAATCCCAAAAAGGATAATATATATTTTCTCGTCATTGCAATAAGCATTTAATAGCCTGGGTTTTGTTCCAATTGGTGGTTCAACTCTACCTGGCTTAGAGGAATATCAGACAGTATCCTGTAATCGGTATAGGGCACTTCCATAAAGGATCCATGTTTGGAGATATTCCTGGCGTTTCGTTTCAAATCAAAAAAGCGATGCCCCTCCAAAGCGAATTCAAGTCGCCGTTCTGTCAAAATCCGATTCAAAAGCGCCTGGCCGGTTAATACCGCGTCCACGGGGCCTAAGCCCCTCCTCGACCGCAGGGCGTTGAGGTCAGAGCGTGCACCGGCAGGGTTGGTGGCATACCTTGCCTCGGCACGGATCAGGTACAGCTCTGAAGCCCTAAGGATAGGAAGGTTTTCTAAAAAGTCGCCTTTAAATCCCGTCCACTTTCTGCTGGCGTAAGCCGTGCCGGTAACACCCTCTGCGGTAGTCTCCCGCCAGGTGTTTTTCCGTACATCGCCTTCTTCATAAGCACTCATCAACTCATCGGAGGCTCCCACCACAAACTGCGCCGCTGAGTTAGAATTGGAGGTAAGGGAATTTAAAGAATTATTGACGCCGTCGACGCTATTCCAATCTACTGCCCGTATTTCCAGTTCGAATATCGATTCGGGATGGGGTGCGGTAGAAAAAGCGTCCACATAGGCATTGGCAGGAACCAGACCTACCCCGTTGTTGGACAGCCCCAATACCCGCATGGCGGCCGTAGCGGCCGCTTCCGCCTCTTCCATCCTTTCCCAATAAAGATAGAGTCTCGCCAAGAGCGTTAAAGCCGCTGCCCAATTGGCCCGGTAAACTCCAAATTCGGTTTCTGAAGGAGCCCGACCCATGGTGGAGAAGGGCAATAAATCAATGGCGTCCAGCAGATCTTGTTCGATCTGCTCATATACCTGCACATTGGTAGCCCGTGCCCGGAAATCCGCATCCGAAGCTTGGGTCGTCGGTTCCAGCCTCAAGATAGGCCCTAAGTTGAAATTATTGACCTCCCTTCCCGGCTCGTAACCATATACTCTGGACAGGTCAAAGTAAAACAAGGCCCTCATAAAATAGGCTTCGCCCTTGATGATTTTCTTCCAATCTTCATCACCGGTCACGGCCTCATGGTCAATACCAGCGATGATCATATTGGCATCATTGATCCCCCCATACACGTTCCCGTTCCAGATGTTGATATGCTCTCTGTCAGCATTGGCTTCTTGCCCCGTATATCTGCCCGTATTGGCCAAGATCTTTAGATTATCCGCTAGGATCTCGGGGGCAATCATCATGGTCTGCCCGTAATAGTTAAAGCCAATGGCCCGGCTATACATCGAAAAGGCCAATGATTCATAGCCTGCCAGATCGGCAAGTGCAATGTCCGGTGTGATGCTCTGCCTCGGTGAAGTCTCTAAGTCAGTACATGCGCCCAACGTCCACACCCACACTGTCAGCCATAATCTTATTGATCGTATCTTGAACATAAGCATCAAAACGTAAAATTTAAACCTGCGGTAAGCTGCCGGGCACTGGGATAGGTGCCATAAGTACTGGCTCCTACAGAGTTCACCTCCGGGTCGAGTCCGTTATATTTGGTATAGGTCCAGAGGTTGATTCCCTGTACATAGACATTCCCCTGCTGGATCCCGACCCTTTGTAGCAACTGTGCCGGCAAGGAGTAGTTTAAGGTCACCTGTTTTAGCCGAATGTAACTTCCGTCGGATATTTGCCTGGTAGAAAACTGCTGGTATCCAGAATGTCCTGGGATATTCCCTCCTTCATAGGGCTTCGGGGTATTGGTGATCTGGCCTGGCCCTCTCCAGAAGTTCAATTGATCCACGGTTTGGTTATCCTGCCCGATAGAACCTGCCTGGGCGAGGTTGTACAGGTCCTGATTAAACGCCAAATTGCCATATTGGTACTGGAAGAAAACCTCCAAGGAAACCGGGCCATAACTAAGCGTATTCGACAATCCTCCATAGGTCCACGGAAGGGCGCTGCCGATGTAGTGGCGATCTTCATCTTTGACCGTATAGGTATATTCCCCATTCTTGTCGTAGTACATTGGGGCACCATTGGCAGGATTTACTCCGGCGTATTCATAAGCATAATAAATGTCTATCGGTTTTCCCACAATCA
>CAZHZP010000300.1:0-3251 GCA_964537165.1 uncultured Roseivirgaceae bacterium | reverse complement strand
AGCTGGAATTTGTTCATGTCAAAGGGAGGAACGACAAAAATAGGATTAATCGGATATAAATGCAATTCTGCATGGCCAGCCCGTACAGGATAGCCTCTAGTCACTGCGTGCTTATCATAGTTGGAAACCCACCCGGTAGGTAGCCATTAGGTAGTAGGGCCAATAGCCACTAAAGGAAGACATACTGATCGTCGCCGAACCCCTCCGAGAAGGTCTGGCATGGGGCCAATCGAAGAGCAATTCGGTCACATATCCCAATCGCCTGTGTTTTTCTACTTCATAACCCATGCTCGTTAGGTTCCTGTTTTCGTCCTGGGTGAATCCCCGGTGGTAAGAGGTCCCCCCTAATTGGAAAGACGGCCCCGCCGCAATTCCTATTCTGAAGTCTCGTGAAGTTTTCAGGACATCAACCTGTAGTTTAGCATTGGCAAAAAAACTGGAAGCATAGTCCTGCTGGTATTCTTTGTCTTCTAGGTGTAGGTTTTCGATATCTCCAAGGCTGGTAAAATATGTGAGGGAAGGATTGATGGAGAGCCGGTCATTGAGGAAATAACTAAACTGGTTGGTGAAATGGATTGCCCACATCCCCAGGTCCCCTTCAACAGCCGGTCCCGCCCCGATGTGGTAAACGTACTTCTTCTGTAATTCCTGAGCATGAACCTGGAAGCAGAGGAATAGTGCAAAGACACTCAGGATTTTCTTCATAAAAGGCAAGTAGTGATGGATTTTTAGTTGGAGACATGCGGGGAGGCCCCCAAGCCCTCTGCAACAGTAAAAGCACCTAAAGTAAGTGCTTTTACTGTAAAAATATACTGTTTCTTTTTAATAAGATATCTCTACCGGGAACCTTGAATTGACCGCTTTCAATTGGTCGTAGGCCGCTTTAGAGACCTTAATCAAAAGTCTGTTATTGTCCCCTGTGTCAGGGAGCACACCCACTACTCTCGCAAAGACCGTGATGTCATTTTCTTCGTTTCTGATGCGCATGATGGTGCCCACCGGGGCTGTCCTGTGCAGCACCAGGTATTTTTTGTGGTTACCGGTGCCTTCTATCACCTCTGCCTGTCCGGTTTCTTTTAGGTTTTTGTAAGCGGTGCTGGAGGAAGTCGCCGTGGTGCCAGCAGGAGTACTTGCTGAAGAGCCGGTACTTGAGGAAGCCCTCTCCTCATTTCTGGCAACAGGAGCCGGTGATGTAACGGTAGGAACGGTGGTGGTATTATCCCGTCCGACTTTGAGACTTTGTCCCAGCGACAGGGTATTGGATGAAAGGCCGTTCCATGCGATGAGATCCTCGACCTTTGCATCATATTGCCTCGCAATGGAGAACAAAGTTTGGCCTTGCGTCACTTGATGCGTGATCCATCCTCCGCTTGTCATCGATGTGGTGGGCTGGGAGGGAGTAGTCGGTGTTTGTTCTACCGGCTGCCTGTTGGGAGCGGGCTCAGGTTTTTTCTCTGGTGTTGCGGGGGCTTCCGCCACTTTGGGAGTCTCGGCGACAGGGCTTTCAGGTTTGATATCCGCCACGCCTTGGATAATCAAAGCTTGTCCCACGCTTAAGTCATTGCCTTTAAGGTCATTCCAGGTCATCAGGTCATTGATGGTGACACTGTAAGTTCTTGCTATGGAAAACATCGTTTCACCAGGTGCTACGTTATGGAGTTTGGCTCCTGCAGGGATGGCTGATTTTTCCACAAATGGTATCCTAATCCTCTGGCCGATCTTCAGGCCGTTTTTCAGTTCGTCATTATTCTGTACGATCTCGTTAACCGGTGTCTTATACCGTCTTGAGATAGCAAAGAGGGTTTCTTTTTCCTCCACCTGATGGATGATGAAGGATTGGCCGTTGATTCTTTCCACGCCCACCGAGTCGCGGAGTGCAAGCTTGCCGGCAAAGGAAATTCCCGTAACGAACAATAAACCTAATAATAGAATACCTTTTCTCATGTCGCAATTTTTCATTCTTCCCTGCAAATTTCCGATTTATTTTTTCAAAAACAACTTTATAGTGATGTGCGGTAAACCGTCCCTCAAGGTAAAGGATTTGGCCAAAAAATGCTGATTTGAGACTTAAAAAAATGTTAAATTTATTGAGGGATTAGCTAGTAAAACGGCTTCTGGAATAAAAAATATCTGTATATTCAAATTAATTTTCACAACATGAAGCAGTTGATAACATTCCTTTTCCTCAGTATGATCGCTTGGTCAATGCCTTCTTATGGACAAGTTGACAAGGAAATAGCCGATAGGAAAATGGTGTATGTTTTTGAGATCAAAGGAGATATTGATCCCCGCATGAACCGAAGGGTTAAGTTGGCGCTCGAAGATGCGGCGCAAAAAGAAGCCGACATGATCATCGTTCATATGGATACCTATGGCGGGGCCGTTAACGATGCGGATGATATCCGGACGATGATTTTGGAGTCCCAAGTACCCACGCATGTCTTTATCGACAAGGACGCCGCCTCCGCGGGCGCTCTCATCTCTATCGCCAGTGACAGCATCTATATGGCTCCGGGTGCAAGTATTGGTGCGGCCACCGTGGTGGTGGGAGGGACAGGAGAAGCAGCTCCGGATAAATACCAATCCTATATGCGTTCGATCATGAGAAGTACCGCCGAAGCACAGGGCAGAGATCCGAAAATAGCCGAAGCCATGGTCGATGAAAGCCTCGTCATAGAAGGGGTGACGCAGGCGGGATCGGTCGTGAGCTTTTCTGTATCAGAGGCGATAGAACACGGATTTTGTGAAGCGCAGGTCAAATCGATTGAAGAAATCGTCGAGCTTCAAGGACTATTTGATTATGAAATCATCCATCACGAAATATCAACCGTTGAGCAGGTGATTGCGTTTTTTCTTAATCCGGTGGTCAGTGGTTTCCTCATCCTGGTCATCTTTGCAGGGATTTATTTTGAGTTGCAGACGCCAGGCGTAGGTTTTCCTATCTTAGCCAGTGTTGTTGCCATTATCTTGTATTTTACCCCTTATTATTTAAATGGTTTGGCGGCCAATTGGGAAATGATTGCCTTTGCGATCGGCGTGATCTTAATTCTGGTCGAGATATTTGTAATTCCCGGTTTCGGAATATTTGGTGTTCTGGGGATTACCTTGGTACTACTGGGCTTGACCTTAGGGATGCTTCCTAATGAGTTTTTTGACTTCACCTTTGTTCCCTCCGGCGATTTGTTCATGGCTTTGTTGACGGTAGTGTTGGCGGCTATTGTTGCAGTGAGTTTGATTTTCGCCTTAGCGCC
>CAZHZP010000299.1:0-3254 GCA_964537165.1 uncultured Roseivirgaceae bacterium | reverse complement strand
GCGCCGAGCAGCACAAAAAAATCGGGCAACTGTCCAAAGGTTACCGCCAGCGGGTGGGACTGGCCAAAGCCCTCGTGCATGATCCGGAGGTCATTATTCTGGATGAACCTACGACCGGCCTGGATCCCAACCAATTGGTAGAAATCAGAAACCTGATCAGAGAAATCGGCAAGGATAAAACCCTAATCCTAAGTACGCATATCATGCAGGAAGTGGAGGCCATTTGCGACAAAGTGGTCATCATCCACCGGGGTGGCATCGTGGCTCAGGACCTGCTGCAGCATCTTAAAATCGACAAGGGTTTGGGTTCATTAATTATCGAAACAGAGGAACCCCTAGAGGAACGCTGGTTTGCTCAGTTGCCGACGGTGCGGGAAATTCGGGTCAGGAGAAACAATGAGCTGGAATTTCTAACCGAAGATCCTGTGCAACTGCGAAAAGAGTTGCTATCTGTGGTGCAGGAAAGGGACCTTTCTCTGTTAAGCCTGAGGAAACAGGAAAAGAACCTCGAAACCATTTTCCGTCAACTTACCCAGGATTGATATGTGGCAATTGTTTTTAAAGGAGATCAACACATTTTTCAACCAGCTTACCGGCTATCTGTTATTGACGGCTTTTTTGGTTGCCCTGGGGCTGGTGGTCTGGGTTTTTCCCGAAACCAGCGTCTTGGAGTACGGTTATGCGGATCTTGAAGCTTTATTTGTGTATACGCCTTTTGTATTTGTTTTTCTGGTGCCTGCCATCACCATGCGGATGATCGCGGAGGAAAGGAAGTCCGGCACTTGGGAGCTGTTGATCACTTCCCCGTTGACCAACGCACAGATCATCCTGGCAAAATATTTGGCCTCTGTGGGATTGATCCTTTTGGCTTTGTTGCCCACCCTCATTTATTACTACAGCATTGTGCAACTGGGGGATCCGGTCGGAAATATCGACAGTGCGGGATTTTTTGGTTCTTTTATCGGCCTGATACTGGTCGGGGCGGTGTTTGCGGCGATTGGCTTGTTCAGTTCCTCCCTGACGGACAACCAGATTACTGCTTTTGTGATTGGGGTATTTCTCGGCTTTCTACTTTATTTTGGTCTATCGGCCTTGGCTTCTTTGCAACGGAACGATATGGCGTTGTTTGTAGAAGAGTTGAGCTTGAGTTATCATTACCAAAGCATGGGACGGGGGGTGATTGACTCTTCCAACCTGGTTTATTTCCTCTCCGTGATCGCAGCTTTGTTGGTAGCAACCGGCATAATGATTAGAAGAAAATGAAGCATTCCAGTAAGAAAACCCTTTTTTATCTACTGTTAGTCGTCGGGTTTATAGCTGTTCTTTATGCTGTAGAACGTGTTTTTCCATTCCGGATCGACCTGACGGAGGAGAAGCGTTATTCCCTTCATCCCGCCACAGCCCAGCTGCTCTCCGAGTTGGAGGAGCCCATTGAAGTCGAAATCTTATTAACGGGCAATCTTCCGGGAGGGATGCGGCGCTTGCAAAAATCCATCGAAGAAACCCTGCGGACTTTTAATGCCTACAGTCCCGTCAGAATAGATTATTTTTATTTTGATCCCTTGTCCCTGGAAGGGGAGGAGCGGGACGAATATATCCTGGCACTGGCGGATTTCGGCATAAACCCAACCAACCTCTTTGCCTCCCAAAATGGCGGACGAACTTCCCGGCTAATTTTCCCTGGTGTGGTGATACGGAATGAGGAATTTGAGGTCGGGACTTTGTTGCTCAAGGGGGAAAGAGGCATGGCTCCCGAGGAGATTTTAAACCTGTCTATCGAAAACCTCGAATTTGAGCTCAGCCAGGCCATTAAAAGGCTTGTTCTCCAGCAAAAACAGGCTGTAGGCATGATTATCAACCACGGAGAAATGGCCGAAGATGATGGCTTTGGACTGGTGGAAGCCTTGGTGGAGGATTATGAAGTATACAAGGTGCCGATGGACCAGGCCAGGACAGTGGATGACCTGCTGACCTTTGACGCCTTGATCATCGCAGGACCAAAAGAGCCTTATTCGGAGCGGGAAAAATACCTGTTGGACCAATACCTCATGAACGGGGGCAATCTCTTGTTTTTTATCGACCAGATGGCGGTGGACTTGAAGGATGCCGGCGGGGAAGGTACGATCGCCATGCCTTTCGAAACCGGGTTGAATGAGCTCTTGTTCCGATACGGGATCAGGATCAACCGGGATTTAATCCAGGACCTGAACTTTGGTTATCATCCGGTGGTGGGGGGCGCGTTTGGCAACCAATCGCAAATTGTGCCGTTGCCCTGGCCTTTTTATGTAATGGCTGGTAGAATGGCCGACCATCCGATTACCAAGGGGCTCGACCTGGTGCAGTTCAAGTTTGTCAGTACGTTGGATACGATCAAGGCAGACGGGGTAAAGAAGACGCCTTTGGTATTTTCCAGCAATTATACCAAAAAGGCAGATGCCCCGGTCCGGGTGGCTTTCCAGGATATGGCACAGGAGCCGCAGATCGAACAATTCCAGCTGATGAACCTTCCTTTGGTTTATTTATTGGAAGGAAACTTTACTTCTTATTACAAAAACCGGTTTTTGCCGGAGGGTTTTGATAAGGCTTCTTTTGTAGAATCCGGGAGCCAGGGGAAAATACTGGTGGCGGGGGATGGCGATGTTGTGAAAAGTACGATGGACATGGCTTCCGGCGAGCCGCTTCCCTTAGGCCAGGATCCATTTTCGGAAGATTTGTTGGCCAATCGGATGTTTATTCAAAATGCTATTAATTATCTACTGGAGCCTGACGGGATCATCGCTTCGAGAACCAAGCAATATCAGATCCGGCCGTTGGACGAGGTTAAAATCAAGGATAACAAGCCTTACTGGTATTTTCTAAACATCGCTGCGCCCGTAGGATTGATTTTGATGGCAGGATCTATTAAGGTACTTTGGAGAAAAAGGCGGTTTGGAAGGTAAGCCAGGAGTTGGTGCGAAAGATTTATTCTCCCATTCACGGCATTAATGAATTTATTTCTAAATTTACCCTCTTGTAGCCCCTCCTCCCAAAATCTCTGTGGAGGGAGCCAGGATGGCATGGGTACCGGTAGATCCGGTGACAAGCCCCCTCCGTCAAATGATGGTTATTGACCGCATTAAAAAAATTATATCTATGAAATTTATTGTTAATTCTTCTACTCTTTTAAAACACCTGTCCGCAATTAACGGCGTGGTGACTACCAATCCGGTGGTGCCTATTTTGGAAAATTTTCTTTTTGAAATAAAGGATGGAAA
>CAZHZP010000298.1:0-3261 GCA_964537165.1 uncultured Roseivirgaceae bacterium | reverse complement strand
CACCGCCTTGGCTAGCAAAGCCTCAGAAGGTTTGATGATAAATAGCAGTGCGATCCCGACGGCCATCGTGATGCCGCTCAGCAATAAAACCAGATTGAAGCCATGCCAGAGCAATAGGTGAAAATCCGGCGTGCTGTTTAATAAGGAGGCGACCACAGGCTTTATGATGGGATCTTCAATGAGAGCGGGGAACAGCCCAAACAGAATTCCTAAAACCGAAAGAACCAGGGGCGGTACCCACATCAAGGGACTGGGCAGGTGGACATTCTCATATTGAGGGGGCAGTTTGCCCATAAATGGTTTGAATCCGACCACAAAGCCTGCAAATAATAAACAGATATTGGTAACTACTGCCGCACCGGTCAGCCAATAAGCCCATTCGCCATAGTGTAGGGTACCCTCATAAATAAGGTCTTTACCTATAAAACCGAAGGATGGGGGAATGCCTGCATTGGAAATGGCTGCCAAAAAGCCTGCAATACTTACGGGGAGCATCACCTTTCGGAGCCCTGCCAATTTCGATACATCCCGGGTTCCGGTTTCATGATCCACTATCCCGGTGACCAAAAATAGGGTCGCCTTATACAGCGCATGCACCAGAATAAAAACCGCCGCCGCCAGAAGCGCCTGCCTCGAGCCAAGACCGATAAGAAAAACCAGGATGCCCAGAGCGGAGATCGTGGAATAGGCAAGGATACTCTTCATATCCAACCGGAAGAGGGCGTGGATGGCGGCGTAAAGCATGGTCACCGTTCCAATAATGACCAAGGGGGTGTTCCACCAGAAATGGTCTCCTAAAACCGGAGTTAGTCTCGCCAGTAGATATATCCCTGCCTTCACCATGGTAGCGGAGTGAAGGTAGGTGGAAACGGGTGTAGGTGCTTCCATGGCTCCTGGAAGCCAGAAGTGGAAAGGAAACTGGGCGGACTTGGTAAAGGCTGCTATGAAAATAAAGAAAATGATCCAGCCGTAGAGGCTATGTTCTTTAATGAGTTCGGAGGAAGATAACAGCTCTGTTATATTATAGGAGCCTCCGGCAAGCCCTAAGGCTATTGCTCCAGCAAGCAGAAACAAGCCTCCCAGGCCGGTAATACCCAATGCCAGCACCGCCGAGTTGCGGGATTTGGGGTTTTCATTATTAAACCCGATCAAAAAGAAGGAACTGATACTCGTCAGTTCCCAAAATATAAAGATGGAAATAATATTGTCTGAAAGGACTAGGCCAAGCATGGATCCCATAAACATGCTTAAGTAGCCATAAAAGCGGTCGAGGTATTCATGGCCTTTTAGGTAAGCAGAGGTATATAAAAACACCAGTGAACCAATCCCCGTGATCAAAAGCGTGAAAAGCAAAGCGAGGCCATCCAGATTAAAATCCAGATTGATGCCGTAAGAGGGAATCCAGGAATAGCTGAAAGTGACGGGCGCTCCCTGGGTTATCGTGGGGATGAAGCTCAAGAAATAAATGAACAGTAGTATCGGTAAAACGGCGAGGGCTATAGAGAGCCTGCCTTTGAGGTACTTACCCAGGACAGGGAGGCATAGTGCTACAATAAAACCTGATAAAACGGCTATAAGCATAGGTGAAATGTTAAGCTTTGTGAAAAAGGGGCGCCTAAATTTACGAAATTAAGATCGTTATAGGAGGTTGTTTTTGATTTGATTTACGGAATAGGAAAAATATAGGGTGTTTTGGCAATGATAACTTAGTGATAAGGGGATTTTTGATGAGAATGTTTTAAGCATTTGGTCTTAAAATTTAAAATTCGGCGATTTTTGCTTACTTTGGGCATTCAATTTCCAATACTAACAAGAGAGCATGTCCAAGGTATATCAAACAGAGGTGGCGAAAAGGTTTACCATCTACAACAGTTTATTTCTCGATCTACCCTTCAATGATATTTATCGAACCGGGACTTTACTTCCCATATTAACGAGCGCTTGCCAGTCAGGTTTTGAAAAAGGAAAGACGCCTAAAGAAATCATCAACCAGTTTTTTGAGGATTTAATGTCAGATAAGTCTGAAAAGGAAAGACATGATCTGCTATTTCAACTGGTGCAGTATGTGGAGCGGCAGGTAGTTCTCTTTGACTCCATAGAGGATGCGGCTTTTGAAAAAGTGAATGATCTGAAAGGAAAGGGGACTATGACCGCCTTGATTGCAAGAGCGGAGAGTGATAAGAAGAAGGAGGCCCTGATAGAAAAATTAAAGACTTTTTCGGTCCGGCTAACCCTTACCGCCCACCCCACGCAGTTTTATCCCGGCAATGTGCTTGCGATTCTTACTGATCTGGAAGGTGCCATCAGGGCCAACGATTTGGGAAATATCAATTTGTTGCTGCAGCAACTTGGTAAGACCCCATTTATAAAAAAGGACAAACCCACGCCTTATGATGAGGCCTTGAGTCTTTGCTGGTTTTTGGAAAACGTTTTTTACGCCAGTATTTCTGACATTTTGACCCGGGTGCTGAATCAGTTGGATATTCCCCTTCATGAATGGGACAATCCCAATCTGTTAATGGTGGGTTTTTGGCCGGGGGGAGACCGTGACGGTAACCCTTATGTTACGCATGATGTAACCAAAAAAGTGGCTGACAAGCTCCAGAACTCTATTTTGAAATGTTACCATAGGGATATCCGCAAGGTTCGCCGAAGGCTTACTTTCAACCATGTGGAGCCTCATCTGCTTCTTGCCGAGAGGAAGCTTTATCAGGCCTTATATGGGGGTGATGACAAATTGTTCACAAAAGAAGAACTCCTGGAGATCTTGTATGAGGCCAGAAAAGGCATCATAGAACACCATGAAGGACTGTTTTTAGACTTGCTTGATGGGTTTATCCTCAAGATAAAAGTGTTTGGTTTTCACTTTGCCAGCATGGACGTCAGACAGGATAGCCGTAAACATGATGACCTGTGGGAGGGAATTATTGCGCTTCAGGAAGGTGAAGATGGGTTGGATTCCTATAAAAAGATGGAAGAAGGAGAGCAAATAACCAAATTGCTGGCGGTGGAGTCGCTGCCCGAGCCGGATGCACTTCCCGATCCTTTTCATGGCGAAATGCTAAACAGCATGGAGGCAATCCGTTATGTGCAGCATAAAAACGGGGAGATGGGATGTCATCGGTACATCATATCCAACTCGCAATCCGCTATACACATTCTGAGTGTATATCAATTGACCAAACTACAGCTGGCCAAAAACGGGCAGCTAAACCTTGATATTGTTCCTCTATTTGAGACCATTGATGACCTTCTCCATGC
>CAZHZP010000297.1:0-3292 GCA_964537165.1 uncultured Roseivirgaceae bacterium | reverse complement strand
CCCTCTGGAAATACCATTGCTTCCTCAGCTGTAAGAAGTGACAACACACCAGAAGATATAGCTGCTGCGGCGAACGGCCATGAATTTCAATTGAACCATACAGGGAAAATCAGATACGTCCGAATCAAAGCATTGAAAAACTGGGATTTTTCCGACAGGGCATTTGTCAACATTGCTGCCATCGAATTCAGTTCAATGCAGCTTACTGTCTCTAAATAACGGGCAGAAATTCTATGGCCCGTATCAGAATCTTTAAAGGGATACCTTATTAGAATAGGATAGGCTTTAGACTTACCTATGAGGGATAGGTGCGGGTACTATTTACAGTAATTAAAAACATATTTTCAGGCAGGGCTGAGCCGTGTTATCTCAAACTTTTGTCACTTTAAAATAATCATCATGAATAAAATTTATAGTCTGATTCTCCTTTTCTCTGGGACAATCTTGTTGTCCTTCTCGACCTTTGCACAATCACCCGATTCCATTTATGGAAATGCTAAACTTTTGAACCAGACTGATGAGGGGTTCAGGGGGATATGGTATATGAACACGCGGTTGAAAAACGAATATAAATTCAAATACAGCGGTGGCCTGGGAACATATCCTGCTAACCACTACCCGTTTTCAGTGTATGCTCCGGAGGTTAAAAAGACATTTTTCTGCTACGGGGGGACAGATGAATCAAATACAACCTTGCTCCATCAGGTTTCTTATTACGATCATGTTACCAACGAAGTCGCACGCCCCACCATTGTGCTGGACAAGGCAACGGATGACGCACATGATAATCCGGTGATGCAAATGGACAAAGACGGATATATCTGGATCTTCTCTACATCTCATGGAACGGGGAGGCCTTCCTTTATCCACCGAAGCGCCGCTCCTTATGACATCAGCTATTTTGATCGCGTTCCGGCCACCAAAATAGAGGATAATCGAAGGGTTCCCATGGATAATTTTTCTTATCTACAAATGTATTATGATAAGGATTATGGGTTTCTTGGCTTATTTACCCACTATGAAAGCAGGGATCTGCCCCTGGGCAAGAGGGGAACTCGGGACATTGCATGGATGACCAGTGAGGATGGAATAAACTGGTCGGAATGGAAAGATCTTGCAACAATTGAAGAGGGGCATTACCAAACCAGCGGACAACAAGGCAACAGAGTAGGGAGCGCGTTTAACTATCATCCCCACCGGAAGGAGAGAGCAGGTTTGAATTACCGGACCAACCTTTATTACCTGCAAACCAATGACTTTGGCAAGAGCTGGAAAACAGTAGATGGGATGCCTGCCGATTTGCCTCTATCGGAGATCGACAATAAAGCGCTTGTTCATGATTATGCCTCAGAAGGATTAAATGTGTATATCAGTGATGTTAACTTCGACAAAAAAGGCAACCCGGTCATCGTATACTTAACCAGCAAGGGTCCCACCTCTGGCCCTGAGGATGGCCCGCGGCAATGGTATACCGCCCACTGGTCAGGGAAGGAATGGCAAATTAACCCCATAACTACCTCTGATAACAATTATGACGTGGGCTCTATCTATATAGAGAAAAAAAATAGATGGAAAATTATCGCCTCAACAGAAACAGGGCCTCAAGCATATAATACGGGTGGAGAGATGGCCATGTGGATATCTAAAAATCAAGGCAAGAGCTGGAAAAAGGCGAAACAACTAACCAGCAATAGTGAGTTCAACCACGCATACGCCCGACGTCCGATAAATGCACATCCAGACTTTTACGCATTCTGGGCAGATGGACATGGACGGGAGGTTTCCAAATCACGGCTTTATTTCAGTGATAATAAGGGAAATGTTTTTATGTTGCCAGAAAAAATGTCTCAGGAAACAGAAAAGCCCAAAAAGGTTGAACGATAAATAGTTAAATGCAACACGTGAAATAAGCCATTGGAGAAGTGCTTTCTTAGTTTAGGCTGGGAAAAACAGCAAGGTCGAACAACTGCTGGGTTTTCCAGCCTTGGCTTATCTTTTCCATAAATGTTTCAGCGTCGGAAAAAGCGTTCTTTTGCAACTTATGAAAAGTAAAGGTTCTGTAACAAAAGAGCCGTGCATCAGAACGGCAGAAGCCTTCTTCTATACTTTAGAAAGACTTATCAAAAATTAATTACCTGTATGTCATTAAATCTGTTGTCATTCCTCGCAGTGCTCCCGATTCTTATAGTAGCTATCCTGTTGGTTGGTTTTCGGCTTCCTGCAAAGCATGCCATGCCGGTTGGTTTTTTGTTGACTGCAGTAGTGGCTTTTTTTGCTTGGGAGATTTCATTGACCCATATCCTGGCCTCATCCATCCAGGGCTTGTTTATAACCTTTGATATTTTATACATTATTTTCGGAGCCATCTTGTTACTCACCCTACTCAACTATTCCGGAGCCATCAAAGTAATCCGCCGTGGATTCTCGGATATA
The DNA here is from genome assembly GCA_964537165.1 of uncultured Roseivirgaceae bacterium. Lineage (GTDB taxonomy): Bacteria > Bacteroidota > Bacteroidia > Cytophagales > Cyclobacteriaceae > DATGMS01. The sequence goes on along the minus strand of CAZHZP010000297.1, from coordinate 859 downwards.
AGTACAGACCGACGGGTGCAGGTTGTGATTATTGTTTGGTTGTTTGGCTCCTTTTTAGAAGGAGCCGCGGGTTTCGGCACACCGGCTGCAATAGTGGCCCCTTTGTTGGTAGCCATGGGATTCCCGGCTATGGCGGCAGTTGTTTTGGGAATGATGGTACAGAGTACCCCTGTTACCTTTGGTGCAGTGGGGACACCTATATTGGTAGGAGTGAGGGGGGGATTAGAAGGTCCCCATCTTAGCAATATTTTAGCGGCTAATGACTTAACCCTGTCAAAGTTTTTACATCTAATAACCATCGACGTGGTTCTGTTCCATACTATTGTAGGAACACTTATGCCCATGTTTATGATAGTCATGATGACGAGGTTTTTTGGTAGAAGAAGAAGCTGGAAAGAAGGGCTGGCTGCATTTCCCTTTGCATTGTTTGGAGGCCTGGCTTTTACCTTGCCCTATCTTTTAACAGGGCTTTTTTTGGGGCCGGAATTCCCTTCTTTATTTGGATCTCTAATCGGATTGGCGATAGTGGTAACAGCGGCAAAAAGAGGTTTTCTTCTGCCCAAGGAAACTTGGGATTTCCCCGAGAGAAATCAATGGCCAAAGTTTTGGTTGGGAAAGCTGGATATCAAATTAGAGGAGGAAAAAGATGGGCCGGCTTTTTCTTTATTGAAAGCGTGGACGCCCTATTTTTCGGTCGCGATTTTACTTCTTTTAAGCCGTATGACCACTCTTCCATTTAAACAATGGTCGAATAGTTTTGTAATCAGCTATCCCAACATCTTTGACACGTCTATTTCTGCGGCAAGCGCTCCCCTTTATCTGCCGGGTACAATACTTTTAATAGTAGGGTTAATAAGCG
>CAZHZP010000296.1:0-3318 GCA_964537165.1 uncultured Roseivirgaceae bacterium | reverse complement strand
CGGATGTTTTGACCAAGGGAGCCAAGTCTTTTGGATTTAAAGGGGCCGCCATAATGATTTTACCCGCGCCTTCTCTGGCATCTATATGGGCTATGGCCAGCCAAGGCTCATTGGCTAAGTCGTCCCTGTGACCAGCCGTGGCAAATTTGCCGTTCGCCAATTGAAACTGGGCATTGGCGCCGGGACGGGCAAAAGCAATCCGTTCTGGATAGGCATAAGCCAATAAGATTCCGCTTTCGTAAGAATCTACAGTGCCATTCCCCGATTCTATTTTCAGCAGCTTTCTATAAGAGGCAGCGATTTTTTCTATTTTGTCAAATTTCCTCCCTTTTCGGTTTTCGGACCGGTGTTTTCTCAATGCTTCTATCCTTAGATTAATGTCAATACCGGCGTCTTTCTCCAAAGGATCCCTTTCTTCCAGTATAGCCGCCAGATCGGTAGCTAAGGGAAGTCTTCCGTTAGCTTTGGCCATAAGCAACATATGGGCGATTCGGGGATGGCAGGGAAGCTGGTGGATCTGTTTTCCATGAGGGGTGATTTTTCCGTTTTCCAAAGCATCCAGTTGGTGGAGGGTATCGCTGGCTTGCGCCAATGCTCCCGATGGTGGGGGCGTCAGCCAGGTAAGTTGGTGGATGTCGACAATCCCCCACTGGGCCATATCCAGAACCAGGGAAGCAAGGTCCGCCTCCAGGATCTCCGGCGTCCGGAACGGAGACATTCTTTCATGGGTGGCTCTGGTCCACATGCGGTAACAGACACCAGACCCTAATCTGCCGGCCCTCCCCGCACGTTGATCGGCCATGTCTTGGGAGATCCTGACGGTTACCAGACGGGAAAGACCGGACCTTGGATCAAATTTGGAGGTCCTTCCAAATCCAGAATCCACTACGACCGTGATCCCTTCTATCGTCAAGCTCGTCTCCGCAATGGAGGTTGCCAATACCACCTTCCTCTTTCCCTTTGGATGTGGCATAATGGCCGCATATTGTTTAGAAGGGGACAGCTGTCCATAAAGGGGATGAATAGCCACCTGGGGCAGCGTTTTCTTTAAAATTTCTTCACATTGTTTGATTTCACCCTGTCCGGGCAGAAAAACCAGGATGTCCCCTGCATTCTCTTGAGCTGCCTGTCGTACCGTGTGCGCAGTCATTTCCACGATCAGCCGCTCATCCATATCCCTTTCATATTTGATTTCGACGGGATATTGCCTGCCCTTGCTTTCTACAACCGATGCCCCAAGTAACCTGGAAAGTTGTGGCATATCCATAGTAGCGGACATGACGATTATTCTAAGATCAGACCTCAAGATCAACTGGGATTCCCGGCAGAAAGCCATGGCCACATCCGCATGAATGTTCCGCTCATGGAATTCGTCAAAAATCACCAAACCAACATTTTCCAAAGCGTTGTCATTGTGGATCATTCGGGTGAGGATCCCTTCAGTGACCACTTCTATTCTCGTTTCGGCGGAGGTTTGGTTGTCGAAGCGGATGCGATAGCCGACGGTCTTGCCCACAGGTTCACTTAATAAAGAGGCCATTCGGTTGGCAATGCTGCTGGCGGCAAGTCTTCGGGGCTCCAGCATCAGGATCTTTTTCCCCTGTAGCCAGGGTTCGTTAAGGAGAGCCAAGGGAAGAAGGGTGCTTTTTCCTGCCCCTGGAGGTGCGGTGATGATCAATGTGTTTTCCTGGAGCAGCTTTTTTCTGACTTCAGGGATAATTTCTGAAACGGGAAGCCCGGTTTGAAATGGATCGAACGTCAATTTGAGGGAGATTGATGAAGCGCAAAGGTAACAAGAGATTTGCACAGCCACACTGAAACACGTGCAAGTAAAAAAAAACAGACCTGCCAGGTTTTAAAACCCGACAGGTCTGTTTTCAATTCTTTACATAAAAGCTACGAACGTTATTTGATGCTGACTTTTCCTTTGCCGTCAGCCCACCTGACTTCAAATCCTGTCTTAGTGACTTCGTAAACCAGACGTTCTTCAAAGTTTGAGGTTTGCTCGGAAGCTACCTGCACCCGTAACACATCTTTGCTTTCGTCATGATTAGTGCCCCAATGGCCGGTTTGGCTGTTGAAGATAAAGGTGCTTTGGGATTCACCGGGGATAATATAGAAACTGTATTTTCCAGCTGGCAAATCTTTTCCTTCTACTTTGATGTCTTTGCTGGTTTCGAAAATAGTGGCTTCATTGGCACCTGCGCGCCAAACCTTGCCGAATGGTACAAGGTCTCCCCAGATGGTTCTCCCCTTAACGGCGGGGCTACTGTAATTGATAGTGATTTTGGCTCCGTTGACGGTGCCTTCCGCGGTTTTGGCTGGACTGGCTTTTTCCTGGGCGTTGCTCATGAAAGCGACAAGCATCAGGCTTAGAGCGAAAAATCCGAATTTGTGAAAGGTGCTTCTTTTCATAATGGTTTGATTAGGTTTATGGATTAAGATGAGGAAATTATACGGTTTTACGTCTATTTATTGTTTTTGTTGTTATTGATCAACCGGTAAATGATCATAAGCTGTCCTGTATGGTAGGCATTGTGTTCCAATACCAGAAGTCCTTCCCGAAATAAAGTTTGGCCCTCACCATGTTCAAAAGGTGCCGACAGTTTCGTTTCAGTAGCTTGAATTAAAGAAAGCAGTGCATCTCTGTCTTGAAAAAACCGGGTTTTGCTTCCTTCCCATTCCTCTTGGTCCTTAGGCGCGGACTCTTTAGTCCAATAATCGGCCGGCCATTCAAGTTCCTGGTAATTTTCATTGGTAGAAAAATCCAGGATATCTTTCTGGGTGATCCTCATATGCTCGAACTGCTGCCAAAACGTGTAAGGAAGTCCCTCGACTTGTTTTCCGAGCTGGTCAAAAGGAACTTCTTCCAGTATTTCCTCGATTTTTTTAAAGGCATTGCCTCCTGAAATATGTTGGCTGAGCTGTTTCCTGATGTAGTCCATGATATTTGAAGTAAAATAAAACGGAAAAAAAAAGATCCATGTTCGGCGAACATGGATCTCTATTACTTTAAATTTTTACCCAAGCCTGCTTTCTGTGGCTTTCGATTATTCTTTCGCAAATGATTAATTCCCTCAAGCCATCGGCGAATGTGGGGAAGGTAGCGGCTTCGGGTTGCCTGCCTTCGCGAACGGCCGCATAAACTTCCTTAAACAACTGTTTGGAGGTATCAGGGAACCCTTCGTTGTGGCCGCCGGGGAAGCTGATCAGCGCGGCGGCCTCTTTGGTAAATAAACCCGGATCCCTCATCAAGAGCTGGTTGGCAGTTTCTCTCTTGCCGATCCACATCTCATTGGGCTTTTCCGAACACCATTC
>CAZHZP010000295.1:0-3318 GCA_964537165.1 uncultured Roseivirgaceae bacterium | reverse complement strand
TTGTTTTTCATATTACTTCACTGTGTCTTGGTGTCCAAATATTGTTACCGCTTGGTCAAATAAAAACAGGCTTGGTCGCCCTCCCCTGTTTGGTTGAACTGCTGGGCTTTTTTATTAAAAGCCTTCATTTCCTTTTCGCTGAACATCCCCGTGGCCTGGGTGGAGGGGATCCCTTTTTTAATCGCCTCACTTGCCCAAAACTGGTAGGCGTCACTGTCATAAATGATCCGGGAGACCTCAAAACCGGTTTGCTCTGCCAATAATTGAATGGACTTAAGGGAGTGGATAAAAATATGTCTGGGAGCATCCAGTTGTGCCCAATGAATGCCATAGATTTCCCAGGCCTTCGCATCCGCAATGGGGATCCTGATTAACAATTGCTTCCCCGGTTTTAAAAGTTCATGGGCCTTCTCCAACACCTTCTTGGGCTCGTCCATATGCTCAAAAGAATGGTGCATCATCATAAAATCAAAAGAATCCCGAATCTCAAAAATACTGCTCTTCAACAGCGAGAGCGAGGAATTAATACGTCGGGTGCTTTCAATAAAAGGATCCACCCCAATGAGGTTTGTAAAGCCAGATGCATACATTTCATACAAGAGCTGACCGTTGCCACAGCCGATATCGGCGATTCTGTCATTCAACTGGACATTGGCCCGCCTTACCCAATCACCCCACAATGGCCGGAAAGGCTTTATATCCAAATAGCCATACAGCTGCCAGCGAATTATTTTTAAAAGCTTCCTTAAGTTGCTTGAATGGTTTAAGGAGACATAAGCATAATAATCGTCAGGGTAATAAGCATTTAAGTTAAAGGAGGGGGAGGGTAATTGCTGGATGGTGCCACAGGCGTTACATTCCAGGTAATCGAATAGATGGCCGGTGCCAAACATCATTTCCTTTAAGGTATGGAATTTATTGTTGTGGCTGTTTCCACAAATCTTACAGCTTTTGGACATGGGTAGTTCTTAGTTGAAGTTTAGCAAAAATTATTGATGTCGAAAGAGTAAATCATACGTAATGAGTGGTAAGCAAAAGTTGCAAATCGCAGCTCCTAAATCAACTATCGTGGCCGTCTCCTGTACCAAAAATCTTTTTCCACCAGGGCAATTTCATATAGGCGAGTGCTTCTTTGACCTGGTTGCGGGTGATGATCACCAGCTACCATGCCGCATCGGCTTTCTGCACGGCCGCATCTGCTTGTTTCGTAGCGGCATCTGCCATACGTCGGGTTTCAGCTACCAATTTCTTTGTTTCTCCAAGCTTTTCTGAAAATATTCCGATCAGTCATTGTCCATAGCATCAATATACGAAGAGATTACTAAAACAAATATGGGGCAGGAATGTCCTTATGGTTCATGAGGTTCACAACCTTCCGTCTCCGGTTTTCGGTCTTCCTTCCCCTTTTGATTTTGGCTCTTGATTCTTAACTCCTGCCATTTTTCAACTCCTGAAATACCCGCAGATACTTCTCCGTCACATGGTCCCAGTTGTACTTCTCCGTTAAACCCGACACCGCTATAGATCTTAATTGCTCCATCTCCGGTTCCGATCTTTCCGCTTTATCAATTGCTTCCGCCACGGAGGGCATATCTTTCTGAAAAAACCAGCCGTGTTTACCGTTCTGAAGCATCTCTTGGTTGAAGCGGGTGTCTAAGGCAATGATGGCGCAGTTGTAACCCAAAGCCTTTAGCATGGCGGGGTTGGTGCCTCCATATTCATGGCCGTGCAAATAAGCATAGCAGTTATGGTAGAGGGCAGCCAGTTCTTCCTGGTCTTTGACGTAACCTGTAAAAATCAAACGGTCATCCGCCAGTTGCTTCAAGCGCATCGCATATTCATCCTGGTAAGGCACATCCCCGACAATGACCAATTTACGTCTGGAGGAAGATTTCACAAAACCCTCAATGATCAGGTCTGCATTGTTATCCGGGATCAATCGGCCAACAATCAGATAATAGCCACGGTCTTCCAGTGCCCATTTCTGTATTTTGTCCGAATCGGCTTTCGTGGCTGGGTTGGCACCGTAAGCGATCATCGTCGAAGGCGTATCGAACAGCTCCAGATAAGTCTTCTGCATCTCCTCGCAGTCGGTAATGATGCGGTCGTACAGCTTGGTAGACAGCCGGGAGGCGAATAAGAAATACTTGGCGCCCAAGCCTTTCCATTTCGGCCTCAACCATTCCATGCCGTCCACATTGATGGCGGTGGGCTTTCCGAAAATCCGGGTAATCAGCCCAAAAGGGCCGTTGGCACTGTTGACCACAAAAACCACATCAGCTTTCGAGAAGCAGGCGTGCAGGATAGAAAGAAAGGAATTGGTCAATTGGCTCAACGACTTCGTCTCCAACCCGGGCATATACACCAAATCGATGCCGTTGACCTGCTTGGGCTTTTGATCAAACAGCGGCTTATGGCAATAGACGGTAAGTTTGACGTTCCGTCTTACCAGCCGTTCGCCGATTTCTTTGACAAGGGTCTCGTAGCCGGAATAGACATAGGGATAGCCTCGGGAACCGATGATGGCTACATGTAAGGGTTTGGTGGGATTAGGCATAGTAGTGAGTTGGAAGACGGGAGACCGAAGACGGAAGTTAGGTTCAAAATTAAGTGTAGATGACTTAGCATCCACGGATCTTTTATGGTTAAAGTATCAGTTTCTACAATAGCACCCGTCTCTGACGGGCTTTGGGGGCCGCGATGGATCTGGTTTTCTTATGCGGTCAAATTTTGTTGGGGTTTCCAAGAAGCCCTAGTTAATGGGTGCCGTGGGACACAACCAACTGCATCCTCTATTTTTGGGTCTCAATGGTTCAAGCCTGAACCTTTGAGATGCGGCCGCAAACCTCAAACATTCAACGCCGCAGCTCTAAGATGCAACATTGAACCTTGAAGATCCAACGACGAACCTTAGACATGCTCCTTTGAATAAATAGGACGCAGATGTGAACCTAAAACATGGAGCGGAATACCTCATAGATTCAAGCTTGAACCTAAAAGACTGACAGCCGCATCTTTGAGGTACCCTACCCCGCCTCCGATGGTCCTGATTTTTGAGTCAAACCTTCGGAATTGCGGCAAAAATGTCAGGCTTCAAATCTTAAAGATGCAAACGGTCATCTTTTACTGACAAATAAGCAATTTTGACCTTCAAACATCCAACTTAAAGATGCCCCATCGGATCTTAGACATTCAAGCTTGTCAGTTTTTGGTTCAACGCCGGATGTTTAAGGTGAAAGGGGGTACCTCGGAAGTGGGTGGATTTGGTGATTAGGTTACTTGGTAATTGGGTGAGGGGGTGACACGGTCGGGAGAGGG
>CAZHZP010000294.1:0-3328 GCA_964537165.1 uncultured Roseivirgaceae bacterium | reverse complement strand
CAATAAATTCGAACACCTCTTTCCGCCCTTCATTGAAATCGGCATTATTAGAAGGAAGAAAACCCTCCGGCACATCGAACCTATCGACGATAGGCACATTTCCGAAATTGTCCAACAAATAATAATAGCCTAATGCCCTGATGGCTCTTAATTCAGCGACAAATGCCTCCCTCAGATCCGGGTTCATATTCTCCAATTGCTCGAACTGGTAGATGAGCATATTCGACCGGCTGACTAGCTGAAATTGTTCATTCCAGCCATTGTTAAGGTAAGCCACTTCAGGAGTCCAGGTATGTTCATGGAACCGCTGAAAATTGCCGCCGTCGTACCAATGACGTCCCCGTGTAGGCAGAATGACTTCATCTGTGGAGAAGGTCGCCATCGTATGTGTTCCCCTCAAGCTGATGAGAGGCCGGAGATCTCCATAAGCAGGAACCAGTGCGGCTATGATCTCCTCCTCGGTGTTGTAGAAATCCTCGGCAAGAACCTCGCTGTATATTTCTTCATCCAAATTGGTACATGAAAAGCAATAGATAGAGACTAGAGCCAATTGTATAAATGTGGTTATCTTATTCATGTCGTGAGTTTTAAAATTGTACATTAACACCTAATGTGAAAGTTCTGACACTGGGATAGATCCATCTGTAGTCCATGCCAGGGGTCAGCCCATTGATGCGAATCTCGGGATCCTGGCCTTTGTAGCCAGTGAAGGTGTACAGGTTTTGGCCGGAGGCATATACCCTAAGACCTTTTACTTTTTTGTCTCTCAGTGGCACGCTGTATCCTAAAGTGACGTTGTCCAATTTCACGAAATCTCCACGTTCGATGTAATAATCCGAATACTGGGGATCGTCGATTACGGGGCTTTCCAATGCCACTGTCATTACATTCACAGGAACCATGATGCGGTTCTCATAAAAGATCCTTCTGGTATTCAAGAGGTCAAAGGCGAACGCACCTCGGAAGAAGACGGTTAGGTCAAAATTACCGTAACGCAAGGTGTTCGTCAGCCCAGCGTAGCTTTTCGGCAGCCCGTTTCCCAAAATAGCTTTGTCTTCTTCTTTTACCTCTGAGGCCAACAACTGATTCGTACGGGTGGCGTCCCAAAAAAGCCATTTCCCTTCTTCGGTAAACCCTGCGAACTGGTAACCAAAGAAGTTGCCGATGGGCTGCCCTTCCTGTAAACGGAATGCGGGAGTATCGTTAAGGCCAGGAGCTCCGATGTTTTCCAAGTTTTGGTATTTGGTTTGGAATTTCTCGTTTGACAAGGTCACCAGCTCATTCTTGTTATAGGAGATATTGAAGTCCACGTCCCATGAGAATTTCGTCGTTTTAGCGACAGTAGTAGCCACGGCTAACTCTATTCCCTTGTTAGTCATCTCTCCGATGTTGGTCCAGATGGTGTTGTATAGATTGGGTGGTACGGGCACCGCATACTCATACAAAAGATCGCTGGTTTTACGGTTGTAAACATCCAATGTCACTGTAACAGCTTCATTGAAAAGTGTTGCATCAATACCTATGTTGGTTTCAGCTTTGGTCTCCCAACGAAGGTCGGGATTGGGGTTACTTGCAGGGGCATAGCCAGGGATCCAGTTACCGTTATAAAGCATCACGCCGCTATTTCCGAGTCTTTGCTGGGAAATATAATTTCCGATCCCTTGATTCCCGGTAATTCCATAACCAATTCTCAGCTTTAGATCATCCACAAACTTGACATTCGACATAAACTCTTCGCTGCTGACCGTCCATCCGGCAGAAATGGCGGGAAAAAGCCCCCATTTGTTGTTCTCACCGAACCTAGTAGAACCTTCCTTACGCATACTTGCGGACAGCATGTATTTACCTTGGTAATTGTAATTGACCCGGCCAAAGAAAGCGATCACCTTGTTGGATTCTTTGTTGCTGTAGACATCATCGGTGAGGTACTTACCATCCGGCAACTGTAGTCCGGCACCCAAGTTATGATAGGAAAAGAAATTCGTAATAAAGTCCCTATTTCTAGCTCCAAACCCTTCACTGGTGAAATCCTGATAGCTATATCCGCCTAATACATTCAAGCTGTGGATGCCATCGAACAGGTTGGAATATTCCACGCTGCTCTCTAACGTTCTATCTATGTTCTGGCCGGCGGTTCTTTGTGCTTCTCCGTTGTAGCCTCCGTTTATACTCGCAAATGCGTCCCGATGCTCATAAAAGCCTGTGATCCGATTGGATCTTTGCAGAGCTCCTGTACCGGAAACTGTAAGCTTTGGCAAAAGCTCGTAAGAAATCCGTGTGCTGGCTAGGACCTCGCTGAACTGTTCCTCCTGGTCGTATTGCAGCAACATGCCCAATGGATTGGAGGTATCATAGCCGGCTGTTTCATGAAACGAGCCGTCCTCATTATAAACAGGAAGTGTCGGGTTTCTTTGCATGGCCTGCCGATAAACATTGTAATTAACTGGTCGGCCCTTCCTAAACGTATTGCTAAGGCTCATTTGAACATTGAGCCTCTCATCCATACCGATATGGGTAAGGGAGAGCCTGCCGTTTAGAATATTATTGTCGGATTCTCTAATAAAACCTTGCAGGTCACGATAATTTACGGAACCATAATAATTGGTATTTTCAGAGCCTCCGGACATAGACAAATTATGGACTTGACTAAGTGCAGGGCGGGTGATCTCATCCAACCAGTCGGTATCATGTCCAAAATCCACGATAGAACCTGCCTTTCCTTGGAGTAAGGAATTGGAGGAATTTTCAAAATTCGTACGCATCTGCCTCCATCCTTCCGCATCCAATATGTCCGGCTTGTTAAGCCAGGTTTCAGTGTACACATAAGAGGAATATTTAACAGCAGCTTTTCCCGGAGTACCTTTGTGGGTGGTGATGATGATCACACCGGCATTCCCTCTGGTACCGTAGATCGCCGCTGCCGAACCATCTCGAAGAACGTTGATCGAAGCGATATCCTCAGGAGAAAGCGTATTGATATTTCCGCCCGGCACCCCATCAATGATTACTAAAGGCGATGCCTCTCCCCTTACTGTAGACACTCCCCGAAGCTGCATGTCCACCCCTGCAGTAGGGTCGCCCCCTGCTGCACGCGATATTGCCAAACCGGCTATTTTCCCCTGAACAAGTTGTAGAGGGGATTGGGTGATCGCCCCTTTGTTAAAATCCTCCTCGCTTACTGTGGCTATGGAACTGGTAATTTCTTCTCTTCGCTGGGTTCCATACCCCACCACAACGACCTCATCCAGAGAAGTGAGATCTTCTCTCATTACAACATCAATCACACTTCTGCCTCCCACTTCTACTGTCTGGGATTGGAAGCCTATAA
>CAZHZP010000293.1:0-3329 GCA_964537165.1 uncultured Roseivirgaceae bacterium | reverse complement strand
GATGATCTAACTGAGGAGCATTCGGATTTGCTGGAGCTGATTCATTTTATCGAAAAGGATGATTTCTGGCGGGCGCAGATCGCGGGGATGGAAATCGGCAGGAAGAAAGACATCAAGTTGTTTCAGCAGGTGGGAAAACAGGTAATAGAATTCGGGAACCCCACCGAGATAGAGGAAAAATTCGAAAGGATATCACTCTTTTATAAAAATATCCTACCCCGAAAAGGTTGGGATGCCTATAAGCGGGTGAATGTAAAATATAAGGACCAAATTATTTGTGAATAAGCTATGGAAAACGACAAAATAATAGTAGGACTGGACATAGGGACCACCAAAATTTGCGCCATCATCGGCCGCAAAAATGAATTTGGGAAACTGGAAGTTTTAGGTATGGGAAAGGCCGTATCCGATGGGGTCATCAGGGGAATCGTGACCAATATCGATAAGACGGTCAATGCCATTCAAAAAGCAGTAAATGATGCCTCTGAAATGGCTGAGGTGAATATCGGGGAGGTCATTGTGGGCATTGCCGGGCAGCACATCAGGAGTTCTGTACATCACGGCGTAATCATCAGAAATCCGAAAGACGATGAGATCACGGTAGAGGATGTCCGACGAATCGCCAACGATATGGAAAACATCGTGGTGCCGCCGGGTAACTCGATCATCCACGTGATGCCGCAAGATTACACCGTTGATTATGAGGATGGCATCAAAGACCCTGTGGGAATGTCAGGTGCAAGGCTTGAAGCCGATTTTCACATCATCACCGCCCAGTCTACCGCGATAAATAATATAAACCGCTGTGTAAAAAGGGCAGATCTCATCTCCAAGGATTTGATCCTCGAGCCATTGGCCAGTTCACTTTCGGTCCTCAGCGATCTGGACAAGGAAGCAGGGGTTTGTCTCGTTGATATCGGAGGGGGAACGACTGACATCGCCATCTTTTATGACAATATCATCCGACATACAGCCGTCATCCCGTTTGGGGGAAATATTATTTCCTCTGACATTAAAGAAGGCTGTATGGTGATGCAGAACCAAGCGGAGCTTCTAAAAACCAAGTTTGGCAAAGCCATAGCAGAGGAAGCCAACCCCAATGAAATCGTCTCTATTCCAGGCCTTAGAAACAGGCCGGCCAAGGAGATTTCCATCCGTAACCTTTCCTCCATCATTGAGGCCAGGATGGAGGAAATCATCGAAATGGTTCAGTCAGAAATCGTCGCGAGCGGCATGTATAAGAAACTGGCCGGCGGAATCGTGCTGACCGGCGGCGGTTCCATGCTCAACGGTGTCAGCCAGTTGTTTGAGTTTATCACCGGCCTGGATACGCGGATCGGCTACCCGAATGAACATCTGGGAAAATCGAAAATCGATGAGGTAAAGAGTCCCATGTATGCCACCACGGTGGGACTGGTCTTGGCCGGGTTCAAAGCACTGGATGACCGGGAAGATCTTTATAGAAAGCGGAAAGCATTACAGGCCGAAGGCAAAGGTGGAAGAGAATCCAGGATGGAGATGCCCGCCAAGGATATATTTGGGAGTATTAGAAGGAGGTTAAGGGATTTTATCACCGATGATATTGGTGATGAAAACAATACCTACTGACTTACAACGCGAAATGGATAAGCTCCGGCCGAGCTTTATTATTAAAATAAACAGTTCACCAAAAAGAGGAAAAATGTCAGATAACATGAAAGATTACAGATTTGATCTTCCGAAAAACAACAAATCTATCATCAAGGTGATAGGAGTAGGGGGAGGTGGTTCCAATGCGGTGAACCACATGTATAACCAGGGAATTAAAGATGTTGAGTTTGTGGTGGTCAATACAGACGCACAGGCTTTAAAGAGCAGTCCGGTACCGTTGAAGCTCCAGTTGGGCGTGAATTTAACGGAGGGGCTCGGTGCCGGGGCAAATCCTGAGAAAGGACGGAATGCTGCTTTGGAAAGCAAAGAGGAGATCCGAGAATTGCTCTCCGACAATACCCGGATGGTTTTTATCACCGCGGGCATGGGCGGGGGCACGGGGACTGGTGCCGCTCCGGTTATTGCAAAAATCGCCAAAGATATGGATATCCTGACGGTAGGCATAGTCACTGCTCCGTTTGTCTTTGAAGGGAGAAAAAAAATGGTTGCCGCCCAAAAAGGAATTGAGGATCTAAGGGCGAATTGCGATACCGTATTGGTCATCCTGAATGATAAGCTCAGAGAAATCTATGGCAACCTGGCCATCAGGCAGGCGTTCGGGAAGGCCGACAATATCCTTTCGACTGCTGCAAGATCAATTGCGGAAATCATCACGGTCCATCAGGATGTCAACGTGGATTTTGAAGATGTGAAAACGGTGATGAAAGATGCGGGTGCCGCGGTGATGGGATCTGCTACGGAAGAAGGGGAGGGAAGAGCCATTAAGGCCGCCGAAAAGGCCATAGCTTCACCCCTGTTGAACAATGTGGACATTACCGGCGCGCAAAAAATCCTTCTTTCCATCATGTCAGGCGAAGAGGAAGAACTCTCCATGGATGAATTGAGTGAAATCACGGAATATATCCAGGAAAGGGCCGGGGATATCGCCGAAGTTATCTTTGGACAGGGAATTGATCCTGATCTGAAAAAAGGCATCCGTGTCACCGTCATTGCCACTGGATTTGAAGCGGACTCGTTGACGGATGAGGAAGTCGTTGCAAAAAAGAAGGAAGAGGATAATTCCAAAAAGTTGATCCACCTGGAGTCCGGCAAGACCTCACGTATAGCGGAAGATGAAATAGCAAAACCGGGGCAGACTTTTACTTTTTCCATACAAAAGGCAGTGCCTACCGCCTCCAATGGCGTACGCCATGAGTCAGATCATAGAAACGAGTCCCCAGAACCTTCACTGTCAAGTCACGCTGATAAGGAGGTAAATAAAGAGGAAGATGCGATGCCGCCGGGTTCACAGGAACCCAGAAGGGTCACTTCCTTATTTGATAGGCAGGATATTAACAAGCCTTCCATTGCCAAAAAGGAGGAAGCCCCATCCGGCAATAATTACAACAATGATTATTATGAGGAGATTAAAGAAAAAGCCATGAAGCGGGCGCATGAACGCTTTGAGAGACTGCGGCAGATGAGGGCAATGAATCAGACTTCTGAAGAATTTAAGGAGAAGTTGGACACGCCGGCGTTTATGCGCAAAAACGTGAAGCTGCAGGATGTCAGGCATAGTTCCGAACCCAATATCTCCAAATTCAACCTGAACGATGACAATGAAATCCTCGGCAACAACAGGTTCCTGCATGACAATGTTGATTGATTAAAAGTCAATCAACATTTTTGCCTGGATTTGC
>CAZHZP010000292.1:1663-3330 GCA_964537165.1 uncultured Roseivirgaceae bacterium | reverse complement strand
AATGCTGTCGCCTTCCCCGATCAGGTCTTTGGAGAGTTTCTTCTTGGCCTCCTGCAGCTGTATGATCTTTTCCTCCACCGTGTCCTTGCAGATCATCCGGTAAGCAAAGACGTTTTTCTTCTGCCCCATCCGGTAGCAGCGGTCGATGGCCTGGTTTTCGGTCGCGGGGTTCCACCAGGGATCCAGAATATAGACATAGTCGGCGGCCGTCAGGTTAAGCCCGGTACCACCCGCCTTGAGGCTTACCAGAAAAACCCTCACTGCCTCGTCTTCCTGGAATTCGCTCACCCGGGCTTCCCGGTCCTTCAGGCTGGTTTTGCCGTCCAGATAGGCGTATCGGATGCCCTTACGCCGCAATTCGGCCTCTACCAGCTCCAGCATTTTGACAAACTGGCTAAAGACCAGGATCTTGTGCTTGCCGGTTTTCTCCGTGATATGCTGGATCAACAAGTCTATCTTAACCGCCTCCTGTCGGGCTTCCCCATGCTTTACCAGGGCTGTCGCATCGCATATCTGCCGCAGACGGGTCAGTCCCTCCAGGACGTACATCTTGGAATTTTCCGCCCCTTCCTCCTCAAACTTCTTCAACAGAAAGTCCCGGTACTCGTTTCGGTGCGCATCGTATATCTTCCGCTGGAAGGCCGCCATTTCGCAGTAGAGGTATTCCTCGGTCTTGTCCGGCAGCTCCGGCAGTACCTCCTCCTTGGTTCTTCTCAAAATAAATGGCGCCACCTTGTTTTTCAATTCCCTGACCAGCTCTTCACTGTATTCCTTGCGGAATTTGCTGACGTAATCCCTTCTGAAGGCGGCCTGGCTGATAAAGAATCCCGGGTTGACAAAATTCATCTGGGCAAAGAGCTCGCCTATATTGTTTTCTATCGGCGTCCCGGATAAGGCCAGCCTCAGCTTGCCCTTAAGCCGCATCATGGCTTTGTGGCGCAACGACTGGGGGTTTTTGATGGCCTGGGACTCATCCGCGACGATCAGTTCAAAATTCATCCGCTCCAGCAAGGCAATATCATTGATCACCACGCCGTAGCTGGTCAGGATGACCTCATGCTTTTCGAGCGCCGCAGGATCCTCATAGCGCTGGCCGTGGTGGATAAAGTAGTCCAGATGCGGGGCAAACTTTTCCAGTTCCTTCCTCCAGTTAAACAGTAGCGTCGTAGGGGCCACCACCAGCACGGGGCCGGTTATCCCCTGCTCCTTTAGCTGGCAAATTAGCGCGATCATCTGCAACGTTTTACCCAATCCCATATCGTCGGCCAGGATGCCTCCCCAGCCGTATTCCTGAAGGAAATTCAACCAGTTGAGCCCCTCGCACTGATATTGCCTGAGACTGGCCTGAAGCGCCTTGGGAGGCTGGGTATTTTCTATTTTGGTAAAGGCGGCCAGCTTGTTCTTTTTCTCGGCAATCTCTTCCAAAATGGCCTGATGGTCTTGCGCGTCGGCTACCTCCGCAATCAGGCTAAAATGGGTTTTGGCGATTTTAAGCTTCTCCTTTTCCTGTTGCCCCGACCGGAAGAGTTTGCCAAACTTCCGGAGCCATTTTTCCGGAAGAATCCCCAGCGACCCGTCCGAAAGCTCGATGTAATTGCCTCCCGAATCGATGGCTTTTTTGATATCCTTCAGCTTCACTTTGTTGTTGCCAAATGCCACCTCCACAT
>CAZHZP010000292.1:0-1563 GCA_964537165.1 uncultured Roseivirgaceae bacterium | reverse complement strand
TAGGCCTGCTCCTGCTCTAAGTCCCGGATGATTTGCGTGTTGGAATCAAAATCAATCAGGGAGCCGGTTTCCAAGGGGTTGATTTGCAGGTTTTCGCCGTAGCTGAGCAAAGGCCGAAAAACCACAAACTGCGACATCTCTGAAATATAAAGTTGCCGGGCGGGCTGGGTAGGGATCTCTTTCATCATGATCATCCCCTGTTCGAAGTGAAAGGGATAATCCGCGGCCAACGGCTGAATAAGTGATTGCTCGATCTGCGCTTTATTGGCGGCGGTATAGCGGACCACCGGATAGTCCCAGAAGCTCCTCAGCGCGGCCATCTCTTTGGGGGAAGAAAAGAGTACCAGCTGCCGCTCATCCAAAATAAGGAAATGGTCCAGCAAGAGCGACTTATCCCTTATGTTTTTCAAAAAGTAGCGTTGTTCATCTACCTCTATTATCGGCTGGAGCAGGTAGGAAAAGTCTTCTTGATGTACCTGAAACGCAAGGCTTCCCCGACGGACCAGCACCTGATTCAGGTCCATCATGC
Source organism: uncultured Roseivirgaceae bacterium (assembly GCA_964537165.1). GTDB lineage: Bacteria > Bacteroidota > Bacteroidia > Cytophagales > Cyclobacteriaceae > DATGMS01. The sequence continues at coordinate 1,034 of CAZHZP010000292.1, read as the reverse complement.
GCGGCTTATACTGGCCGTTGCTATACCGATCGCTCAGATAATAAGGGAAATCCGAATGGGTATCCATAAATTCCAACATCAACTGGTGAAGCAGCAGCTTTTGGCTTTCTGTTTTGGCGGAAAGCAGGTCATTGATGTTTTTCACCTTGAAAAAAGCTTCCGGTAAATTAGACTTTGGAGATAAAAGAGAACTGTAGGGAGAACTGACCCAGTCCAGCTTTACTTTTAGCTCATTCGGCTGGTGCTTGGATCCTTTGCCCATGATCGGACGAATACCCTCCAGTCTGTAGCCGTAGGGGTTCCAATGCAAAACAAACCCGACGTTGTACTTCCCCTGTTCAGCATGGCTTTCCTCTTCCAGGTACCGGCCCTCCATCCAATGTCTGTTTTTTTGGATCAGCTCCTCTTCCAACACCCTCACGAAATTTTCGGGATGATAAAGTCCCTCAAGCCTTCCCTGGGGGACGATATGAAAACCGCCTTGGGCGAAAATGATTTTCAGGTCCTGATGGATATCCACTTTTTCGGCGGGGATTTGATGATATTCCAGCACTGCCAAAAGCTCCCTCTCCCGACCTGCTTTGGTGAGGAACCAGAGATCCCGGGGATGTTGTTCCACCCTTCTGTAAAACCAGGAGAGCAAACTATCCCATACGGCATGGCCTCTGGAGTTGGGGGTAAAGGTTAAGCGGTCTTGGGAGGCCTGCACCTGCAGTTTATAGTCTAGGTAACCGTTGGTTAGGTGATAGGTGAGTTGCTCCTTCCCGAGTTCGACAGTTTCCAAGTGGGGATAAAAATCGGAAAAGTCATGTGGCGGCTTGATTTTTTCCAGGATATCCTGGGGATCGTTGGGATCACAGAGGATAATGACAGGTTCTGCGTTCTTTTTAGCGGATCCTTTTTGGGAGGCCAGGGCCGCCGGTGATTTGAAGTCTGTATGGGAAACCGCCAGATAGTAAAGCGCGGCCGCTACGTGTTTACATTCCAGATTCTCTTCAAAATACAGGCAGCCGCAGCTATACAGATCGTCCACA
>CAZHZP010000291.1:0-3375 GCA_964537165.1 uncultured Roseivirgaceae bacterium | reverse complement strand
GGTATCTTGTCCCGGGTGATGGAGTAGTTGATCAATTCATCCTGATTTTTTCTCTTGATATCGATGCTGACTACGCTACCTTTGGGCCCTCTCAATAGATCAAACACATCCCGGTTGGTCACCCCTGTACCGGCGACGGTCTCGCCGTCCACCTTGATGATCTGGTCGTTGGATTGTATCCCTAATTTCTCCGATGGACCACCTGTCAAGGGGGCGACCACGTAAATGGTGTCTCTCAAGATACCAAACTCAATCCCTATTCCGTCGAATTCTCCTTCAAGTTGGGATTTCGCCAGATTGGCGTCTTTGGCAGTGATATAACTGGAGTGTGGATCCAGCTTTTCCAGCATCTTTTCAATGCCATACTCCACCAACTCATTGGTGTCTACACTGTCCACATAATCCCTATTGATATAGGTGAGGACTTCCTGGATGCGGTAGATGGCTGATTTAAAATCATTCCGGTCCGATTTAGGCCCGGCAAAGGTAGCCCCGATCCAGATACCTGCCGACACGGCCAGAGCAAGGATAATAGGTAACCTGATCTGTGCTTTGGTGTTTTTTTCTTCGCTCACTTTGTCCTCTTTTAATAAGTTTTTAACGCAATATTTTACAAAATTCAATAATATCCAAACATAAAGCCTAACATCATTCCGATCGGTTTGGTTTTTGGTAAACGAATTTAAATGACTTTAGGTAAGCATTTCTGTCTTTTTTTGATGCAAAAAAATTACTTTTGTGAAACATGTCTTTCCCTAAAAACATACCGAAAGGGCCTATCGGAGAACTGGTAGAACAAAACTACGTTTTTGCGGCGGTGTTGCATTACTTCGGGATCAGCTTCTTTGAATATGAAGAAAGTTCTTTGGACGAGGTCTGCAAGAAGTTTAAGGTAAATCCCCAACAGGTCATGCAGGAGCTGGAAAACTGGGCTCTGAAAACAGAGCCGAGCCCTGAGGAGCTGTTCTTCCACCCAATTGAGGTATTGGTGGAATACCTGAAGAAAAAGCACCATTACTTTCTTAGGCATGAATTGCCGTTCCTATCCAGCATGATTGCGGGTATCCGGCCGGAGCCGAAATACGAAGCCTTGCTGGCGGATATGAAGCTGATGTTTCCACTGTTCGTGGACGATTTTATCCACCATATTCATGAGGAAGAGAACACGCTTTTTAGGCGGATCAACCTGCTTCATCAAATTGAACGGGGGGAATACAATCTGGTAGATGCCATTGCCTTACTGGACAGCAGCCCTATCAGTGAACTTGCTGCCGAGCACGAAGTACATGATGATGAGATGGAAGGCATACGCAGATTGACTTCGGATTATCAATTGACTCCGCCGATCACCGTGACGATGAAAGTACTATACCATGAGCTGCAAACTTTTGAGAAAGAATTGATCATCCATGCCAAGATCGAGAATGATTTACTTTTTCCTAAAGCCATCGAACTGGAGAAGGACGTGAGGAGAAATCTTATCAAAAAGATAAAGTGGAACTAGATGGCAAGGGCGCTGGCGATTGATTTAGGAACAAAAAGGACAGGCATTGCGGTTACAGACGTATTAAAGTTGATAGCCAATCCATTGGAAACCGTAGCCACCTCCAAGCTTTGGGCTTATCTGGAGGATTATATCAAAAAAGAACCGGTGGATACGATCGTGGTAGGCCATCCCAGGTCCCTTGACGGTTCCGACACCCAAATGACCCAGCCCGCCCTGAAACTCAGGCAAAGATTAGCTCAAAAATATCCTGACCTCAAGGTGGTATTAGTCGACGAACGCTTTACCTCCAAGATGGCGCTAAGGACCATGATCGAGATGGGTAGCAAGAAGAAAGACCGACGGGAGAAGGCAGGCAACTTGGACAAAGTGAGTGCTACCATCATATTACAAACCTATTTAGACCAGTTATGATATATCCTATAGTATCTTACGGAAACCCGATATTAAAAAAAGAAGCAGATGAAATCAGTGAAGGGGATGACCTGTCGGCGTTGATCGCGGACATGTTTGATACCATGGATCACGCCAATGGCGTAGGTCTGGCAGCGCCCCAGATTAATAAAGGTATCCGCCTCTTTGTGATTGACAGTAATTTGATGATCGATGAAGATGATGACGAAAAGGGAGTCAGAAAAGTCTTTATCAACCCTATCATTCTGGATGAGTATGGAGATAACTTTGGTTTTGAAGAAGGTTGCTTAAGCATACCCGAAGTCCGGGCGGAGATCATCCGACCGGAAACCCTTACCATTGAATACTTTGACGAAAACTGGAATCTTAAAGAAGAGGAATTCACCAGAATGACCGCCAGGGTCATCCAGCATGAGTATGACCACCTGGAGGGCATTCTTTTCGTGGATTATCTAAAAGGCCTGAAAAGAAGACTGGTCAAGGGCAAATTGATAGATATCAGTAAAGGAAAAGTCCCCACAGATTATCCCATGATTTATCCTTTGAGGTAATGGCTGAAAACTTAAACGTCGCATTAATTCAAACCGATCTCTACTGGCAAGACCGGAGCGCCAACCTGGCCAATCTGGAGGAGAAAATCTGGTCTATGGAACGAAAGGTAGACCTGATTGTCTTACCGGAAATGTTCCCTACTGCCTTCACCATGGAGGTAAAGGAAATGGCAGAACCCATGAACTTCACCACGACCAAGTGGATGAAGCAGATGGCTGCACAGACCAAAGCGGTGGTTACGGGAAGCCTTATTATCAATGAAAACGGAAGATTCTACAACCGGCTGCTCTGGGTAACTCCAGAAGGGGAAGTCACCACCTATGATAAGCGGCATCTTTTTCGGATGGCCCATGAAGAGCAGCATTTTGACATGGGCCGGCGGCAGGTGCTAGTAGAACTAAAAGGATGGAAGATCCTGCCACAGGTCTGCTATGACCTTAGGTTTCCGGTATGGTCCAGAAACTTCAATGATCATGGTGGCCAGGGACTGTACGACCTTGTGTTTTATATTGCCTCTTGGCCTGCTGCCCGTGTCACAGCCTGGGATATTCTGTTAAAAGCGCGTGCGGTGGAGAACCTTGCCTATGCCATTGGCGTCAATCGAACAGGCAGAGACGGTAATGATATCCAGTACAATGGTCATTCGGGGGTTTACGACTTCAAAGGCAGCGCTCTGGCTTTTTCTGAAGACAGAGAAGAAATTCTATATGCTGAATTGGATCACCAGCAACTCAGCGGGTTCAGGGAAAAATTCCCGGCTTGGAAGGATGTCGATAAATTTAGGATTGAATTTTGAAGCTGAGGGATCAGGATTTTCGCGTGCCTCTCCTTTGGCTTTTTTCGGCACCTTTTGGGCCGTTCCCCATCAATTTTTCAGCGAGTACATTCAAAAAGTGACTTCTAAG
>CAZHZP010000290.1:0-3393 GCA_964537165.1 uncultured Roseivirgaceae bacterium | reverse complement strand
ACGGAATGAAAGAAGATAAAATATTGGGGCACGGCTCCCATCGGTACAAGGTAGTAGAGGGATGGGGCGTATTGGATGCCGGCAAAAATCCGGTGAACGACTGCCATGAAATGGTAGAGGATGCGAAGGGCAGATTGATCATGTTGACCAATGAGACCAAAAACAATGTCCTTATTTACGATAAGTCAGGGAAATTATTAGAAAGCTGGGGGCACAGCTATCCGGGCGGCCATGGCTTGACGCTAAGTACGGAGGGGGATGAGCAGTTCCTTTTTATTACAGACACCAGCCGCAACCAGGTAATCAAGACCGATCTGAAAGGAAGGGAGATTTTTAAGCTGGACTATCCAAAGGAAACCGGCAGGTATGATTATCCCCGACAATTCGCACCCACAGAGACTGCCATCAACCCAGCCAACGGCGACCTGTATGTGGTAGACGGATACGGTCAGAATTATATCATCCAATACAATTCTCACGGGGAGTATATCCGGCACTTTGGGGGGACAGGCGATACCGAGGATACTTTTAAGTGCTGCCATGGTATTGTCATTGATACCCGTGACAAAAATGGGCCGACACTGATGATCACGGACCGCTCACACATGCGGTATAAACGCTTTACCTTGGATGGGAAATATCTGGCGACCATTCCCACTCCCGGTTCTTTTGTTTGCCGGCCTGTGTTGAAAGGAGAAAATATCTATGCGGCGGTTTATCGGAGTACCACGGAGCAAAACGCCAATTCCGGCTACATCACCATTCTTGACAAAAACGACAAAGTAGTGTCTACACCCGGCGGTACTGCTCCCGAATACGTGAATAACCAGTTGCAGGAACAGAAAAAAGATGCTTCTTTTTTGGGCTTTATGCATCCGCATGATGTCTGTGTGGATTCCGACGAAAATATTTATGTTCCCCAATGGGCATCGCAGAAAACTTATCCGATTAAGTTGGAGAGGATGTGATGGTTTGGAAAGAACCTTGAAGATACTCTTCCGTCTCCTGAAGTGGAAATGCGAACACCTATGACACCGCGCTTACCTTCTCAAGAACTAAGAATTTTTTACTGGATATTGTTTCTATCGACTTCCTGATTCAGTGCATTCGGTATATGCTCTGGATGGGGGCAGGTTTTTGAACTATGTTCTGAAGAATGATTTATCATTTTTTATTTTTCCTTAAGTAAGAGGTTAATACATCGCCAAAGCAGGACGGTTCAGCGTGCTTAATTTAATCTGTGGCCTTACAAAGGGTGGTCACTATTCACCGGCCATTATGGAGCTGATTTCAAGTTCGAGCCCCAGGAGGTGCTGTTCCCAATCCCTGCTGACCAGATAAGGATAACCCGGAGCTCACCCAAAAGCCGGGATACTGATTTTCAATTCGTTGAAAATTGGGTTGCGAAGCCACAGCCTGCCGTATGGCATGGATCAATTGCGGGACGGTGGCATTTTTGTGGCCGATGACTTCAATATGTTCACGACTGGACCGTGCTATGGTATGAGGGTTTAAGAGACACCGATAAGCCTTCAAACGAGGAAGTTATTTTTTTAAATTAATAAAATTCAACTATTTGTTTAAAGATGATTTTTTTTTCAAGGAAAGCATCTTGTCATTTTTCGTCATTTTTTGAGATTGATAGCGTTCCTCCTTTTTGACAATTTGAGGATGGGGTTTTTTATTGTCGTTTTATCCTGTATTGGATAGCCGCCGATTTTGTTCAGCTGAACCCCGATCAGAGCCTTAGGCAGGACAGTGCAGGATACAATTCCCGTGGTAGAATATTTACTTCATGGAATAATTTCACCAAATAGATATTCGTCAGTCAATTAGTTAACCCCAAATCTATGAAGAACAACTATTTCAACCGATTGAAATGTCAATGGATAGGAATGCTGGCTGCATTCATGCTGTTCAGTGGCCTTTCCCTTGCACAAACGGCCACCATTACCGGCGTGGTCAGGTCTGAAGGCGACATGGAATCCATTCCTGGCGCTTCGGTACTGGTTAAAGGTACTACCAGAGGTACCACGACCAACCTCGATGGCGAGTTTAGCATCCAAGCCTCTCCGGGAGATGTCTTGTCCATCAGTTTTATCGGTTACGCTACCCAGGAGGTGCCTATTACCAATCAAACATCCAATATCGAAGTGGTAATGGTGTCCGAAACTTCCGATCTGGAAGAAGTGGTGGTCGTGGGCTACGGTAGCCAGTTGAAAAAAGAAATCACCGGGTCGGTTCAGACCGTTACCGGCGAAGACCTGGCCGACATGCCCGTCTCCCAAATCACGCAAAAATTACAAGGCCGACTGGCCGGGGTGCAGATTAACCAGACCACCGGTAAGCCCGGTCAGGGAATGAATGTAAGAATCAGGGGGCAGCTCTCCGTATCAGCGGGTAGCCAGCCTTTATATGTAGTGGATGGATTTCCCATCACTGGAGGCATTAATACCATTAACCCAGATGAGATAGAAGATTTGACCATCTTGAAGGATGCGGCTTCCACCTCCCTTTATGGTTCAAGAGCCGCTAACGGCGTCGTGTTGATCACCACCAAAAGAGGAAAACCAGGTCAGACCAATGTTTCCCTAAACTACTATACCGGTTTTCAAAATGTGCCGCATTACAACCGGCTTGAAATGATGGATGCCGTGGAGTTCGCTCAGTTCAAAAAAGAATCTTTTGAGGATCAGATTCTTGCTGAGACCGGACGCCCTGCGACTATCGACGAAATTCCAGAAGTTTTTAGAAATCCTTCCCAGTATGAAGGCAAAAGCAATGACTGGTATGATGCGCTCTTGCAGACCGCTCCTATTTCTAACTATAACCTGACCATCACTTCTAATACCGACAAGATGAGCACTGCGGTTGTGGCAGGTTTCTTTGATCAGAAAGGTGTGGTGCTAAATACTGATTACAAGCGGTACTCGCTTCGTTTAAACACGGAGTATAAAGTGTCTGATAAGGTTCAGGTTGGGTTTAACCTTGCCCCTTCTCATGTCAAGGATAATACACCACGGACAGATGGTGACAGGGGAACAGGTATCTTGTTCAACGCGCTGCATACCTGGCCGATTATGCCGATCTATGATGAAAACGGCGAGCTGACCTATTACAACAGGCTGGGCGCTGAAACAGGGAATATCTATGCCTATCCTAACTACGTGAGGGCCGCCAAAGAGATCCAAAATGAGAACACGGTGACCAATGTATTGACCAACGGATTTGTTCAATATTCTCCCATTGAAGGGTTGACGCTCAAATCGACCATCAACGCTGAGATCCGTAACGAAGATTACTTCTGGTTCAACCCCTCGACTGCCTCTGCGGGTATCAACCAGTCCATACCTACTGTTGCCGTTTCAATTAGACAAGGGATACGTGACTTTA
>CAZHZP010000289.1:0-3402 GCA_964537165.1 uncultured Roseivirgaceae bacterium | reverse complement strand
CCAGGATGTGCTTGGAGAGGGATACCATGTATCTCTTCCTCACTCCGTCTCTGGATTCGATGAAGATCTCACGGTTACCCCGCTTGATACCGCCATAGCTCACTACCCCGTCAATCTCAGAGACAACGGCTGGGTTGGAGGGGTTTCTGGCCTCAAACAACTCGGTTACCCTTGGAAGACCTCCGGTGATATCCCTGGTCTTGCCCACCGATCTTGGGATCTTAACCAAAATCTGTCCGGCTTTCACCTTTTCACCTGGCTCTACAGAAAGGTGGGCACCTACTGGTATATTATAGCTCTTAGACTCATCACCATGATGGACAATTACCGCGGGGTTTTTGGTTTTATCTTTGGTATCGATAATTACCTTCTCCCTGTAACCGGTCTGGTCATCCGCTACTTCTTTATAAGTAACACCCTCTATAATGGATTCGAATTCAATCTTACCATCGAATTCTGACAAGATCACAGCGTTGTAGGGATCCCATGTACACAAGGAATCGCCTTTGCTGATCGTCTGTCCGTCCCTTACATTAAGGACCGCACCATAAGGTACGTGGTTAGATACAAGCATTTTGCCGGTTTTGGCATCATTGATCTTGATCTCACCGGATCTACCCATTACAATAGCAGCAGGCTCCCCGTCTTTGTTGACAGCTTCGATCCAACGCAATTCCTCTTCAAATTCAACTACACCGTCAAACTTAGCATTGATACTGGCGTCAACAGAAATGTTAGAGGCAGTACCACCCACGTGGAAGGTTCTTAGCGTCAGCTGTGTACCGGGTTCACCAATGGATTGGGCTGCAATAACCCCCACTGATTCACCTTTCTGTACCAAGGAACCGGAAGCAAGGTTTCTACCGTAACACTTGGCACAAACTCCCCTCCTGGTCTCACAGGTAAGAACGGACCTGATTTCAACCTCTTCCACTGCTGACTCATCTATCTTCCTGGAGAGATCATCTGTAATCTCCTCACCAGAAGAGAGGATCAGCTCGTCTGTGATAGGGTCAATTACATCATGGACAGATATCCTTCCTACAATCCTCTCAGAAAGGGGCTCCACGATTTCGTCGTTGTCTTTCAGGGCCTGGACCACCAAGCCCCTCAACGTACCACAGTCTTCCTCAGCCACAATCATATCCTGGGCCACGTCCACCAACCTTCTGGTCAGGTATCCCGCATCCGCAGTCTTCAATGCTGTATCCGCAAGACCCTTACGGGCACCGTGGGTAGAGATAAAGTACTCCAGTACATCCAGCCCTTCCTTAAAGTTGGAAAGAATCGGGTTCTCAATGATCTCGCCTACAGAACCCTGAAGGTTTTTCTGTGGCTTTGCCATCAAGCCTCTCATCCCGCCCAACTGGCGGATTTGCTCCCTAGAACCCCGGGCTCCGGAGTGCATCATCATATAGATGGCGTTGAAGCCTTGTTTATCTTCCTCCATCTGCTTCATCAGGATATTGGTAAGGTTGGAGTTGGTCCTTGTCCAAATATCAATCACCTGATTGTATCTTTCATTGTCCGTGATAAGCCCCATGAGGTAGTTGTTCCAAACTTGGTCTACATCATCTTTGGCCTTAGCGGTAAGCGTATCTTTTTCCTCTGGAATGATGACGTCGTTCAATCCCATAGACAAGCCACCGGAGTAGGCCATCTGGAATCCAAGGTGCTTGATATCATCCAAGAAATGTGCTGTCCTGGCAATACCGCAGATCTTCACCACTTCAGCAATGATCTGTTGTAGCTTCTTCTTGGTCAGCAACTCGTTGACAAAACCTACCTCTTCAGGAACAAACTGGTTGAAGATCAAACGACCTGCTACCGTTTCTACAAGCTTATTTTCAAATTCACCTTTCTCATTACGGATTCTCACGCGACACTTAATCCAGGCATGCTGAGAAACCTCCCCTTCATTCAGGGCGATGATGACATCTTCCTCCCCATAGAAGACCATTCCTTCACCTGGAACAGGCTCCTCAGGAGTTGACCTTTTGCCTTTGGTCACATAATAAAGTCCCAAAACCATATCCTGGGAAGGTACCGTAATCGGCGCACCGTTCGCAGGGTTCAGGATGTTGTGGGAAGAAAGCATCAAAGTAGAGGCTTCCAAAATCGCCTCATGTCCCAAAGGAACGTGAACCGCCATTTGGTCACCGTCGAAGTCTGCGTTGAACGCCGTACAGACCAGCGGATGGAGCTGGATTGCTTTACCTTCGATCAGTTTGGGCTGGAAAGCCTGAATACCTAATCTGTGAAGCGTCGGCGCCCGGTTCAATAGGACGGGATGGCCTTTCAACACGTTTTCCAGGATGTCCCATACCACAGGGTCTTTTCTATCGACTATTTTCTTCGCGGACTTTACTGTTTTTACAATACCTCTTTCGATCAGTTTCCTGATAACAAAAGGCTTAAACAGCTCAGCTGCCATATTCTTAGGCAAACCGCATTCATGCAGTTTCAGCTCAGGACCTACCACGATCACCGAACGGCCGGAGTAGTCCACCCGCTTACCGAGCAAGTTCTGACGGAACCGTCCCTGCTTACCTTTCAACATGTCTGACAGGGATTTGAGGGCCCTGTTGCCGTCAGATCTCACTGCGTTGACTTTTCTTGAGTTGTCAAACAGGGAGTCTACAGCTTCCTGAAGCATCCTCTTCTCGTTTCGAAGAATTACTTCCGGTGCTTTGATATCGATCAGTCGCTTCAACCTGTTGTTTCGGATAATTACCCTTCTATACAGGTCATTCAAATCTGAAGTCGCAAACCTACCGCCATCTAAGGGCACCAATGGCCTCAATTCAGGCGGAATAACAGGAACCATGCGAACAATCATCCACTCGGGACGGTTTTCGATCCGGGTTCTTGCATCTCTAAAAGCCTCAACAACTTTCAGCCTTTTTAGCGCTTCCGCCTTTCTCTGCTGGGAAGTATCGGTAGCTGCCTGGTGACGGAGACTGTAAGAAAGGTCATCCAGATCCAGTCTTGCCAGCAACATCTCCAGCGCCTCAGCCCCCATCTTGGCGATAAATTTATTAGGGTCATCGTCATCGAGCAATTGGTTGTCTTTTGGAAGCTTGTCCAAAATATCCAAGTACTCATCTTCGGTCAGGAAGTCCAGGTATTGCAGGCCGTCTTCTGCTTTGATACCAGGATTAACCACGGCGTAACGTTCGTAGTAAACGATCTGGTCAAGCTTCTTGGTAGGCAACCCCAAAAGATACCCGATCTTGTTGGGCAGCGACTTGAAGTACCAGATATGGGCTACGGGAACTACCAGCTCAATATGGCCCATCCTTTCTCGACGTACCTTCTTTTCGGTAACTTCTACCCCACACCTGTCGCAGATGATCCCTTTGTATCTGATTCTTTTATATTTACCACAATGACATTCCCAGT
>CAZHZP010000288.1:0-3417 GCA_964537165.1 uncultured Roseivirgaceae bacterium | reverse complement strand
AGTTTCTAGGCAGAATGGAAAAGCCGGATGTAGAGTACATCAAGGGCGTGTCCCCGGCCATTGCCATTCAGCAAAAAGCCACTTCCAAAAACCCCCGTTCTACGGTAGGGACCACTACGGAGATATACGATTACTTAAAGCTACTGTACAGCAGGATCGGAAGGACGATATCCCCCGTTAGCGGCGAAGAGGTCAAGCATAATACGGTAACAGATGTGGTGGATTATATCAATACTTTTGAAGAAGGCGATAAAGTAATGATCAGTTGTCCGTTAAAAGTATCCGCCGAAAGAACGATAGAGAAGGAGCTGGATATTCTGCTGCAAAAAGGTTTTACCCGGATATTGATTGATGGGGAAGTCTATTTTGTGGAGGACCTGGTCACGCAAAAGAAGATCCCTTCTGGATCTATAGAAATTCTCATTGACAGGGCGGTGGTCAGAAAGGAAGACGAGGACAACCAGTTCCGTATCGCCGACAGTGTGCAGACCGCTTTTTTTGAAGGGCATGGAGATTGCATTATCGTGGTTCCCGATAAAGAAAGAAGAACATTCACCGACCGCTTTGAACTGGATGGAATGGCCTTCGAGCTGCCCTCAGTCAATTTTTTTAGTTTTAACAATCCCTATGGTGCCTGTAGAACCTGTGAAGGTTTTGGTTCCGTGCTGGGTCTTGATGCCGACTTGGTGATTCCTGACAAGAGCCTCTCGGTGTATGAAGGGGCCATTGCGCCGTGGAGGGGCGAGACTTCCAGCAAATGGTTAGAGCCTTTGATCAAAAATGGGATCCAATTTGATTTTCCCATCCACCGGGCATATGAGGATCTGGATGAAGCGCAAAAGGCCATCTTGTGGACCGGCAACAAGTGGTTCCAGGGGCTGGATGCCTTTTTCCAGTTTGTGGGAAGCCAAATGCATAAAATCCAGTACCGGGTGATGTTGTCAAGGTTCCGCGGGCGAACCACCTGCCCGGACTGCAAAGGTACCCGGCTGAGAAAGGATGCTGCTTATGTGAAGATTGCCGGCCAGTCGATCGCCGATATCGTGCTGATGTCCATAGAAAAGGCCTTGGCATTCTTTCACTCGATCCAATTAACAGACACAGAACGGAAGATTGCTGACCGCCTGCTTAAGGAAATCATCAACCGCCTGGAATATATCGACCGGGTGGGGCTAGGCTATTTGACCCTCAACCGACTTACTTCCAGCCTCTCCGGCGGGGAATACCAGAGGATCAAGCTGGCTACTTCTTTGGGAAGCGCCCTGGTGGGTTCCATGTATATTCTGGATGAACCCAGCATCGGCCTTCACCCACGGGATACAGACAGGTTGATCACAGTACTGAACTCCTTGAGAGATCTGGGCAATACGGTGATTGTCGTAGAGCATGAGGAGAAAATCATGAAAGCCGCCGATCAGATCATTGACATCGGGCCCGATGCCGGCGTCCATGGCGGTGAACTGGTCTTCCAGGGGGATCTACAAGCACTGCTAGAACATGGCGATACCTATACGGCGAAGTATCTTCAGGGGGTAGAGAAGATCAGTCTCAAGGAAACGAGCAGGCCCTGGAAAGACAGCATCCTCATCCGAGGGGCACGGGAAAACAACCTGAAAAACGTCCAGGTCAAAATTCCTTTAGGTGTCCTCACTGTGGTGACGGGCGTCAGCGGTTCCGGCAAATCCTCCCTGATCAAAAAAGTATTGTATCCGGCTTTGGGTAAAATGCTCGGCACCGTCATCGATGAAAAAGGGAGATTTGATAAAATAGAGGGCGATTATAAGGAAATCACACAAGTGGAATTCGTGGACCAGAACCCGATCGGCAAATCTTCCCGTTCCAACCCAGTGACTTATGTGAAGGCTTATGATGCCATCAGAAACCTCTATGCGGAGCAGGGCTTGTCCAAGCAACGAGGATACAAGCCCTCTTTCTTTAGCTTCAATGTGGACGGCGGACGCTGTGAGGCCTGCCAGGGAGAAGGCACGCAGAAGATCGAGATGCAGTTTATGGCCGACATTTTCCTGACCTGTGAGTCTTGCAAGGGGAAGCGGTTCAAGCAGGAAATCCTGGATATTCAGTATAAGGAGAAAAGCATTTCGGATGTCTTGGATATGACCATCGACGAGGCATTGGCATTTTTTGAAGGCAAAACCGCCATTACGCAAAAGCTCCAGCCGCTACAAGAGGTGGGATTGGGCTATATCGGTTTGGGTCAATCTTCGAATACGCTCAGTGGCGGGGAAGCCCAAAGGGTCAAACTGGCCTCGTTCTTAGTAAAGAACAACGTGAAAGCCACGGACAAGATTCTCTTTATTTTTGACGAGCCTACCACGGGATTGCATTTTCATGATATCCGGAAGTTGCTCCATTCCATCAATGCGCTGATCGATCAGGGGCATTCGGTCATTATTATCGAGCATAATACCGAGGTCATTAAGTCTGCCGATTGGGTAATTGATATGGGACCAGAAGGAGGGGATAAGGGAGGTTACATCACCTTTGAAGGCACACCGGAAGATTTGAAAAAAGTAGAGGATAACTATACCGCTAAATACCTGCGGGAGTCTTTTATGGCCTAACCGTAGAAGGTATGATATTAGCTTTATCCTTCAATGTCGTTTAGAATGTTAATTGTGCCTGTGGGGACACCGGCATGGGCAACGCCCCAGCCGGTATCCCACAGACGGCTTGTTTAACGACCTCACTTATCCTTTTATAAAAAAGAAGTATAAAAAAGCGGATAAGAAAAAAAGGAAGGTGGAAATCAGGCGGAGTAAGGTTTTCATTGTTGTAGTAAAGGTTCTTCAAGGGAGGGTCAGGATTGTTCATCCTGGCCATTCCCACTAATCACTTTTTTACAAGGTTAAGCCAAGGAACCTCTGGGTTAAAACGATTGGGATAGAACGCCCAATTATGTGATCAACCTGCCATATCGCTGCTTTAAATCAGCAAAAAAAAAGCGTCCGGGGAGAGGACGCTGGAGTTTTTTTTAATGCTCCCAAAATGGAGGCGGCTCAATGCCCAAAGATCTTAAGTAAACATAACCCTGGCCTCTGTGGTGGATTTCATTGTCAATCATGTAAAAGAGGGTCGCGTGGATTTTGTTTTCGTATTGGCCAAAAGCCACATCCGTCTCCTGGAATCTCTCCGGCTTGATCTGGGGCCAAAACGCTTCGATCCTTTCGGTAACTTCATCCCATTTGTGGAGTAAGTCTTGCTTGCTTTTGATGCCCGCTTTTTCCATGGAGTGATCCCACTCTCCGGAACTCCCCCAGTGTCCCGTCGCCATGCCTTCCACGCCTGGGCCTGCAATATCAATTAACTCTTTGGCCAGTTCTGCAAAAGGCCTCATGCCGCCTATGCTGTAGCCGAACAGTTCCTTCTCAGGGAAGGCTTCGATGACCCTACGGGTAA
>CAZHZP010000287.1:0-3433 GCA_964537165.1 uncultured Roseivirgaceae bacterium | reverse complement strand
GGTATGCGGTGTCCGCAAAGCTACAAGCTTGGTCATGAATTCCTTTTTGTTCATTTGGAGAAAACCCGGATCCCGAGGTTCGTATAGAGATAAGTGTATGTCAAAATAAAATATATGTAATACACCACATTTTATCTTGTTTTGATTGCATATACACAAAACAAAGATACAAAACATTAATATAATTCTGCATAAATCCTCAAATATTACCGTCTTGAAGCTTCCTGTTTTTCAAAAATATTTACAGTTATGCCACATGAGCTACTGGCTTACACGGCAAGTTGCTTTTGTCGTTATTGGTCTTCAAAAGTCAAGCGCTAAAGGTTGGAGTTGTTTACCTGAAAAATCAATGTTACTTTTAAGTGATGCATGTTTGATTTAGGTGTTTTCATGCATTCAATATTTTAGACAAAATGGAAAAGAGCAAACTGGAAGTCTGGCAAAGAGGGCCAGTGGAAGGCGTTCCCGATCTGTTGCAGCCTGTAGCCCATGCTATACTACAGGCGCAGGAAGACGCCAAAAGGCACACCGAGAACTTTCCCGACGGACTGCTTTGGGAGAAACCTTATGGTGTGGCCAGCGTCGGCTTTCACCTCAACCACCTCTCCGGAGTGATCAACCGCCTGTTTACCTATGCGGACAATAAGAAGCTTACGGAAGATCAACTAAAATTCCTGAAGGCGGAGGAAAATCCCGAAAATCTGCCATTGAGCCTTATTGACCTGATTGGCATCCTGGAGGAGACCGTGCAGGTAGCATTGGATTATCTAAGGCAGACCTCCACCGACGACCTGACTGAATTTCGCGGTTTGGGCAGGGCGCAGCTTCCTACCACCAAATTGGGGCTGCTTTTTCATGCCGCAGAGCATTCGCAAAGGCATATTGGGCAACTGTTGGTGACCGTGAGGATATTGACTGGAAGCCGTTAGTCCATTGAAGCAATCTTCCTAATGCCGAGCCTAAATTTTCTTAGCGAAAATCTAAACAAAGTGTTGGCCGGGACACTTCTACTCCTGCTTGGGGGAAGCCTGGTCAGTTATGTGCTTTATGGGTCTTACTATTCGCCCGATACCGTCAATTATTTTAATTTCTCGCAATCTCTTTTTGGACAAAGTATGTGGACGGGCATTTATTCCCCTGCTTATCCCTTTCTGTTGCATTGTCTCCCGCTCCTACCCTTCCTTTCTTTGTTCCAGGCGGCCCACCTGCTTATCCTTGTCCAGTATGGCCTGAGTATTTATGTCTTGTATCAATGGGCAAATAGGATTTCCACCCATTACGGGTTTACCCCAAATAGGGAAATGGGCTTTCTATTGTTGCTGCTGATCATCTACCACGCCTGGTGGTCCTTCAGGATCTTCACCTGGGCACATGCCGACGGCATGTTTTATTGCCTGCTGATCATGTGGGTCTTTGTTCTGTCCCGGTATTATCTGGAAAACGGCTTCAAGCACCTGATCATTCTATCGCTTTTGAGTACGGGTATGGTTTGGGTGAAGCTAAACGCCCTTGCCTTCGTCCCTTTCTATGCACTGTTGGTCATTTTGGATAAGACCCCGACCAAGTGGCTGGTTCCTTTTGGCATGACGGCTGCGTCTTATTTCGGCTACAGGTATTTGTTTCGGTATGGGCTATTTGATCATACCCATGCAGATGCTGACAGCGGAATGAAACTATTGACTGGCGAGAATTTATCACTATTGGGCAACAACGTAGCCGAGTTATATAAAAGCACGTTGGGATTTTTACTTTCCGATGTAGTCACTGCTTATATACCCTATGTATTTGGGGCAGCCGGAGGCGTTCTGCTTTTATTACTACTTCTTTTTCTTTCATTCAAAGAAATAAAGGCGGGTCTTCCCCTTTCTTCCCTTTTTCTGCTGTTTGGCCTTACCTATCTGCTTTGCCAGCTGGCTTTTGAGCAGTTGATGGGCTATGAAGAGATCAATTACCGGACGCTGTACCCGTATTTTCTATCCTTTGGGATTTACTGTTTGGTTAAGATCTTTCATAGAGATCAACTTCCCACGCTGGTGATTCTTTTGGTAGCGCTACTGCTCTGTGGGCATACCTTGGCGGGACATCTTTATTTGTGGCAAAGACAAGAAGTCAGCTCCCTATTTGAGGCGGAAAGGTTGACAGAAAGCGCCATGGTCAAAGAAGCCCGAGTCCTTCATCAGAAATCTGCCAAGAAAACCAACTTTATCTCCGATCGTCCCGAACAGCTAGCCCTCTTGTTGAATGATCCCTTTGTCGTCCATTATGACCCCGAATTCGTATTTGTCGCCGGTAAAAGAAGACCTGTCCCGGATCAACAGCGACAGGAGCGAAGGACATCGGTTATGGAAAAATTGCGGAACGGCGAAGTGGTTATGGTACTTTTTGCAAAGGATAAAAAATGGCTAGCATTTGCCAGGGAACATGGGTTACAGGTGCAGAAGTTTGAGGAGGGGGTTATCCTAGGGAGTGGAAGAGAGGGAGCTAACTGAGCGATGGAAGAGGCGTGGGAGACGGCCATCATTCATCACTGAATCACACCATCTCCAATCACTTGTCACTGATTGAGACAACGACCGAGAGGGCAGGCTAGGGATCATCTCTTCCCTCGCTTAGTCACTTCTATCTCTTCCATCTCCCTTCACCTCAGCAAATACATTTTCCCGTAGCCCTTTTTAAAAGCCTTATCCCCAGCAGTCGGCCGGTGTTCCATGTACTGCCCGTCTTTTCTGACCAAAACCCGGTAAATGTACACCCCGTTGGCCAGTTGGTCGCCGTACTCATCCTTCCCGTTCCAGGCATATTCGGTGATGTTATTCCCGATCCTTAACGGCCCCAACTCATCCTGAAAAATCTCCCTGACCACTTTACCCGTAACGGTCATGATCTGGATTTTGATCTGATCAGGCACTTCCGATCCAGTCACGGTAAAAACGAACCGCACACTGGAACTAAAGGGATTGGGATAGGGATAAAAGTTGGTGATCTGCGCTTCATTGATGACCTGGAAGCTGATTTCATAAGGCTTTTCCCCAGCGAGATTTCCCGCCGCATCGGTGCCGTTGATCCTTAGGGTGTAAAAACCATCTTCCAAAGGCCCCGGCTGGAATTCCAGCTTGAAATCCCGGTCTTCGGTGGCCTCATACCATTTCATCTTCATCCCTGCAAAACTCACCCGTTCAAAATCGCAACCCTCGCAGGTTCTTTTCAGATACACTTCCATCCCCGTCGTATCTTTCTTCAGGGATAACTTGTTCTCGTCTTTTAACAAGGCGGAGATCAGCACGGTAGGGGAAACAATGTCCCCATCCATAATATAGACGCCGTCAAAGCTCACATCCAAAATAGGATTTAATTCATCTCCCTGCACCTGAAAATAATCAGGAAGATCCATCACATTATTCCGAAAAGTCTGCTCCATGTATTCATGGGGATT
>CAZHZP010000286.1:0-3435 GCA_964537165.1 uncultured Roseivirgaceae bacterium | reverse complement strand
AATCTGATTTTGCAGGAGCCTTAACCAATGACTCCAAAAACTCAGTTGGACAAATCTACGTCGGATTCGGATTTTAATCCGCTGTTTCTTTGGGTATCCTAGACCTTGTCCCGGCGGGGCAAGGTTTTTTTTGCCTTTTGCTAAAGAGGTGACTGTCTCCCGAACCGGGATTCTCTATTCTTCCCGAATCCAAACCTCCACTTTTCTGTCCGTAGCACTGGGCTTCTGCCCATTTTCTCTCACGATCAAGCCTCCGGATAAGGTGTTTATCCTTTGGAGCGCTATTCCGAATTTCTCAATCAAGAAGTTTTTAACAATTTGATGTTCTTTCGTTGATAAGGTTCAGGTTATACCGCAGGCGCCCCGTGTTGTCAGCAAAGCCGGGAATGGTAAATGTTTACAGCAGGGTTGTTTTTGACGATTGCCGCAAGAGGCTGAAGTTTCATTAATTCCTGCTCCCGACGGTTTGCTTGGTCGTTGTCAAAGTAAATCTCAACTTTGCTGTTAATAGGCAGGTTGGGAGCTTTCTTTTCAGAAGCAACAGCGTCTATGGAATCTGTGTTTGTTTCCACAGAAATGTCATCGCGTGTGGGATCGTTTTTCTTGGTGGATCTGGGGATATAGAGAGGAACCCATGAGCTATCAAACCGGGGTAAACTGGAGGTAATTGGATATTCCGGAGCAAGCTGACCCCTCTGTACCGGAATGTATTTAGGTCGTGAATGTGCCTCCAGGGGCCGAATTCGAGTGACATTCCGGCGCATGTTAACCCCTTAAAGCAACGATTAGCGGTTTTCTCCGGAGCATGTTGCCCACTTTTTGCGATGGTTTTGGTTCTTTAGGGGATATTTTTATAAACCGCTGAATATAATCCGATGGCTGGAAAACCGAAACCTATGAGTCAGAAAAATACCAGCACAAAGCCCTATCAAAGATCAAGAAGATAGGCGAAATCCATCTGCTTCAGCTGGATAAAGAGAAAGTAGGCATCGGCATCAAGACCGTGGAAGGCTGTAAGCTGGCCACGATCGGGGAGCCGGTCAAAGACATGCTAAACGACCTGATCGACTGCATGGAGGCAATGGGCGGCAATGCTACGATGGAGGATTTCAATAAGTGGCAAAAGGCTGTAAAGGGGAATTAAGATGAAGTTTAAGCAACTGGTATTTGACAAATGCGGGGACTGCTTATCTGCCTGATACCGGGCATTTCGGCCAACTATGGGATATGGTTTGACCGGATCAACGGGAAAACGATGGTGTCAGGTGTGGACAATAAGAAAACAGTCCATAATGCCCTAGATGAGGCAAAGGTGGTGTAAAGGGATTTTGAGACGAAAGTAAAATCTTTTTGTCCCGTACAGAATGAGCAATAAAAAGTATGACGGCATCAGAGCCGGAGGCAGAAAGCCCAAGTGGGGCGACTAAGAGGGATGCAAGACTGGAAGGCCGCATCCTTCTGCCTACATGGAAAAACTAGACAGTATAGTAGTAGAACACAGGGAAGGCGGCAATATGATCTTCTCCAAGTCGGACGCGGTCTTGGTAGCCCTAAATAATTATTTTATATATATGGCTGGTTAGAAATGAAGTTTAACCTTCAATCTGGGCTTTCAAAAACGACAGGAACATATCCATATCACGTTGAAAGTACTTCTTCTGAAAAATTCATCCTCTCCAAACTCTCCATGGTCATCCAATATATGGGTTAAAAAAAGCTGGTTTAAATCCGGATTACCTTGAAATAAAGCTTAACATTATCAATGAGGATAGTTGACCGCCTGTCATGCTCTCCTTTATTTGCTTTATTTTTGGCAAATACCTTGTCAAACTCTGCCTTTATAAAAGCTTCAAGCTGACCATTGAGGAAATTATTGTGCTTCTGCAATTCTTCTTTTTTCCTCAATATATTGGATTAGGCATACGATTAAGTTTATAAATAGTATGCATATATTAAGATTTAAACAACAAATCAATGGCAAAACTCCTATTTACAACTCTTATCATCTTTACGCTCGGACTCCAAGCACAGACTTGGCTAAAGGTGGCCCGGAAGAAGGTTGACACAGCGATCACGCTGTCGGATGGCCGAGAGGTCAAGGCTGGCTCTACCTTAGATCTACACAAATGTACTACTACAGCAGACGGCAACTATAAGCACATCTACATCATGATGGGCACCCCAGTTGATCCCCTTAGGCTATTGTTAGAGATTATACCTGTTAGAAAGTATGAATGGAATAACATGGGTGACTGATCCATTCCAAATGTGGCTGGGTCATCACTGACCCAGACTTCATTTTTATGTTTATGTTGATCAGCAAATGTGTTGGGGTTCCCAGGTAATGAATCCATTGCATCATCCCAATACTCTTCTATTTTTATAAATGTTCTTGGAGTGTCCCCTGGGGCTGCATTTCTTTGTCTTTTTCTAGATCTCACCTCCCCCTCCCAGCCGAAACTTCCTCCTCAGCAACCTTCTCCTGGTCCTCCTCTCTTTTCTGAAATACCTCCTTCAACTTTTTATCAAAAACATCCAGCTTCTTAAACTGCGGATTGGCGGCGATGTAAAGGGACTCCTTGGCATTCCCGGCGTCCAGGTTTACCAATTGTAGATTTCCCCTTTTGAGCGAGCCAAGTAGGCGGTCCCTCTGATGCTGCTCCTTCATTTCTGCTATGGGTAAGGTTTGAAGCGCCTTGTCCAGGTCGAACCCATAGTTCGGAAAGAACTTCTTGAATTTATGATCTCCTTTGCTGTTCTGGTTACCAAAATCAAGCTTGATCCAGATATTTTCCTTTCTCTTGTCGGGTTCTATATCCACCTCCTTGCCGCTTTTGTCGAATTGGAACAAAAGGTGATCCGCTGATTCATTATAGATCTTAAAGGCCAGGCTTTCCTTATCGGGACTGTTGCTGGCTCTCAGCTTGCCTATTTTCTTAATGGCATTTCCGATATCGGCCATCGACTCGCTACTTTTTTTGGTTTTGTCTTCCTGCTTGTCTTTGTACTCATGTACAAGAAGTACTTTGCCATCCGGTTCTGGGGTGAAATCCTTTCCGTCTAAGTCATAATTCCGAATGGGATAGCCTTTATCCAATAGTTCGTAATGACCTGCAGGGAACCTCTTGGACTCAAAATCCCTGGAGATGGTATCCTTAGCTTCTTGGGTGCCGGCCACTTTTAAGCTGGATGTCAACCTGCCCTGGTCGTCGATATAGTTAAGGTCATATTTGGGACTGATTTCTACCGTTTTGGAAATCGATCTTCCGCTCAACAAATTATACGCTTCCTTGGCCGTGATTTCGTTCCCCTTGTTCAGATAGAAGGTCTGGCGAAGGGCCTCGTTCGTACCTCCTTTCTCCAGGGTAGCCAAATAGCTATTGAGAAAGTAATTATCCGACTTCTTTGACTTGCTGAAGTGAAGCTCATAGTTGA
>CAZHZP010000285.1:0-3446 GCA_964537165.1 uncultured Roseivirgaceae bacterium | reverse complement strand
TGTTACCAAAAATAAGATAGCTTTAATTTATGTAGCTTCAGAGCTGGAAGATTTCGGTACGATCCAGCGCAAAGTGCAAAGGATCTTGAAAAAGATAGCTGATCTGAATCATTCACCCAATCCAGAACAAAATGATGAATAGAAAAAATAAATTCACCGTGCTATTGGTTTCATTTGCCGTAGTACTGGCTCTGCTTTTTTCCTTCAACCCCAAAAATGACAAGCTTTTTTCCATCGCCAAGAACCTGGACATTTTTGCATCCCTGGTTAGGGAATTGGATTCTTATTATGTAGACGAGATTGATCCCGACGAGCTGGTAGCTGTGGGCATCAATGCCATGCTGGAAGAATTGGATCCTTATACCGAATACATCCCCGAGGAGAATTCAGATGAATTCAGGATGATGACGACGGGAGAATACGGGGGGGTAGGCGCACTTATCGGTAACCGAACTGGGATCAATATGATCCTGATGCCTTATAAAGGTTTTCCGGCACAAGCAGGTGGTTTGAGAATCGGGGATGCCCTATTGAAAATAGACTCTGTCGATGTGGTGAAAGAAGGGACCGCAGAGATTTCCAAATTGCTGAAGGGGCCAGCCAATACGGAGGTGCAGGTAACTGTGAAGCGGGGGGATGACACCCTGAAGGTGGACTTGACCCGGAAAAAAATTGTCATCAGCAACGTGCCTTATTATGGGATGGTCAATGATCATACCGGTTATATTAAGCTCACTGACTTTACCACCAATGCTTCGGCAGATGTACGGGAAGCTTTGATTGCCCTAAAAAGCCAGGGCGCGCAAAAGCTTATCTTGGATGTGAGGGACAATCCCGGGGGCATTTTAAAGGAGGCTGTTGAAATCGTGAATCTTTTTATTCCTAAAGGAAGGGAAGTAGTTAGAACGGTCGGTAAACTTTCAAGTGTAAATGCAGTGTACAAGACCGAGCGTTCGCCGTTAGATAAAGATATTCCCCTGGTTGTGTTGATTAATGAGAGAAGTGCTTCTGCGGCAGAGATTGTGGCCGGTGCCCTCCAGGATTACGACCGGGCGGTGTTGATAGGGCGAAGGACATTTGGTAAGGGGCTTGTCCAGAGTACGATTCCCCTATCCTACAATTCCCAGGTAAAGGTGACGACAGCCAAATATTACATCCCCAGCGGGCGGTGCATTCAAGCCATTGATTACAGCGACCGCGATGAAGAGGGTAATGCACGGGTGATTCCGGATTCTCTACGGAAGGAGTTTAAAACCAAAAACGGCAGGACAGTATTGGATGGGGCCGGTATAGAGCCTGATGAAGAGGTCGACTCCAAGGTGTATGCGCCGATAACCTATAGCTTGGTAGCCAGAAGCCTGGTTTTTCGGTATGCCAATGAATTTTTCCTGAAGAATGACAGCATTGCGCCACCGCGGCGATACGAGGTTTCGGATGAGTTGTATCAGGATTTTGTTACCTGGCTGGAAGATAAGGAATACGATTACACCACCCGAGTGGAAAAAGCCATTGAAGATCTGATCAATTATTCAGAGAAAGAGAAGTATTACGAAGATATCAAGAATGAAATAGCTTCGCTGAAGAAAAGCGTGAGCCACAGCAAGGAGCAAGATTTGATTACTTTCAGCGAAGAAATTAAAAGTGCTTTGAAGGATGAAATTGTGTCTCGTTATTATTACGAGCAAGGCATGGTGGAGGCTTCTTTGGATGAAGATGCAGAAATCGACCAAGCTATTCAGGTGCTGTCAGATCAGGATCAGTATGCATCGACGTTGAAGCCTGGTGGGAAGCGCAACGGCTAAATTGGAAGGGCTATGGGATTGATACTATCTATAGAGACAGCTATTTCGGTTTGCTCAGTTGCTTTGCATGATAAGCAGGGCCGATTGGTTGCGATTGCCGAGTTGTTTCAGGAGAATATTCATGCACAGAAATTAATGCCGTTGATTGAGGCGCTTCTCCAGCAGTCCGGTGTGGGCCGCGATGAACTGTGTGCGGTGGCCGTGTCAAGTGGGCCGGGATCATATACCGGGTTGAGAATCGGGGTGTCAACTGCCAAAGGTCTGGCCTATGCGTTGGGGATTCCTTTGATAGGAGTGGACACCCTGGATGCGCTGGCCAGAAGAGCCATTCCTTTTATAGAGGCCGATGACCTGGTGGTACCCATGATTGATGCGCGAAGGATGGAGGTTTATTGTAAAGTATTGAGTGGGGAAATGGAGGAGGTGCTTCCTTTGGCACCTCTTATTATAGATGAATATTCTTTTGAAAACTATTTATCGTCCTCCAAACTGTTTTTCCTAGGTGATGCCAACGAAAAGGTGCGCGAGGTAATAACCCATGATCGCGCTGTGTTTGTACAGGCGTTGAACTCGGCGGGTACCGTTGGTGAGATTGCTGCGTTGAGGCTTCAGAAAGGCCTGTTTGAGGATGTTGCTTATTTTGAACCGAACTACCTGAAGGAGTTTAGGGTTTTAAAGTCGAAGAAAACCTTATTATTATGAGTGAGATCATTAATCGGGTCGCCAACAGCCCCATTGTTACGATTGATTTAGAAGAATACTACCAGCCTGGTGATCGGATAGATTTTGATCTCCAGGATTATTTATTCCAGGGCCTGGTCTTAAGGGAAAAGGATTACCGGGAGGCTTTGAAGGATATTGATTGGGAGACTTACCGCGGGAAGTATGTCGCGGTATTTTGCAGTGCTGATGCCATCGTGCCTACCTGGGCTTTTATGTTGGCCATGACTTATCTTGAGGGCATAGCGGCAGAAGTGGTCATGGGCAATAGGGATGCATTGGAGCAGTACCTGTTTGATAAAGCGCTTCAGCAAATAGATCCCCATGAATTTAAAGATCGACCTGTTGTAGTCAAGGGTTGCAGCAAGGTGCCGGTTCCCTTGTTTGCCTACGGGGAAATCGTAAAGATGATGAAAGGCGTAGCACGGTCTATTATGTACGGTGAGCCTTGCAGTACGGTCCCTTTGTTTAAGCAAAAAAGAAGTTGATAATGGAAAAACCTTATTTACAGGATTTTGCAAAATACTTCAAAAAAATATAGAAGTCAGTTTAGGTAATTCTGAAAAAGTGTTTTATGTTTGCATTCCCATTCGGGAACGGTCGGACAGAAGGTCAGGCCAATAGAGAAGGCGAGGCTTGTTTTTCCAAAATTTTCTCTAATAAAAAAACAAAAATTCTTTTTTAAATTTTGTTGTTTGATAAAAGAATTCTCTTGATATTTGCACTCTCAATTTCGGTAAAAGATCCGGAAGCAATTCTCTCGGACTAAGAACAAAGATTCTTGGAAAGTAGAAAAAGTTCTTTGAAGTACTGTAAGACAATACGACGGAAAGCGTCTTATTTTAATTAATAAGGTTGCTCACATCTGAATAGGAACAACAAATGGGGAAGCCCATTCAAAAACAACTTACAATGGAGAGTTTG
>CAZHZP010000284.1:0-3463 GCA_964537165.1 uncultured Roseivirgaceae bacterium | reverse complement strand
ATCAAAATAGGCTACACCAACGTAGAGTACATCATGAGTTTGATGCCAGAGATGGAGCAGATTGATGCGGATATCAGGGATTATAGCAACCAGTTAGGCCAACAACTTCAAACCAAATCGCAGGATTTCCAGCGTCAGGTTCAAAGCTATGAACAAGCCATGCAGACCATGACGGAAGAAGCCCGGGGGCAAAAGGAGCAGGAGCTTCGAACACTTCAGCAAGAAATCCAAAAGTTTGAAGGCGATGCCCAGACCTCCTATCAGCGAAAACTTCAGGAACTGTTGGAGCCGGTACAAACCAAAGTATTTAATGCCATCAATGCCGTAGCAGCAGAAAATAACTATACCCACGTATTTTCTGACACCGCCGGCCAGGCTCCGGTGCTTTTGTACACCAGAGATGATGATAACTTTACCGATTTGGTGATCGCCAAATTGGGACTGACGCCTCCCGCTGAGCCTGCACAATAAAAAATAACGATTTGAAAAGCCCAAGCCCTTTTGCTTGGGCTTTTTTGTTTTTAGGCAAGGCCGTTCATAGCAAAACGATTTTTTTTTCTTACTTTGAAAGTTAAAGATTGTCTCGAAACCGTCTATGTATAAAAAAATAGCTTTAGCCATAGCCTTCTCCCCCCGTATGGAGGCCTTGATCTGCGAAGCCAAACGCATGAAGGACCTATATGGTGCTACTTTGATTTTGATCCATATCGGCCAGGATACGGAGGACAAGAGGAAGTCACTCGATGAGTTTTTGGACAAGTATGATTTAGATCACCAGACCACCACCGTCATCTGGAAACAAGGAAAGCCCGCCAAAAAAATCATTCAGGTATGTAAGCAAGAAAATGTGGACTTGCTGATCGCAGGGGCCTTAAAGCAGGAAAATGTCTTTACCTATTACCTTGGATCCATTGCCAGGAAGATTATCCGGAAGGCGGAATGCTCCGTTTTGGTGCTTATTGAACCTAGCTTAGCCCCCCGCAGATTCGATAAGGTGGTTATAAACGGGACGCAGCAAAGTCAAACGCCGCAGGTGATCAGGAGAGGGATTGCCTTATGTAGGGTTGAAAAGTCCAGTCAGGTTTTCATTGTCAATGAGATCAAAATGTACCTCTTGAGGATGGCGACCGCTTCGGAGGAAAGCGAGGCCAAGGCCGCCATGATCAAGCGCCAATTGGTGCAGGACGAGATCAATTACGTTGAAAATATCCTTAAAAACATCGATCAGGGCGAGCTAAAGATCCAGATAAAAGTGACTGGGGGACGCTGGGCGGTAGAACTGGCTAAGTTCTCCGAAAAAATTCACGCTGACCTTTTGATAGTAGGTGCCCAGGAAAACCTAAATTTTTTAGACCGTCTTTTTCCACATGATTTAGAGGACATCTTAAGTAACCTTCCTTGTAATGTCTTGATCATCAACAACCCGACCTCATGAGTAGTTTAAGTCATTCGGAAGTTATTAACCTTCTCCTGCAATTGGCCGCCATGTTGATTCTGGCGAGAGTCTTTGCTGAAATTGCACGGAAGTTTAATCAGCCCGCGGTAGTGGGGGAGTTGTTTGCCGGACTGATTCTCGGCCCTACTATCTTGGGGACTTTTTATCCCGAACTCTTTGATTATCTTTTTATGGGAAGCCAGGGTACCAATTTGGCTTTGGATGGGATAGTACAGATTGCGGTGATCTTGCTGTTATTCATCGCCGGGCTGGAAGTAGAACTGCATCTGATCTGGTCGCAGGGCAAAGCAGCATTGAGTATCAGTGTGCTGGGATTGATCATTCCTTTTGCCTTGGGCTTTGTTTTCCCTTATTACTTTCCGGACTTTTTCGGTCTTGCTGATGGAGAAAGGCTGTTGTTTTCTCTGTTTATGGGCACGGCTATGTCGATCACCGCACTTCCTGTGGTGGTGCGTATTCTCATGGATACGGATATGTTCAAGTCCAAGATCGGCATGTTGATCGTAGCTTCTGCCATGGTCAACGATATCATCGGCTGGCTGATATTTTCGGTAATTTTGTCTTTTATGGGAAAGGGGAGCAATCTTTCTTTAATCCAGACCGTAGGGATTACCTTGGTGTTTACTTTCTTTATGTTGACCATAGGAAAGGCTATCATCAACCGGATTTTGCCCTGGATCAATAAAAAACTGGCCTGGCCAGGGGGCGTGCTATCCTTGTCCATGGCCTTTTGTTTTTTGGCGGCGGCCTTCACGGAGTGGCTGGGGATCCATGCTATTTTCGGCGCCTTTCTGTTGGGGATTGCTTTAGGTGATTCCGAGCATATGTCGGAACGCGCCAAAGAAATCGTTCACCAGTTTATCAATAACATATTTGCACCTTTGTTTTTTGTGTCGATTGGGCTCAAGATCAACTTCGTGGCCAATTTTGACCTGGGTCTTACCTTAGCGATTCTGGCGATATCATTTGCCGGTAAGATCATAGGCAGCGGTCTGGGCGCGGCCCAGGGAGGATTCAACTTCCGGGAATCGTTAGCTGTCGGCTTTGGGATGAACGCTAGAGGAGCCATGGAGATTATCCTCGGTCTGATTGCTTTGGACAACGGTCTGATCGATGAGCGGTTGTTCGTTGCCTTGGTCATCATGGCCATTGTGACCAGCATGAGCAGTGGGCCGTTGATGAAATTATGCCTTAGAGGCCGGGAAGCGAGGTCGCTAATGAGTTAGACAGGTTTGACTATGCGCTATTTGGTTTTTCAATCGGGAAAATTAAGGTTATTGACTTTAAGATCGTAATTTTGATCTTTCATTCAATTGATGATCATGCATAAGAATAAAGCCAAGACCGGAGTCATTCTGGTGAATGTCGGTACTCCCGACAGTACATCGACAGGGGATGTTAGAAAGTACCTGAGGGAATTCCTGATGGACAAACGAGTGATCGACATCCCCTTCATTTCCCGATGGTTTTTGATCAACTTTATCGTAGCCCCTTTTAGGGCCCCTAAATCTGCTAAAGAATACCGTAAACTTTGGACAGAAAGAGGTTCGCCCCTGTTATTTCACGCCGAAGATTTACGTGACAAATTGCTCAGCAAGCTCGGTGAGGAACAATATCAGGTAGAGATTGCCATGCGCTACCAGTCACCCAGCATCCGCACGGCTTTGGAATCCCTAAAAAAGGCCAATGTTAAAAAGATAATTGTCCTCCCTCTCTTTCCTCAATACGCCTCTGCTTCTACGGGTACCGTAGCAGACAAGGTCATGGAAATCGTCAAAGAATGGCAGGTAGTCCCCTCCATGTCCTTCATCAATGATTTTGTGGACCATCCGTTGTTTTTGGAAGCCTGGGCGGAGATAGGTAAAGAAATGATGGAAAAAGCCGACTATGATACTTACCTGTTTTCCTATCACGGGCTTCCCGAAAGACAGATACTCAAAGCATCCTCCGAAGGCTATTGCCAGCTGAGCGACAAATGCTGTAGTGTAAAAACGAAGAAGAACCAGT
>CAZHZP010000283.1:0-3467 GCA_964537165.1 uncultured Roseivirgaceae bacterium | reverse complement strand
CCTGTGGGGTGGAGATGGCCTGGCGATAATTATAGTTCCCGATATTGTTGTTGCCACTTAGACCCCAGCTTCCCCGTAGCTTTAATGAGGAACCTCGGCCAAGCCAGTCGTTGTAAAAGCTTTCGTTGGAGATGTTCCATGCGGCTGAAACGGAAGGGAAATTCCCATAGCGGTTTAACGGGCCGAAACGGGAAGAACCGTCTCTTCTAAAAGAAGCCGTAATATAGTAGCGGCTGTCATAATTGTATCCAACACGTGCCAGGTAAGACAGAAGACGATTCTGTGATTTTCCGGTCCCACTGTTCATCTGAAAATTGGTCGGGTCAGCACCTTTACCGGTTATTTCTTTGATGTTATCATTTTCAAAGCCATTGGCCGTCACACTGATCAAATCGGTATCCGTAGATTGTACCGTATAACCGGCTAAAGCGTTGATCGAATGCCGATCGAAATCTTTGAGGTAGGTTGCGGTGAATTCCGCTAGCCTGTCCAGATGATTTCGGGTTTGGGCAGTAGCATAAGCGGCATTTTTTGCCTGATCCGAGTAGGGAGGATTTGCACCGCTGCTCAGGCTGGTTGGAAGATAGAACTCATACTTTTCGTAATAACTCTGCATCCCCAGGTTAGCCTTTAATGTCAGGCCATCCAGAAGATCATAGCTTGCATTCACATTATAAGTGCCTCTTTGCCCCAACCGGCTAATGATGGTTTCGCTGGCCAAGGCCAATGGGTTCTCTATACTCTGAAAACCATAAGCGGAGGACATGGACGCGGCCTTATTTTTAGCAAGGCTGCCGTCTTCGTTATAAGCCGGAAAAATGGGCATATATATCAGCGCGCCCAAGATGGGTCCTTGATTAAATCGGCCTTCACGGACTTCCCGGTTGTCATTGTTGGTAAATGCCATGTTGGCTCCTACCCGAAATCTTTCACTCACGTCTGAGTCAATATTTACCCTCAGGTTTAAGCGGTCCTGCTTGGTAGTCCGGATAATGCCGGGCTGGTGCTGATAGCCTCCGCTTACGAAGTACCTGGTCTTGTCGTTCCCCCCACTAATGGAAAGGTTGTACCGTTGTGTATGTGCGTTTCGGTAGAGGACGTCCTGCCAATCGGTATCGTATTGCGGAGCTATCGGACGCTGGTTTTCAAAATCATAAAATTCCGCAGGGATACTCACCCCACCTGCGTTCCCCACGTTGGCCACTCTGGTCTCATTGGAATCTGAATACATGGCATCCGTCCATGAAATGCCCGAATTTTCAATCAGGTTGCGGTAGTTGTTGTTCCTCGCATCAATCAAAAGATCAACGAACTGTGTGGAATTCAATAGATCCACCTTTTTTTCCAGTTGCTGGATTCCTGACTGATAATCAAATTCGACTCTAGCTTTGCCTTCTGCACCTCTTTTGGTGGTTATCAGTACCACACCGCCGGATGCACGCGATCCATAGATAGCGGCAGAAGCGGCATCTTTCAGCACGTCTATTGATTCTATGTCATTTGGATTGATATAGACATCGTTGCCGGCGGGGTAGCCATCTATTACATATAAAGGCTCAGAGCTTGCATTAATTGACCCGATACCTCTTACCCGCACCTTTGTACTTTCGTAGGGTGCACCGGAGACCTGCGACACCTGCACGCCGGCAATTTTTCCTGTCAATGCCTGCCCCACTGTTGGCGCGCTCAAGTTGAGGTCACCGGCGCTGATATTAGAAACCGCTCCGGTAAGGTCGGACTTTCTCAACGTTTGGTATCCAATCACTACTACTTCATCAAGCGCCAGGTCTTGGCCTACCATTCGGACATCTAAAACTTTGTTGCCTGCTACCGCCAATTCCTGCGGCGCATAGCCCATCAGCGTAAATATGAGGCTGGCATTATTATCCACGCCTAAGGAGTAGCGTCCCGATGCATCCGTGATGTCCCAATTGGAGGTGCCTTTTTCGAGGACTGAAACGCCCTCCAGCGGCGAGCCATCGTCCCCCGTAACTGTCCCTTCCACCGTATGCTGTGCAAAGACGTTACCCAGCGGAAAAAGAAATAAAAGAAAAACTGTAATTAAACGGTTCATTATGTATTGTGATTAGTTGGTGTTGGTATATTGATTCTTTAGTACTTTATAATAGTATGACTGCACGGTTTTTTCGGAGGAATAAATTGCAAGGCCCTGTTGCAGTATAGGGTAAGTCATTCCAGTTCATCTCTCAATCTTTATCCGATACTAAGGATCTAGAGGCTCGTCCGCATCGATCTGCAAGGCCGTAATCAATGGGTAAAACTCTGCCGTGGTAGCTGATAGGCGTTTGCCGTTCCGATAGGGGCTATACCCCAGTTCCCGGACGCAACGCTTCTGCATGGTGTCGGCGTAGATATACCTGCTTTGGGCAGGCGTGGTCACGGTGATAGAAGGGCGATCCATAGGGAAGCCATAGCGGAACATTATCCTTGCAGCATTGCGCATATTGGTGGTGGTATGGCGGGCATGCGGATCCACCAGAATGGCCGATTCAGGCACCCCAAGCTCCATCAGATAGCGTTTCATTTCTATGGCTTCATTATACCGGACCTTGTAAGGGTGTACATTGCCTCCGGAAACCATGATAAAAGGAGCTAATCCATCCTGATACGCTTTTAGGGCTAGGCGGCAACGCAACACCCCGCCGGCGCTTATATTATCAAGATAATTGTCCGTGCCTGCTCCGGGAATTAAAATAAGGGGATAAGGATAATCGTCCCAGTCGGTATTCATAGCCTGGAGATATGCTCCCCGGTTCACCGTATACCGCATGGGTTCAAAGTCACCGGCACGTTCCATACGGGCCATTGCCAGGGCATTCATCGCGTAACTCAATGGAGTAATAAAGAAAAGCTTGGACTCGGCTGTAGTGACATGAACCAGTTCATTCAGGGCGTGAATATTGGCCGAGTAACTGCTGGACGGTATTTTCATTCCCAGCGAATCAATATTCGGGTAGTTGGGTTTTTCCCCCCGGACATAAACGCTTATAATGTGGTTGATGGTCTTCGCATCCTGCTTCCATGCATTCGCCAGCCAAACTTCAGGAAGGGGTGCCCCTTGCAGCTGATACATCCCAGAGGGAATCAAATGGTCTGCAACCACTTTTTCCAAGGCGGGGTTGGAACGGGTCAGTTCCTGCAACCGTTCGGCAACTTCCTCTACTTCATCTGGAGTGAAAGGGAGCTTTTCCGAAAAACAAAAGGGTTTTCCCTCACAGTTTTCCAAGGATGTACTCAATTGTGCGGCCTTGCGGTTCGCAACGGAAAGGAGTTCCGGATCCGATTCAAGTATTTTTCTTACTTCCGGCAGGGACTCGAACAGCGTCAACAAATAAACGTTCTTTGACTGGACGTAAGAAGAACCATCCACCATCCGGTACTCTTGCCGGGGTTGGTTTTGGGCTTTCAGCAGCGTACTACTGAAAACCAACAACAAGAAATAGTAA
>CAZHZP010000282.1:0-3473 GCA_964537165.1 uncultured Roseivirgaceae bacterium | reverse complement strand
TGCAATGGAAGTTAAGCAAAAAAAGGAAATCAAATAACCTACAAGCAAGGTGCTGCGTTGATTTTTCATAGGATTGTTTTTTTTGGTCTAGTTTCTTCCATGACAACTTGCGCCGACCCTACCCTTAGTGATAATGAAAAAAAAATTAACTTTTTTCATCACTTAAATGATTTTAGTTGAAAAAAAGATCCTGTTGTACATCCTACAAAACTGCTAATGAGCTCATTACATAAAAGCACGAGGAAAAAATTTTGTAATACATAAAAATGCAGTAAGCAATGCTTTTTCTCTCTTTCATAAAAGAATTCTGGCAAACCTTATGCTTTTTAAATAAATCTTTATATTCGCACAACCAAAATTAAGCCGTTATGCATGACAAGAGGGCAGCTGTTATTGATTTGGGCACCAACACTTTTCATTTGTTGATGGTTGAGCTGCTTGATAACGGTTTTGAGATACTGTATAAGGAGAAAGTTCCTGTGAAACTGGGGAAGGGTGGTATCAGCCAAAATATCATTGCGGCTAATGCGCAGAAGCGTGCTTTCCACACTATAGGTCATTTTAAGTCACTGATCGACGGTGAAAAAATTGACCAAGTACACGTATTTGCCACCAGCGCCATCAGGAATGCGGAAAACGGGCGTGAATTTGTCAAGGAAATACATGACCGTTTTGACCTGAAAGTCAATGTGATTGATGGCAACCATGAAGCGCAACTGATCTACGAAGGCATTAAATTCAGCGGAAGCCTGAATGCGGATATCGCACTGATGATGGATATCGGTGGAGGTTCGGTGGAGTTTATCATCGGGAATGAAAAAGAAGCGCTCTGGAAACAAAGTTTTGAAATCGGTGGCCAAAGATTGTTGGATCTTTTTCCTTACCATGACCCAATTTTACCGGAGGAAATTAATCAACTGAATATTTTCCTCAACAAGCAACTCGTTCCCCTGGTAGCGGCAATCAACCATTTTAAGCCTGTTCATCTGATTGGCGCATCAGGCACTTTTGACACCCTGACGGACATGTATTACGCCTCTTGCGACAAAACCAAGAGGAAAAGTAAACGTAACTTCACCCTGCCTTTATCCGCTTTTGTAGCCATGGCCGATAAACTGACGGCTCTCGACAAAACCGAAAGGCTGAAAATCCCTGGCATGATTCCCATGCGGGTCGAAATGATTGTGGTAGCAGTTTGTCTGATTGGAAATATTCTCCGACATTTCGAGACGAAAGAATTGGTGTGTTCCACCTATGCGCTAAAAGAAGGAGTGATTGCCCAACTGCTGCATTCACGGGAAGCTTTGTTTATCGGCTAAGGAACCCTCCATTCCTTCAGAAAAACCCGTTGATTTCCGATTGCTTATTATGAATTTTACCTTACCTCAATTACTGTCATTTACCAAAAACATTTTATTAAAAATAGGCTGTTCTGAAAAAGACGCCGCCATTGCTGCCGATGTACTGTTGTCCGCTGATCTAAGGGGCGTCGATTCCCATGGCGTAGCCCGTCTTTCCGGCTACGTAAGGCTATGGGAGGCAGGGAGGATCAACGCTACACCCAACGTCAAGGTGGTTTATGAAACAGCCAGCACTGCCGTAGTAGACGGAGACGGAGGACTCGGGTTGGTCGTGGCTCCCTTTGCCATGCGGGTAGCCATAGAAAAGGCCAAGACCGTCGGCACAGGCTGGGTATCGGTCAAGAACTCGAATCATTACGGCATCGCCGGAATTCATGCCATGCAGGCGCTACAGCATGATATGATCGGCATCTCGCTCACCAATGCCAGCCCTTTGGTGAGTCCCACTTTTTCATCCGAACGGCTGTTGGGCACCAACCCGATAGCGGTCGCCATCCCTGCAAAAAATCAGCCTCCCTTCGTAGCCGACATGGCTACCACCACGGCCGCCAATGGAAAGCTGGAGATCCTGCAGCGCAAAGGGGAGGAAGCGCCTCTGGGTTGGATTCAGGACAGGGAAGGGTTCCCTACCGCCTCTCCTTATGGAGTAAGAGACGGGGGCGCCCTGTTGCCGCTGGGTGGCGACAGAGAACATGGCAGCCATAAAGGATATGCCTTGGGAGCCATCGTTGATATCTTATCCGCGGTATTATCAGGAGCCAATTATGGTCCGTGGGTACCGCCTTTCGTCGCCTTCCTACAGCCTGACCCCAATCCGGTGGGGGAAGGGATCGGCCATTTCTTCGGAGCCATGCGGGTAGACGCTTTCCGTCCGGCAGAGGAATTCAAAGTAAACATGGATACCTGGATCAACCGGTTCCGAAGTGCCAAAACGACCCAGGGGAACGATAAAGTGCTGATCCCCGGCGATCCGGAACGGGAACTAGAAGCGGAACGAAGAAAAAATGGCATTCCCCTAATTCAACCCGTTGAAGAAGACTTAAGAGCCCTAGGGGAAAAGTTCGGAGTGGTATTATAACACGAGTCTCTTCCCATTGGCATCCAAAAGCTCGTATAATTGCACCCGATCCATAGAGGCTGAGCCTCGCTATTTTTAAAACCAAACGAGACGGTATGATCGTAAATTACACAGAGGCTGGCTGGTTTATCGTCACCCAACGTTCCCACGGCCTACTGGCCGCACAAATTTGTGCGCAGTGGAAAAAAAACCAACAGCCGAAGCGGTGGGTAGAAACATTGGTCGCCACGGCAGAGCATGATGATGCCCACCAGGAGATGGAGCAAGAAGATTTATTGGAAGAAACCGGCGGCCCCAAAAACTTTAAAGCCATTCCATTTGATGAAGGTTACTGTGAAAAACTGCTGAGCCTTTCGCTGGGAAAAGGGCGATATATCGCCTTGCTGATTTCCCGACATATCCACTTTCTTTACGGACAAGATCCCCTTGCTAAATCCTATTGCGAGAACTTAAAAAGGAGGGAGAAGAAATGGATGAAGGAGGCGCGAACCACCTCAGAGGAAATCGATAAGAGCTATCAATTATTGGAGTTCTGCGATGCACTTTCGCTGCTGATATGCCAACAGGCAGTTCAGCCAGAAAATAGAAAAATCGAAATTAGCAAAGGCCCTGACGGAAAGTCGTACCAATTGAGAGCCACCGACAACCAGCAACTAACGGTATCACCTTGGCCATTTGAGGCGGATGCTTTCACGGTGAATTACGAATCACGCCTTCTTGAACAGCTTACGTTCAAGAATACCGAAGACTTCAAGCAGCTTTTTTTCAATGCTCCCGTAGACCTACATGAGATTACCTTTTCTAAAGAATAGTGAACTGGCTACTTTGGGGGCATAGTCATGCGATAAAAGATTATCGAAAGCCGGCCCTTTCTTTTAGAAAGAAAATATTTTTTATCAATTTTACGATATAATAAGAAATAACTTATTGATTTCTATATAACTAGCCATAATTTGCAAAGGATAATCAGTGAAGCAGGTTTATCCGATTCATTTTTACTTATACAACAGACTAAACACAATTGATTTATTTCC
>CAZHZP010000281.1:0-3478 GCA_964537165.1 uncultured Roseivirgaceae bacterium | reverse complement strand
CGCCTCCGGCTCCCGAGCCTACGATGATCGCATCGTATTGTTCTTTGTTGGGCTTGTTGTATATGCTCATTGCTTATCTCGTTCTGTTTTGGCAAATCAATTTTAGGGAAATTATGAGTTATATTGGCCTTTTGGGTAAAATATTCCTTTAAAAGCCTTTCACCTTCCATCCTTCGGGCAGTATCGGCGCAGGTATTTTTTCCGCTTCCGGATAATTTGGGGTTTTCATTTTATCAGCGTCCCACTGTACTACGACGTCCGGCTCCTGTAGGGCTACTGTGCCCAGAATAATTGCTTCTGTCATAGGACCTGCCTGGGCTAAATCTGGTAACGTCTTCTCTCCTCCCAGGCAGGCTCCACAAAATGATGCTAATGACGCTGTCCCAAGGTTAGAAAAGCCTCCGGGAGGAGATAAGGAATGTCTGCTGTTGTTATTGTAGCCGGCGGTTTTGGGGTTGTTCGCGTTTCCGGTAAGGGGAAATGCATCAAGAGATAGCTTTTCCTTCAAGGTTTAGACCCCGAGTTTTTGGGATCCACAACTCCTCGTATTCCCCTATAAATTTGACCAGCGGAAAAAATAGCTGAGAAAGCTGCAAAGTCAAGTTGTTTCTTAATAAATCCGTTCTGAGCTCCCCCATTTTTTTGGTTTAAGAACTTAAGTACTTATTTTTGGAAAGCAATGCGATATGATTACCAATTTTTACAGAATCAGGCTATCCAGATGTAGAAAAACTCAGGTAAGTCCATTGAAAATGGACAGTTATTTTAATTTTGGCCGTGAAGACTTTCACCAACAGTACACAACAGGACAGTTTAATCAAGTCCGAAATTTATATTCGCTTTTCTTAAGATAAATCTAACCTATTACTGAAAATATATGAGCATTTCGGAAAACACCTTCAAACATGTAAATTACCTTTGGGATAAAGAAAAGGAGAAAGAGTTAGGGGATGACCAAGTTGGCCTTCTGATCTACCGTTCTAATATCCTGGGAGCAGATCTTCGGATTACCAACTACGGCGGAGGAAATACCAGTTGCAAAACCATTGAAAAGGATCCCTTGACCAGTGAGGAAAAGGAGGTCATGTGGATCAAAGGATCCGGAGGTGACATAGGCACCCTTACCAAGAGTGGCCTGGCAGCGCTATACGTGGACAAGTTACATTCTTTAAAAAATGTCTATAGAGGCCTGGAATTCGAAGATGAAATGGTGGCTTTGTTCAACCACAGCCTCTACGACCTGGACTCCAAGGCTCCTTCCATAGACACCCCCCTGCACGCTTTTCTTCCTTTTAAACACATAGACCACCTTCACCCGGATGCGGCTATTGCCATTGCGGCTTCCAAAGACGGGGAGCAGATCACCAAAGATCTTTTTGAAGGGCAAATCGCCTGGGTACCGTGGAGAAGACCCGGATTCGAGCTGGCATTGGAACTAGAAAGAGCTTTAAACGCCAATCCGGGAATCAGAGGCATCATGCTGGGTGGACACGGCTTGTTTACTTGGGGTGATACCGCTTACGAATGCTATATCAACAGTTTGGAGGTGATCGATAAGGCTTCTATTTATCTGGAAGAGCATTACGGCAAAAACCGTCCGGTCTTCGGAGGCCAAAGAACCGCCTCTCTGGCGCCAGCGCAAAGAAAGGATCAAGCTACCCGATTAGCCCCGGTGCTACGCGGCTTGGCTTCTAGCCATTCGAGAATGGTAGGACATTTCACCGATGATGAGCGGGTGTTGGAATTTGTCAACAGCAATGACCTGGATAAGTTGGCGCCGCTTGGCACTAGCTGCCCCGACCACTTCTTGAGAACCAAGATCCGGCCTTTGGTATTGAACTTCCCAGCGGATATCGACTTGAGCAATACCGCCGAAATCAAAGCCCAACTGGAAACGGAATTTGAAAATTACAGACAATATTATACGCAGTACTATAATGACCATAAGCGGTCTAACAGCCCCGCGGTCCGGGATGCTAATCCCGTCATCATCCTATGGCCCGGGGTGGGGATGTTCTCTTACGCTAAGAATAAGCAAACCGCTAGAGTAGCCAGCGAATTTTATGTCAATGCCATCAATGTGATGAAAGGAGCAGAAGCCATTTCAAGCTATGTTTCACTGCCATTGCAGGAGGCATTTGACATTGAATATTGGTTGCTGGAAGAAGCAAAGCTACAGCGTATGCCAAAAGAGCAGCCACTCTCGAGGAAAATCGCCTTGATCACGGGCGGTGCCGGAGGTATCGGCAAAGCCATTGCGGATCGATTGGCTAAGGAAGGTGCCTGTGTGTTTATCACGGACATCAACCAGGATAGATTGGATGAGGCGGTAGCCACGTATAACAAGGATACCGGAGCCGGCGCAGTGATGGACGTCACCAAACCTGAAGACATCACTAATGCGCTCAAGGAAGCAGTTTATAAGTTCGGCGGTGTTGATATCTTGGTAAACTGTGCGGGAATTGCCATTTCTAAACCGTTGGAGCAAACCTCAGATGCCGAATGGGATCTTCTGCAGGACATCTTGGTAAAAGGACAGTTCGCTGTTTCCAGAGCAGCGGTCGAGATCCTTCGCGCGCAAGCCCTCGGCGGTGATATCATCAACATCGCCAGCAAAAATGCCTTGGTGTCGGGACCAAACAACGTGGGCTATGGTACCGCAAAAGCCGCTCAGGTGCATATGAGCCGCCTATTGGCAGCTGAATTGGGTAAAGACAAAATCCGCGTAAACGTGGTCAATCCTGATGCGGTCATCGAAGGCAGCAAGATATGGGAAGGCGAATGGGCTGCCGGAAGGGCTAAAGCTTATGGCATCACTGTCGAAGAACTGCCCGCTTTCTATGCGAAACGAACCATCCTAAACGAAATCATTGGAGTAGATGATATTGCGGGAGGCGTATTTGCCTTCGTGGGAGGGGACCTGAGCAAGAGTACCGGAAATATCCTTAACGTGGATGGTGGCGTAGCCGCTGCCTTTGTGAGATAAGCATGCATATTGATCAATTAGTAGAAGCCCATAATCACCAAACTCTCCCGGACCACCGGGAGAGTTTTGGCTATTTAAGCCAAAAGCTTGAAAAACAAAACATTGACGTATCTTCCCTCATCGCAAAGCTACAGGCTTTTCAAATTGCCATTCCCAGTTGGGCCCTAGGCAACGGAGGTACCCGCTTTGGAAGATTCTCCGGCGGCGGAGAGCCGCGTACTTTGGAAGAGAAGATTGCAGACGTAGGCCTACTTCATGCTTTGAACAAATCATCTGGTGCCATATCTCTGCACATCCCCTGGGACATACCGGAGGATGTGGCGGCCATACAGAACCTGGCGGCTTCTTACCATCTTGCCTTTGACGCGGTCAATTCCAATACTTTCCAGGATCAACCTGGTCAGGAATATTCCTATAAGTTTGGCTCTTTATGTCACACAGACGCCAAAGTCAGACAGCAGGCCATTGATCACAATCTTGAGGTCATCAGGT
>CAZHZP010000280.1:0-3485 GCA_964537165.1 uncultured Roseivirgaceae bacterium | reverse complement strand
AGCTTGGTGTAATGGTATTTGTAGCGGGGTCTATTGCAAACAACACGGTGGTTTTAAAACCATGGTGTTCGGAAAGGATTTTAGCCATCATCGGCAACCCTTCTTCCGAACGGTATTCATCATCGCCACTGATCAAGACAATGTGTTTGCCTTGTCCGGGACCGTTATTTCCTTCAAACCGCAGCCATTGATCTGTCGATTGTGCTTTGCAGGAAAGAGAGATAACAAAAACCGAAAAAAATATCGCCAAACATTTTATTGGCCAGTCCTTTCTGATGTTGCTTTGATGGTTCAACAGATTCCTCATGTAGATTTATTTTTTGGGTGGATGAATAAAAATTCATTGCCCAAGCAACTGTTTCCAACTTACTTAAGCAATGAATCCTCAATATATAAAGCCTCCGTTATTAATGGGAGTTTCCGATCAGAAATATTTTAAATGGCGCTTATGTTGTCATTTAACTAATATCCTAAGTTTTGGATCAATTTACTGTTGTTTCTGATCTCGGCAGTAGGGATTGGAAACAGCAATTCTCTTTCCTTCAATACGGGACCATAGGAGAACTGGTGGCCAACAAAGTCTTCGAACTCCCTGGTGTTGACGTTGAAGGCTTTTC
This sequence comes from uncultured Roseivirgaceae bacterium, assembly GCA_964537165.1. Taxonomy (GTDB): domain Bacteria; phylum Bacteroidota; class Bacteroidia; order Cytophagales; family Cyclobacteriaceae; genus DATGMS01. The sequence goes on along the minus strand of CAZHZP010000280.1, from coordinate 2,868 downwards.
TGAGTCTGGCCATATCATACCAGGTCTTGTTTTCAAAGCTCAGTTCAAACCAACGTTCTCTCCACACGGCTTCCCTAAGCTCCTCTTGGCTCAAACCCGTTAAATCCGGCAGTTCAGCCCTTCTTCTAATTTTGTTGACTGCTTCATAAGCTTCTGCTGTAGGGCCGTTCACCTCATTGGCCGCCTCTGCATAGATCAACAAGACTTCCGCATACCGCATCATCGGCCAATTTAGATCACTGCTGGTAGTAGACAGGTGCGCCTGGGTATCAAAATGCTTGTAGATATAATACCCGCCCAGATCAACTGTGGTATTCCGGTCTGCACTAAGGGTATAAGTACTGTAGTAAAATTCTTTTTCCCTTATCCGCTTGTCACCCGCTTCATGTGATTCTACGAATTCCTTATTGGCAAAAATTCCCCCTGTTTCATCAGAATAAGCAGAAATCCCCTGGTTATAAGGAACAATGGAGACCTGCCAGTTGGAAGGCTGGATGAATTCGGCGAACTGTACCATGAAAATATTTTCCTCGACATTTTTCTTGGAAGGATCATGAAGGTGATCATAAGAAGTAAATAGGCTATACTGGCCGGAGCTGATTACTTCATTGGCCTTATCAGCCGCCTTCTGATAGAATTCCTCTCCTTTTTGCAAAGGGTATCCGGCCATGGTCAAATATACGCTGGATAATAAGGATTTGACCGCTCCCAGTGATACCCTTCCTGCGGCGTCAGTATAAGGAAGACCGGATGATTCCGCCGTTTCCAAATCTTCAACAATCAAGTTGTAAATAGCTTCCTCTGTGGATGGATCAGGATATAACTCCGGTGAACTCAGGCTCACGGGTTCCGTGATAAGCGGGATATTACCAAAGATCCTTACCAGTTCGTAATAGTATAAGGCCCTTAAATATCTCGCTTCACCCAAGTAGCGCGCTTTGGCGGCTTCATCCATGTTGATTCCCGGGATCTTGGCAATGGCCAGGTTGGCGTTGGCAATGCCCCTATATCTAGTGGTCCAATAGGTCTGCCCGTAGCCGTTGTCCGAATTGTTGACGAGGTTTCTCACAAAAATGCTGTTTTGGGCCTGTCCCAGCTCGGTATTGGCCAGTCCGGTAGCGAATTCCAACATCATCCAAGGGCCACCATTGAAGCCTCCTGTTGGAATTTCTTTTAGTTCTTGATAAATAGAATTGACCACACTTTCGGCATGTTCCGGTTTGGTAAAATAGTTTTCCATGGTAAAGTTGGATTTGTCGGGTTCCTCGAGGAAGTCCGAACATCCCGCTCCAAAAGCCATTATTATAGCCCAAGCCGATAGTCTGGTGGTGATTTTTAATATATTATTCATGTCAATGATTTTTAAAATGGAAGATTAGAAGCCAACATTAATCCCTAGCATAAACACCCTGGGCTTGGGGTAAGCGTATAGATCCACGCCTTGGTCAAATGGTGAACCGGAAGTGGAGACTTCGGGGTCATAGCCTTCATATTTTGTGGACAAAAAGAAGTTTTGTGCAGAGGCATAAACCCTCAGTCGGTTCAAATGAAGTTTTTCTAATACACCCGGGTTAAAGTTATAAGCCAGTAGCAGGTTCCTGCCTCTGATAAAAGAGCCGTCGCGTACGCGGTCGGTGTCATTGTTGGTGTTGTATCCCGCCGCAACAGGTCTCAGTTCCGCGATATTGGTGTTTTGGTTTTCAGGTGTCCAAGCGTTTAAGACTGTCTTAAAGCTATTGGCGATGCCCTGACGGTCCTCTGCCGAATGCTTGCTGCGGAACAAGACGTCATTTCCATACATAAACTGCAAGTCCACCGTCAATGTGAAGTTTTTGTAATTGAAGGTGTTGAGCAGGGTGCCATAACCATCCGGGATACCGTTGCCGATGATTACCCGGTCATTGTCATTGATGACCCCGTTGTCGTCGACATCCTGATATTTGATATCACCCGGCTTTTTGAGATATTTGGCCGCCTCGTCTTCTTCATGGGTTCCCCAGGTGCCTTGATGGACAAAGCCAAAAAAAGACCCCACAGGCTCCCCTTCCCGGATGATGGAAGAACCGGAAAAGATATCCGCACCGCCCGTCAGCGCTATCACCTCGTTTTTGTTTAGGCTTATATTGAAGTCTGTCGTCCAGGAGAACTGGTCTTTTGAGATGTTTAAGCTATTGACAGCAAACTCAAACCCTTTGTTTTCCATGCTTCCGATGTTGGAAGTGACGGTACTGTATCCACTGCTGGATGGCACCGGAGCACTTAACAACATATCGGTGGTCAATTTCCGGTAAATGTCCGCCTCAAAATTCAACCGTCCATTGAACAATCCAAGTTCAATCCCCACGTCTACTTGCTGGGTCTTTTCCCATTGCAGATCAGGGTTGGCCAGGCGGTTAACGCCTATTCCTATCGCCCGGGAACCGTTGAAGATCACGGAATAATTGCCTAATCCGGCTAGGGATTGGTAGGCGGTAATTTCAGAATTACCGGTCATCCCATAACTGGTGCGGAGTTTCAGGTTATAAATAGAGGGATTGTCTTTAAGAAAATCCTCTTCCGAAACCCTCCAGGCCAGAGCTGCGGAAGGGAAAACGGCATAACGGTTAGCTGCTCCGAATTTTGACGAACCGTCCACCCTTCCGGTGAAGGTCACCAGGTACTTTTCCATCAGGTTGTAATTGATCCTACCAAAATAAGAATTCAGACCATAGGCGCTCGTACCTGAACTTGCGGCGACGGCATTGGCTCCGGCGCCCAAATTATTGTAGCCGAAATAGTCGTCCTGAAAACGCTGCGCTCTGGCAGTAGCCCCGAAATAATCCACATGCTGCCATGAAAGACCCAGCAGCGCATTGATGGAATGTATAT
>CAZHZP010000279.1:0-3504 GCA_964537165.1 uncultured Roseivirgaceae bacterium | reverse complement strand
ATGAAACCGAGAAAGACAGCACCCTGCTCAGCAAAGAAATAGATTTTATCAAAGATTTCATCACTTTGATGAGGTTACGGATTTCCGAAAAAGTGCAGATAGAGCTCGAGATTCAAGAAAAGTTCACAGACACCATCATTGCTCCCATGGTGCTGTTGCCATTTATCGAAAACTGCTTCAAACATGGAATCAGTTCCCAACAGGAAAGTAAGATCACCATCCGACTGGCATTGGAAAACCAAGTGTTGCACCTGTACACGGCCAACAAAATCGTGACTTCCAACAAAAACACCGTGGATGCACAAGGCAAGGGAATAGGCTTGGCCAACACCAAAAGGAGGCTTTCCCTGATTTATGCAAATCAGTACAGCCTGCAGATCGACGACACAAATACCGACAACGAGTACCGGGTAAACCTCAATATTGATTTGAAATGGAATTAAAATGCATTGCGGTCGATGATGAGCCTTTGGCGCTGGAGATGGTCAGCGGGTTTATCAGGCAAACCTCCTTTTTGTCACTTCAGGGCCAGTTTGAAAATGCCATTGAGGCCCTTAACTATATCAACAAACATGAGATTGATCTGATATTTTTGGACATACAGATGCCGGATCTCTCAGGCATGGAACTGGCCCGGGTGCTGGAAGGCAACAAGAAGGGCCGGAAGCCACGGATTATATTCACCACCGCCTACAACCAATTTGCCATAGAGGGCTATAAGGTGGATGCTTTGGATTACCTGCTGAAGCCGTTTAGTTATGAAGAATTTTTGAAAGCCAGCACCAAAGCCTACAACCATTTCTCCACGGCGCCCACAGTCCAAGAAGAGGAGACAGCTGACTATTTGTTTCTTAAGGTGGAATACCAGCTAGTAAAAGTGATGCTGAAAGACATCATCTACATCGAAGCCTACAAGGATTATGTCAAAGTACATTTAATCAATAAACCAGCACCCCTGTTGTCGCTTACCAGCCTCAAAAACCTGGAAGATCTGCTGCCCTCCAAGCAGTTTATACGGATTCACCGCTCGTTTATTGTGTCCCTCTCCCATATCCAGTCCATCACTAAGAATACGGTAAACATGGGCAGCACTACCCTGACGGTGAGCGATAACTACAAAGAAAACTTTCTGGCTTTCGTGAATAAGTGGGTCAGCTAACAGGATGCGGTGGCAGTTCCCGCTTTTCATTCCCCAAAAAAACTGTTATCTTCCGCATAAAAAAGAGGTTATGACAGCGGATCAAAAGAAATTTATGGAAATGGCCGTAGACCTTTCCCGGGAAGGTATGCAGGCTGGGCAGGGAGGCCCATTCGGCTGTGTGATTGTGAAGGACGGGGAAATAGTGGGGAAAGGTTTTAACAGCGTGGCAGGCACCAATGACCCAACTGCCCATGCCGAAGTCGTAGCCATCCGCGACGCCTGCAGCCGACTTAAATCCTTCCAGCTGGATGGCTGTGAGATATACACCTCCTGTGAACCCTGTCCTATGTGTCTAGGAGCCATCTATTGGGCTCGGCCAACCAAGGTTTTTTATGCCAATACCCGAAAGGGTGCAGCCGAAGCGGGTTTTGATGATGATTTTATTTATGAAGAATTAAAACTCCCCATGACCGACAGGTCCATCCCGATGATCCATACCCATATGGACGAGGCACAGCGGGTATTCCAGGAGTGGTTGGATATGGAAAATAAGACCTTGTATTAATTGGAAGCACTGACCAGCAAGCGGAACTGGTCCATGATCCTGTAAGTGGCGCGGGCAAGGTCGACATTCAGGTTGGGGGAGGAATAATCAAAGCTTGCGGAGGTGTATCCCTGCCAGATGGTGTTTCCCCTTTTATCAATGACAAACACCACGAGCATCCCCTCGTTCTCCTGGTATTTGACCTTATTGTAATCCTCTCCTTTTTCCCTTTGTTCTTCCTTCTCCTCCTCTTCTTCCTCTACTTCCGATACCGGCACACCTTTCTTCTGAAGCCACATATCAAAGTCAGGCTGGACATAACCCCGGTACTTGACTTGGTCAAAAAACAATTTGTAAGTAATTAACATGTCGGGATTCTTATCTTTAAATCTAAATCCCTGCGATCCCAGCCTGGAGACAATGGTCTTTTCGATCACTGGCCTAAAACTGGAATCATCCACGCCGGTTTCTGCTACAAAACCAAAAGTCTGGTATCTTTTAAAATTTCCTCTATAACTGTAATCGTATTCAGCAATGAAATCCCGTTGGGAAAAGCAGGAGCTGGTGAATACCAGCAGGAAAACAAGGTAACCATTGATCTTTTTCATAGGTCAGGAAATTATGTCCATTAAACATCTGAATATAAGACGATTCTTCTATATTCTATCGGTTTACCCAAAAAAAATAATACCAGACCCTAACCTAGCTTCCTCCAGGAACTACTATTGCCAACTTCTCCCCACAGCTTATTAAACGGGTAAATAAATACTAAAAGTTGATCCTTCCCCTACTTTGCTTTCCAGCTCGATCCTCCCGCCCATATTATCTACCATTCTTTTAACAATCGCCATGCCCACACCGGTACCGTTGCTGTCATGATGCAATCTCCCATACATTTCGAACACTTTATCCTTGTCCGCTTCCGCTATTCCAATACCATTGTCGCTGACACGCAGCAGGACATGAGCATCATTGGTCTTATAAGATGTCAGTTCTACTTTCGGTTTACGGCGGCTATCGCGGTACTTTATGGCATTGGAGAGAAGATTTTGAAGAATACTTCGTAGATTTCTCAGAGGGATGTGGACCTTTGGCGTCCGGCTAAAGTCAGCGATAATTTCGGCTCCCGAATCTTTCATTTCGTCTTCCAGATCCAATAATACATCATCATAGACCTGCTGTAACGCTACCTCCTTTGCTCGGTTTCTTGCTTCCTCCTGTTCTCGGCCGATATCTGACAGCTCGCGGATCTTGTTTCTAAATCTCACGATAGACTTCTCCATCAGGGACAAAAATAAGCTGGGATCTTCTGCCCTGTTTTCCTTTATTTCCCTTACCAAGCCCTCAATGTTATTGATAGGAGCCTGTAGATCATGCGAAGCGGTGTAAACAAACATCTCGCGGTCTAGAATGGTCCTCTCCTGTTCTTTGTTGATCCTTTTCAACTGATTTTCAAGTGCCTTTTCTTTATTGGTATCCTGAACGATTTTCAGGATAAACTCCTGACCTTCTTCATCTTTGATGTAGATGCTTTCCCCGTGTACCCAAATAGGGCTACCATCAGCATGCTTTAGATAGTTATCGTCATTGTGTGAGCCTTTTTCCATCACCCCTTGCAACTCTTTCTCAGGAAGTTGCTTTTCGAGATCTTCTTCAACAAACAATAGGGAGAAATTCTTCCCTACCAGCATTTCCTTGGAATAACCGAAGCATTTTTTGAATCCATAGTTGGCATCTAAGATATATCCCGTGGGATCCATGACTAAAATGGCTGTATATTCCGCATTTTGGAACATCATCTTAAAAAATAAAGAACTAT
>CAZHZP010000278.1:0-3515 GCA_964537165.1 uncultured Roseivirgaceae bacterium | reverse complement strand
AGGGCATGGCCTGCTCAGCGACCATTGGTGCGTCAGGGAGGATTGGATTAATAATTTTCTAGAAAAACATTTGAAGGCCACGTGGGTATTCCATGTGGCTTTTTTTTATTGAAGCATTGGTTAAAGAACTTTTGAATACTAATAGTTCATTGAGTGGCTTTGGGAGAGCAACCTTATGCAAACTAATGGTTCGTGCCCATTTCTATCTATCTAGGAAGCCTGAAAGGCTTCAACATTAATAACCGCGGGTGAAACTCGTGGCAAGAAACTTTGTGTCCCATCAACCCTAAAGGGGTTGAATATCGGTGAGTCTTTTCCTAGATTACCTTTCTACGTCTGTAAGCTTGTCAGTAAGTCGGTAAAGCAATAAAAGGTGCAAACCTAAATTGTCAAAGTTGGTCCGCCTTTCTTCGTAGCCAGTGATCAGTATAGGGTCAGTGCGTTGTGCATGAATTATCCGAACAAAGGGTTCCATGTTAATTTTGATTTTTTCACTAAGACAGTATCCTAGCCCTAAGCCAGTCGTTAGCGATCCTGAAAAGAAGTTGAACTCATTAATTGTTCTAGCTTCTGTTTTCGGCAGGTAGGGGTGGTAAATAGACTGGAAATCAAACGCTGTAACACCGTTAGCATTGAAGTAGAGTTCCCACTTATTGTTTGATACAACATATAGGTTAACTCCTAAAGGTATTTCTATGGTTTTATAGCCGTACTTGTTAACGTGAGCTAGAATCTTGGTGCAATGCCCTTCAAAAAAGCAGTGGTTATAAGGAACAGTCATTTCATATTGTCTTTCCACATAATTCAGCCCCACATTCAGTCCCAGAAAGCTATTAAATTGCTTTTGCATCCTTACTCCTGCCCCGAAGAACTGTGTTGTGCTGTTCCTTTCTTCAAGTCCGGAACCGTAAATCATTCTGCTCCGCTTCTCGTCATGGAAGGAGATTGTCGGGCCAACATAAATGCCCTTCGTTTGGCCATATATTGCTGAAGTGGATATCCAAAGTAAAGCAATAAGTAAACATATTCTCATGACATATGGATTTTTGAAGTAGCAAATAAACCGTGTAATACTTATTGAACTTCGGTTTATTGTCATAATATGGATTTACATTTTCCTTGGAAATGTTTTTTCCTATTAAACGCTCCAATGTTTGTTTTCAACGGGATACCGAATTATTGACAGGACGTGAAAATATTGCAGATTGAGACATATGGAAGGGGGTCGTTTTTAGGTTGTTATGTCTTTTTCCTCCACAAAAGCACCGGCAAGGCCAAAAAGACCCCCACCATGCTGAACAGCAGGCCACCGATGGTGCCTATGGCGAGTGAAAACCAGAAGATCTCGCCCTGGCCCTCCATCACGAAAGGGATCAGCCCGAAGCAGGTCGAAAGGACAGTCAGCAGGATGGGCACCGCCTTGCCCGCCACGGATTTGATGACGTTCCGGTTATAATCCCCCAAACTGCGGTTGTTCAGGTCGTTGATGATAAAGATGGCCGCATTGACCGCCAGCCCCCCCAGCATCACAAAGGCCGCATAGCCCCCCTGGTCAAAATAGAAGTCAAAGAGCGAAAAGATCAGGAACAGCCCGATAAAGGAGACCGGGATGATGGCGATGATATAAAATGGCTGCCGCAGGTTTTCGAACAGCACGGCACAGATAAAGTAGGTGCCCACGATCAGCAGCAACAGCAGGCCGTACTGCCGCTTGGCCTTGTCAAAACCCCAGTAGTAGGACTGCTTTTCCGCCGTATAGCCGATGGGCATGCCCGGCTTCATCTCTTCCAGCACCGTTTCCAGGTACTCATCGCCAAACTTGGAAGAGCCCATGTATTCAAAGGAAACGATGCGGATATACTGCCTGTCCTCCTTGTGCAGGGCATTGGTGGTGGTCTCCTTGTTCAGGGTGCCGAAATTGCCCACCTTGAAGATCTTCTCCTCGCCGCCGATCAGCGAACTTTCCTCCAGGTCATACCTGGAAAACTGGTCCGCCTCCCTTTCCCGTACCACCACGCCGTAGTTTTGGTGGTCGAGCGCCAGATAGAAGGAAGGGCCCGTGGGCTTGGACCTATCCCGCAGGGCGTTGATCACCTCGTACTGGTTGGTGCCGCCCAGTGCCAGTTTTTCCTGGTCAAAGCGCAGCACAAACTCATCGGTCTTCTGCTCGTTGTAGCCAAGCCGCTCATTGGTATTAACCTCCTGGATGCGTTTATGTTCCAACAGCTTCCCGGCAAGAATCTCGGATTGCCTCTCCAGTTCGTCAAAATTATAACCTTTCATCGACACGCGGAAGGAGGGGATCCCTTCCCCGCCCGGCCCCGTGGAGAAGCCCTGGCCCACACCATAGATGCTCCATCTGGCGCCGCTCCAGTCGGTGGACTTTACCGCCAGGCGTCCCTTTAGCTGGTAGGGCAGGGCAGAGTTTTCATAGGCCTCCTTAAAGGTGATGGCGATGGAGGCATACTGCCCCGACTGGACGTCGGAGACAAACTGGTCGATCCCGTCCACGTTTTTCAGATAGGTCTCAAACTCCCGGACGATAAAGTCCATCTGGTCCAAGGTGTTGCCGAAGGGCAGCCGGACAGTGACATACAGGCGGGTTTTCTCCATCTGACGGTAGGAGGATTTTTCAAAGACGCCCCTGACAAACATCCGGAGCGAGCCGCCCAATGCCTTGTCTACATAAGGGCGGATCTCCTCCTGGTAAAGGGTGCTGCCGACGGTCTTGTTGTACCATTCCTGTCCCTCCCAGGTGGCCGGGAGGTAAAAGACCGGAAGGCCGAAAAGCAGGATGAGAAGGGCAGCAAAGGTCTTTCTATAGCGTGCCGTAAAGCCGATAAACCGGTGGTAAACGCGGAAGCCCTTTGCCCTTTTGCGGAGCTGCCGGATGGTCAACACCCTTCCTTTTTCGGCCTTTTCGCCATACATCAGCCGGTACATACCCGGGGTGAAGAAGAGCGCCACCAGCAGCGACACCCCCAGCATGGCGGCGACGACCGAGGAGAACTCCACCAGGTTCTTTTTGTCCTCTTCCGGGAGGAGGAAAACCACCAGCAGCGCGCCTATGGTGGTCATCGATGCGGCCAACAGGGCGAGGAAAACTTTCCGGTTCCGGTGCTTGTGGATATGGTCCATCATGATGATGGCGTTGTCCACGACCAGGCCCAGGGAGATCGTCAGCCCGGCAAGGGAATAGAGATGCAGGTCGACTTCAAGGAAATAAAGCAGGATGGCCGTGATGCTCACATTGACGATGATGCCGAGAAACAGCACGCTGAGGTACCGGACATCGCGGTTGATCAGGAAGATAAAAGCAATCAGGATCAGGATGGAAAGGCCGGAACGCTTGTAGATTTTGTTCAGCTCTTTCTCCAGAAACTCCGTGTCATCGTTTTCGAGCCTTACCTCAAAGCCCGCCGGCAGGGAGCTTTTCGCCTGTTCTACCGCCTGCTTGATTTCTTTGGCCAGCAGTACCTTGTTGGCCCCTTCCCGGGCGGTGACCGCCAGGGTGA
>CAZHZP010000277.1:0-3522 GCA_964537165.1 uncultured Roseivirgaceae bacterium | reverse complement strand
TTGATTGGCAAATTGATTCGATTCCGGGTCTGGGATATGGAGGATCAATTAATAGAGAATCTGTTGCAGGTTCAGTACGGAACAGTCTTCGATTGCCCGGTTTAAGCCCTATAGAAATCTCTAGTGCTTACATCGATCCAGTCAAAGGTATAATGGCGACAGGGAAGGTTTTACCAACTGTCCCAATGGTACGTGATGCTGATGTTGACATTGTAATAGAAGGGGACAGCGTGCGTTTAAGAAAGCTTTTTAACACGGGGGAAATCGATGTCCCGCCACCATTTAATATATCAGAGTCTAGCTTAGAAGTTTTTGTAGGAACAGATGGACTGGGAATCGAAGGCCAGGTCAATTTCGGCATTGATCAAGTAGGCGAGGGGCATGTCGGGGCGACAGCATCAACTTCTGGTGGTTTTGAACTGGAAGGGGCATTTAATTTTGACTCCGAGCTCTTTGATCCTGCCGAGATCAACGTAGAGTACAAGGACAATATTTGGACCATTGGCGGAGAAATCGGCATCCCGGAAGGAAAGGTCCGTGGCGTCAAAAGTGCCACCATCACGGCTTCTTACAGTGAGAACAACTTTATGGCTACTGGTGAGGCCGAATTAAACATTCCGGGAATTGAAAGGGGGGCAATGTCGGTGGAATATGGGAATGGTGGATTTGCCATCAGTGGAAACTTTGGCCTGAGTGGGGATATTCCTGGCATTACGGGCGGAAATGTAGCGGCAAGGGTCTCCAAGACCGAAGGGGAAGAAGGTTACGACATATTTGTTTCGGGCACCGCGCAGCCCGATATTCCGGGAATTACCTCAACCTTGTCAGTAACGTATGAGAACGGAGCCCTGACCATTGAAGGGTCTGCCGCCTACCGCAGGGGGATGTTAAGTGGGACATTGGAAGTCGGCGCCTCCAACAGGACCATTGATCCTGAAGGTCGACCCACAGGAGATCCGGACGATACCATGAGGGTATATGGAGGGGGGAGCCTTACCTTGCAGCTTACACCGTGGCTGGCTGCCACCGCGGGTGTCAAGTTGCTCCCCAACGGAGAAATGGAAGTGACGGCTCGTTTGTCTACAGATTCCTACGATGTCTTCTCAAGAAGGGAATTCAATAGGAATCTCTTTACTGTACCCACCATTGAAATACCCTTGTTTGCCATTCCCCTTGGCCCCAGGAGTGTTGGCCTGGTGGCCCAGATAGGCGGTGGGCTGGACTTTACCGCAGGGTTTGGCCCGGGACAGTTACGCAATTTATCCGCGGAGATCACTTATAATCCCGATAGGGAAGACGAAACCACGGTCAACGGCCATGGTGAATTTGCCATCCCTGCCGATGCTGGACTTACCCTGCGGGGTGACCTGAGTCTGGGAGTGAGTGTGGCCATTGCAAGTCTAACGGGCGGGGTTGAATTGGCCGGTACCTTGGGGTTAGAAGGTGAAGCTGTCGCTGAAGTGGATGTCAATTGGAGTCCGCTTACAGGTCTTGCCCTGGATGCAGAAGGAAGGATTACGGTGAATCCAAAATTCATTTTTGATGTCAATGCTTTCGCCAGGGCAAGTCTGGGAATCGGCTGGTTTTCAATTTCCGAGACCTGGAGGCACAATCTTGCTTCCTTCGAGTGGGGACCGGATATTCAGTTTGGGATAGCATTCCCGGTTCATTATAGGGAAGGGGAGCCTTTCGACATGTCTTTTGATGATATTGAAGTGATTTATCCGGAACTGGATGTCGTGAATATGGCTATTGGACTGACCAGTGATATAAAAGGAGATTTATTTGATTAACAAGATGATGGAAGATCAAGCCATAGCACTCAATAACGAAGGCGTACAACATTTTCTGAACAAAGAATTCGATAGGGCAAAGCAATGCTATCAACGAGCATTGGAACTAAACCCCGACAATACGTCGGTGTTAAATAACCTGGGGCTTTTTTACCATCAACAGAAGGAATTCACCAACGCCTTGTCCTGTTTCAATAAAGCCATCTCCATTGAAAAGAAGCCCAATTTTTTGATCAATGCAGGAAACTCTTTGGCCATGATGGGCAAAAACAAGGAGGCCAAAGAACATTATTTGAGCGTGATCAAAAATGAGCCCGGCCATGTGAATGCACAGGTTTGTATGGCAAAGATCAGCACACACGAAGGGCGGTTGGACGTTGCTGAACACTATTGGAAAGCGCTCGTAGAGCAGACGGGAAAAAAGGAATTCATGTTAGAACTGGCCAAAGTGTACATGTTGCAGAAAGCTTATACGACGGCAGCTGATTTGCTTTATACTATTGCTGAATCTATGGAACAAGCTGAAATTTGGTTTCAAATCGGCCGCTGCGAGTTTCACTTGAAAAATCATGGATTGGCCGAAAAAGCCCTAAAAAAAGCTTTATCAGAAATTCCCGATCACCTGGAATTCAGGCGCTATCTGGCCTTGAATTACTTGGCTACGGGAAATATGGAAGAGGCCATGCGGCAGTTGGATACGATCATAAAATTAGATCCGGCCAATTATCAGGTGCTGACAGAAAAGGGCATTATCCTGTGCAGTATGCACCGGTTTGATCTGGCATCGACACTTTTTGATCGCGCATTGCATTTACAACCTGATTACGAGAAGGCCAAATATTACAAAAAATTGATCTCGAAATGAACCAACTCCTGCACTTTTTAAATATCGCCATACGAGCCCGCCTCGACTTTGAATTGAAAAAAACTAAGGAACTGCAAAAGCCACAATTGGATCTCCATTTGAACAAAAAGAAAGCCTTGGGGAAATTTATTTTTGAACATGGCATAAAAAACCAGGATTTGCTTCTTTTAATATTGGCACTGGCGCCGCATATCGACCCGGGATTTTTCAATAAAATATTTTCGGATTATTTTCCTGCCGGTGGAGAATTTCCCGAATTTGGGGGAATAAAAGCCAAAAACCACCGGGGAATCATTCCCACCGGTGAAACAGCACTTTTTATCCTGGCCGGTAATGACCCGGATACCCGGATCAAGTACCTGCCCCTTTTTCAGGAGTCCATACTTTTCCAGAAAGGCATCCTGTCTCTACAGCAAACTTCCGCTGTTGAGCCGGTTTGGTCGGGGGCGATTGTTCTGGATGATGAATATGCGGACAGGTTTCTTACCGAAAAAGTGAGAAAACCCCAACTGAGCACCGCATTTCCAGCCCAGCTCATCGAAACAGACCTTGACTGGAAAGATCTTGTACTAAACCAAAAGGTCTTGGATCAGATCCATGAGATTGAGACCTGGGTCAACCACCATGAAGAGCTGATGAATCGCTGGAAAATGAAAGGGAGGATTAAGCCTGGGTTTAGGGTCATGTTATTTGGGCCATCGGGCACCGGAAAAACATTAACGGCCTCCCTGCTTGGGAAATATACCAGTCGGGATGTGTACAGAATAGACCTGTCCATGGTGATATCCAAATATATAGGGGAAACGGAAAAAAACCTTTCCAACCTTTTTGACAGAGCAAAAAACAAAGATTGGATCCTGTTTT
>CAZHZP010000276.1:0-3533 GCA_964537165.1 uncultured Roseivirgaceae bacterium | reverse complement strand
ATACTGTCCAATCACGACGGTGGTATTGGGTATTGTATATACCGCCCGTGCGATTCTTTCTTGTTAATCTAACGGAGAATAAAGGGACTCAGCGATTGAAGAGAAGGTTTCTATTGGACATCTCTTCCATCTCTAAGTCCCTTCCATCCCTAACTCATCCCTTCTCCACTATTCCCTCCATCCCCTTATTTTGGTTGGTCTTCGGAAGAAAATAAATAAACACCGCTCCCAGCAAGGCCACTGCGATCAGCACGGAAAAACCGATGGTATAGCCCACCGTGTCGCTGTACAAGATACCCAGCAGTACAGGGAAAAGTGCCTCGGCTACCCCATCTGCCACCAGGATAATCCCCATGGTCCTGCCCAGGGCTTTTAAGCCAAACAAATCACCCGCCATTAAAGGAATGATCATATAGTCCCCTCCCAGGCCTATCCCAAAGATCACGGCAAAAATATAGATCCTCCCGGTAAAGTCCGGAACAAGCAACAAGGGAATGGCTGCCGCCACGATCAGGTAAATCGCCAGCATCACATGCTTCCTGTTAAAAATATCCGCCAGAAATCCCATCAGGACCCGCCCGATCAAGCTGGAAAGCAGGACAAAGGACATCACCTGCGCCGCATCGGTTTGGGAATAATCAAGATCACTCAGGTACAATTTGATATGCTGGCTGACGCCGCCTACCACGCCGATGGAGCACATGCTTCCTATGGCCAAGAGATAGAAATTCCGGTTCCTCAAAATCTCCTTCATGGGCGTACCCTTGACCAACGGGGCAGCGATCTTTTCGTTCTCAATTGTGGCACTTTGCTTATGGGCATTGTCCCGGATGAAAAAAGCCACGCCAAAAATCAACACAAAACCGATCCCGCCCAAAATGGCGAGGGCAGTATTCCAGTCATACATGGACACCAGCTGGGCCGCCAGTATCGGCACCACCGCTCCCCCGGCGCCTATGCCCAGGTAGGCGATCCCCATGGCTTTGCCCCGGTTCTTATCAAACCAACGGGATATCAAAACCTGGGAAGGCAAAGGGCCGGCAAACACGTAACCCAAGGCATTAAATACATAGAACACATAAAACATCTCCAGGGAGCTGCTAAAGGCAATTCCGACAAAGGCGATGGCCAGCATCAACGCTCCGGTCATCATCAGGCTCCTGGGGCCGTATTTGTCAATCAGCCATCCGGCAAAAAAACCGAATAAAGGGGCGACGATAAGCTTCCCTACCGCATTCCCGGAAGTGATCTGTGTCCGGGACCAGCCCCTTTCTTCCATGATAAAATCAAAAAAGAAGGGTAATCCGTAGATACCGAATCCTACTACGGCAAAAAGCGCCAGAAAAGCGGTGACGACAATATAGGTTTGTGAGCTCTTGGCCGGCGTGTGGAGGGTTTTGGTTTTGGGGTTTGGGTTCATTGGGTAGTTATTGGGTTATTGGTTATTGATTGCACTTTTAGGTTTTGACCTGGACTGTTTCTATTGAGGTTGGAGTTTGAGAAGTTGAAGGGTTGAGAAGTTTATGGAACTGCTAAACCCCTCAACCTTATACTGTTAAACTTTTACCCTCTTAAACTCCTCAACTACAACGCTAGAGCTTCGGAATATTCATCCCGCCATCGACCATAATGACCTGTCCGGTCGAATATGGAAAACTCCCGGTGGACAAGGCAGCAACGGCTTTGCCCACATCATCCGGCAATCCCCAGCGCTGCTGGACGGTAAGTCCTTCAGCAATCAGTTTGTCGTATTTCCCGGTGACCTTGGCCGTCATATCCGTGGCAATAATGCCCGGACGCACCTCATACACAGGGATGTTGTACTCGCCTAGACGTACCGCAAAGAGCTGCGTGGCCATGCTCATACCGGCCTTGGCAATGCAATATTCGCCCCGGTTGATGGACACTACGGTTGCCGAAATGGAGGAAACATTGATGATGGCAGCTTCGAAACTGTCATCGGCTCCCTTTTGCTCAACCATCCAGTTCGCAGCGGCCTGGGAAAGGAAATAAGAGCTCTTCAGATTGGTATCCAAGACGTAATCAAAGCTTTCTTCCGTCGCTTCGAGAATATCCTTGCGCTCCTTAGGAGCCACGCCTGCGTTGTTAACCAAGACGTTGAGCCTACCAAAGTGGCTCCTGATTTTTTCCATAATCGCCTTTCGGGATTCCTCCTTTCCCACGTCTCCCTGGCAATACAGTACCTCCGCTCCCAGTTGGCGCAGCTCTTCCAAAGCCCCTTGGGCATCTTCTTCATTCCGGACACCATTGATGGCCAAATCGAAGCCTGCCTGCGCAAGGGATTTGGCAATGCCCAGACCGATCCCTCTGGAACCTCCCGTGATTAATGCTACTTTCTTCATAAGATCTGTTCAAGTAAAAAGCTTACAGCTCAGGCACATCCACCCAGCATCTTTTTTCCCAGCTTTCGATGCCTTTTTCCGCCAGTTGGATCCCTTTGGCGCCTTCTTTCATATCCCAAGGGAAAGGCTCATCCTTCACCACATGCTTAAGGAACAATTCCCACTGCACTTTAAAGGCATTATCAAAAACCTCCTGCTCGGGCACTTTGGACCAGCCATCAAAGAAGTCGATGGGTTGGGCAATATCCGGATTCCATACCGGCTTTGGCGTGTTGCCATAATGTTGGATATAGCATTCTCTCAATCCGGCTACCGCAGATCCCTTCGTACCGTCCACCTGCAAGGTCAAAAGGTCGTCCCTTCTTACCCTGACGGTCCAGGAAGAGTTGAAATGGGCAACGATATCCCCTTCCAATTCAAAGGTAGCGTATGCCGCATCGTCGGCGGTACACTTATAGGTTTTGCCCTGCTCGTCCACCCGCTCTTTGATATGCGTAGCGCCAAGGCAAGAAACTGCTTTCACTTTCCCGAAAATATTGTCCAAGACATACCTCCAGTGACAAAGCATATCCACGATAATCCCACCGTCATCCTCCTTGCGATAGTTCCAGGAGGGTCTTTGGGCAGGGATAGTATCCCCTTCAAATACCCAGTAGCCGAATTCTCCCCTAACAGAAAGGATTTCTCCAAAAAAGCCGTTCTCTATCAGGCGCTTGATCTTCCTCAAACCGGGTAACCAGAGTTTGTCCTGTACCACGCCGTTTTTCACGCCTGCCTCTTTGCACAGCTCAAAAAGCTCCAGTGCCGTGGCGGTGTCGGTGGCCATCGGCTTTTCACAGTAGATGTGTTTGCCTGCCTTGACCGCTTTCCGGATGGCCTCTGCCCTGCGTCCGGTGGTTTGCGCGTCAAAATAGATGGTGTAGTGGTCATCCGCCAGTAAGGCATCCAGGTCGGTAGATACTTTTTCGATGCCTGAGCGCTTGGCCAGTTCTTCCAGCTTGGCCTGGTTTCTGCCCACCAGGACGGGGTCCGGCATGATGGTGTCCCCATCGGAAAGCTTGACCCCTCCCTGTTTGATGATTTCAACGATACTTCTCATCAGGTGCTGGTTCGTGCCCATACGACCAGTCACCCCGTTCATGATAATGCCTATTTTGTGTTCCATTTTAG
>CAZHZP010000275.1:0-3559 GCA_964537165.1 uncultured Roseivirgaceae bacterium | reverse complement strand
TTGACCCTTGAATTTTGCCCCAGGATGGGCGCCATCAACTGGGCAGGTGATGTGGTAAAAGCGTACTTTGACTACAACGTCATCATTTTGACCCATTACTACCTGACCCCGAAAGGGGAAATAGGCGACAGAAATGCAGGCTATGGGGACTTCAGCCCTCAGGTCATGTACAGCCGATTAATAAGACTGTATCCCAATATCAAATTTGTCTTAAGCGGACACGTGTCAGGATCTGCTTTGCGGGTTGATGATGGGGTAGAAGGCAACAAAATATATCAGATGCTCCAAAACTACCAAAACGATGATTTTGGCGGTGGCTATATCCGCTTATTGACCTTTGATATTGACAACTCCACTGTGTCAGCATCAATGTATTCCCCTTTTTATGACCGTACAAAGGAAGATGATTCCAATTTCGTCATAGAAGAGGTGGATTTTTTAAAAATTTCAGACCCTAAAAAATGATATATCCTTCATGAAAATCGCCGCTCTTTTGAAATACCGTTTGCCTGTTCTACTGTTGGTTTTGTTTGCTGACACCGTGTTGGCGCAGGTCGGCGACCCCATACGGGTGATGTCCTATAATGTCCGCTATAAAAATACCATCGACAGCATCAACGGCTGGGAGTTCAGAAAAGACAATGTTGCCGCATTGATTAAATACCACAAAGCAGATATCGTAGGATTACAGGAATCGAACCTTGAGCAGACCGGCGATTTAGAGGAGCGGCTGAAAGATTATGGATGGTATGGCGTTCCCAGGATGGCGGGGAAAAATGGAGAGCTCACTCCGATTTTTTATCGCAAAGAGCGCTTCACTTTGTTGGACTCTGGCACCTTCTGGTATTCGGAAACACCTGATGTACCCGAAAGCAAAAGTTGGGATGCCATGTATCCCAGAATTGCTTCTTGGGTGAAGCTCCGGGACTTGTCTTCGGGTGGGGACTTTTTCTTTTTCAACACCCATTTTGACCACCGGGGAGAAATAGCAAGACAAAAGAGCGGGGAAATTATCCGTCAGAAGATGATTGAAATCACAGGCCAACGGCCTGTGATTTTAACGGGGGACTTCAACACCCGTGAGGGATCCGAAGCCTACCAAAATATCGTAAAAAACGGTACGCTCAAAGATGCGTTTCACATCACGGAAACCCCCCATTATGGTCCTGCGAACACCTCCAGTGGCTTTGCGGTGACCACCCAGCCTATCCGGGCTAGGATTGACTATATCTTTGTCAACAGCAAAGTCAAGGTGCTGGAACATGCCACGATTACTGACCAACAAGAAGGCAGGTATTATTCTGATCACCTGCCGGTGATCGCAGAGGTTAGATTGATGGAGTAGATACCCCGTCTCTAATGAACCATATCATAAACACCACAAATTTAATTCGCCATGTTTCATAAATTGATGTTGACTCTCTTCTCAGGCCTGCTGGTCAACTGCCTACTAGTGATTGTCGGTAACGCGCAGTCAGGTGATCCCAAAATCGGCGCTTATTACTTTGACGGCTGGAGCGGGACGACCTTTCACATTACTGAAGATCTAAAACAGAATTACCCCGAGCGGGAGCCTGTATGGGGTTGGGTGACAAGTACGCAGGAAATAGTAGATGAGCAGATCAAAATGGCTGCGGATGTCGGGCTGTCCTTTTTCAGCTTCTGCTGGTACCATTCCGAAAAACAGGAATATGGTAATATCCCGCTTAACCGGGCGCTGAACTTTTACAAAGCTTCAGAAAACGTGGAAGAATTGGAGTACACTTTATTGGTGGCCAATCATGCTGGGTTTGAGGTCGGGCCGCAAACCTGGGAGGAGGTAAAAGGAATATGGTTAAAGGAGTTTCAGCATCCCCAATACCTGAAAGTTGACGGGAAACCGCTGTTGATATTTTTTGAATACCATTCGTTGATAAAGAACTTCGGTTCTCCGGAATTGGTTAAAGCGGCTTTTGAAGATCTAAAACAACAGGCCGTGGCATCAGGTCTGGAAGGCGTCAGCGTCGCTATTTGTGTGGGTTCGCCAGAACAGGTAAAGAAGGCGAAGCAATGCGGGGCTGATATTGCGACAGGATATAATTATCACAGTGCTGGATTTGAAGGGAACCAACAGGAAATACCCATTGAAAAGATGCAAACCGCTGAACGGAAAATTTGGACAACACTGGCGCAAAGCGATATCTTAACATACATTCCTGTTTCCACCGTGGGCTGGGATCCGAGACCTTGGGCAAATGAAAGAAATAATTATCTACAAAAGCCCTACTTCACCGGATTCACGGTAGCGTCCGTCAGAAGCTCGGTTCAGGGTCTGGTCGACTGGATCAGGCAAAATCCCAACAGGATTACAGGAGAAAAAATTGGCTTGTTGTACGCCTGGAACGAAAATGCGGAGGGCGCATGGCTTACACCCGGTAAAACGGGGTTGAATCCCTCAGATGGAGTAAAACAGGTGTTGAAATACTAAGTACCCTGTTTTTACAAAAAATGTTGACCTGGACTATGTTTAAGCTTGGTAAAGACCCAAAGTAGCTATTTTAAAATTAGTTCATAGGGGGAAATATTGGATAAATTTCTTATAATTACTTCTGATAAATTTAAACCCGAAATGATCACAACGAAAGCAGAACAGGCTGGTGGTGAGCTATATGATGAGATAGTCTGTTGGCGACAGTTAAAGAATGATGATAAGCAGGGTCTGGAAGGCTTGTATGTAAGGTATGCTCGCGAGCTGTTTCGTTATGGTATGGCTATCCGGGCCGACAGGAGCCTGATCAAGGATTGTATTCAAGAACTTTTTATTGATTTATGGAAGTACCGAAGATCCTTAAGGGATACGACAGATATAAAGGTTTATCTCTGTAAATCCCTTTCCAATAAAATCTTCCGACAGCTTAAACTTGAAAAACGGCGCCTTGAACAGGATAATCACGAAATTTACAGTTCTCTTTACCCCTCGGAAAGACAATTAACGGAAGCGCCGGACCAAGCCGAAGAAGAAACCCGCCAGCTACAAAAGGCCATTTCACAGTTACCTGAGCGTCAAAGGGAGATAATCCAGTATGTTTTTTTTGACCAGCTGTCGAGTGCTGAGGTTTCCCGCAAAATGGGTATTGGGATTCAATCGGTATATACTTTGACCTGGAAGGCCATCGGGAAGTTAAAGAAAAGCTTTTTATCTATTCTTTTTTAATTGGTGCTTACGTTCCCGAACGACCCACTTTTAGGCATTTCAAAAAAAAATCAAAATATTTTAGAAACCGAGGATAGATTAGACCGGTCCCGTTCTTATTACTTTATATTATATGCTATGAATATTTCCGAATTCGCAGTAGAAGACTTCATTTATCACCCCAGCTTCAGAAAATGGGTGCTGCAACCTGACCTTGATTCCAGAAGGCATTGGGAGAGGTTGCTGGCCAATTATCCTTCCCAAAGAGCCAGGGTCATGAAAGCACGCAGCATCCTGCTTCAAATGGAATCCGGAGTGGACGAGCTTTCGGAAAAGGAATTTGAACAGATCTGGGCAAATGTGAACGCAGAAACGAACGGCCGGATC
>CAZHZP010000274.1:0-3574 GCA_964537165.1 uncultured Roseivirgaceae bacterium | reverse complement strand
TGCGCCTTGTTGTCCGGTGGCGGTTATGCTGAATATGTGGCCGCACCCGCTTCGCAATGCCTCCCTATTCCTGAAGGACTGACCTTTAAAGAAGCGGCTTCGTTACCGGAAACTTTTTTTACGGTGTGGAACAATGTATTCGACATTGGCCAATTTAAACCTGGAGAAACGGTGATGATACACGGCGGGAGTAGCGGGATAGGGGTGGCCGCCATACAGATGATCACAGCCATGGGAGGACACGTGCTGGTGACGGCAGGAACAGAAGAAAAATGCCAAAGCTGCCGGGATCTGGGCGCCGAAAAGGCAATCAATTATAAAGAGGAGGACTTTGTCACTGAAGTCGATTCGTATACCGCAGGCCAGGGAGTGGATATCGTTTTGGATATGATCGGTGGCGATTACGCCAATAAAAACATCAAGATATTAAAGCCACTTGGACGAATGGTTATGATCAATGCCATGAAGGGCAGGATGGCGGAGGTTGACCTTCTCCAAGTCATGGCAAAAAGGTTGATGATCACAGGGTCCACCCTGCGGCCTCAATCCCCCGAGTACAAGGGCCGGCTTGCACAAAGTTTATTGCAGCACATTTGGCCTTTGATCCCGTCGAAGATCAAACCCATCGTTTACCAGACATTTCCGCTTGAACAAGCCAGTGAAGCCCACCACTTAATGGAAAGCTCTGTCCATATCGGGAAAATCATATTAGAAACATAAATAAAAGCTTACCTCCCCCTACACAGGATCCGCAAAAAAAAGGGAAAATAATTTACAATCAGTTTTTTGTTATTTATTATAAAATTTCCGTATCTTGAATTGAAATACGAATAGACCACTTATGAAACCACTAACTTCTATTTTTTTCCTCATTATTGGTTTATCCCTAGTTGTTTCCTGTCAACCTTCTAACCCTGAGCATAAACTTGATAACAATGCGTTTGTGTTCAGCAATGTGAACATCGTTGATGTTCAAACCGGTGAGATTAGCCAAGGTCATGTGGTAGTAGACTCTACCACAATCCAGCGCATTCTTGAACCGGATGCCTCCCTTGATTTTGGAGAAGCGACAGTCATTGACGGTACCGGCCGGTATTTGATGCCGGGTCTGGCAGAGATGCACGCCCATGTGCCTTCTCTCCCTTGGAACGATCCTAAGATGGAAGAGACGCTATTTCTTTATCTTTCTAACGGCGTGACCACCATTAGAGGCATGCTGGGACACCCACACCATTTAGAGTTAAGGGAAAAGATTAAAACCCAAGAAACCTTGGGGCCGAGACTTTACACCTCCAGTCCCGCTATCAGTGGGGGTACCATCCCCGACGTGGAGACTGCGCGGGAAAAAGTCAAAGCTTATAAGGAAGATGGATATGACTTCTTAAAAATCCTACCTGGCTTACAGCTTGAAGTCTTTGACGAAGTAGTCAAAACAGCCAACGAAGTAGGGATAGAATTTGCGGGGCATGTATCTACCATGGTGGGGATTAGGCATGCTTTGGAAAGTGAGTACGCCTCCATAGACCATGTAGACGCCTACCTGGAAGGATTGGTGCCAGAAGAAGAAAATGTCGATCCTAATGCCAATGGATTTTTTGGATTTTACTTTACAGATCTTGCCGATGTTTCCATGATCCCCGAACTGGTAAAGATGACTAAGGACAATCAGGTATGGGTAGTGCCTACCCAAAGCTTATTTGATCGATGGGTTTCCCCTAAAGATCCCGACCTGATTGCACAGGAGGAGGAAATGAAGTATATGTCTCCCGAAACCATAAATAACTGGATTAAGAGCAAAAAGAACATGATCTCCGATCCAAAGTACGACTCTGCCACATTTACACGATTCAACGATATCCGATTTCAACTGATCAAAGCCCTTCACGAAGATGGCCATGGGCTATTGTTGGGGTCAGATGCACCCCAGGTTTTTAACGTTCCCGGATTCTCCATACACCATGAACTGCGGGGGATGATCAACGCCGGCCTAAGTCCCCTGGACGTGATCCAAACGGGAACCGTCAATCCCGGTATATTCCACCAAGAGCAATTTGGAGAGGTAAAGGAAGGTTTTGAAGCAGACCTCATCCTACTGGAAAATAATCCATTGGACGATATCGACAACCTTAAAAACCCCTTAGGCGTGATGGCGAGGGGACAATGGTTGGACAGGGAGATGATAGCTGGCCGGCTGAAAGAAATCGCTGATGCCCATTCCTCGAATTAATAACAACAAACAACATATTAAACAATTCATCAATAACAATTCAAATTATGGCTACAGGCGAAGTAAAGTTTTTCAATGACACTAAAGGTTTTGGATTTATAACTCCCGATGCGGGAGGTAAAGACGTATTTGTACATCGAACCGGCACAAAAGAAGATTTGTATGAAGGAGATAAAGTAGAGTACGACTTAGAACAGACCGATAGAGGACCAAGCGCAATCAATGTAACGAAGCTTTAAAATTCGTTCAAACGTTCTAGAATCAGTTAAAAGTCCCCTCTTACCCCTCTAAACAGCGGGATAAGGGGACTTTTTTTATTTCTTGTAAATATCTAGATCAGGGAATCCACTTTATATGTTTAAAATCGGGTTTTCTCTTCTCCAAAAAAGCATTCCTTCCTTCTTTTGCCTCATCTGTCATATAAGCAAGGCGCGTAGCTTCGCCTGCGAAGACCTGTTGACCTACCATCCCATCATCGGTGAGATTAAAGGCAAATTTTAGCATCTTGATGGAAGTTGGGGATTTTTGCAGGATTTCCTGCGCCCATTCATAGGCGGTTTCTTCCAGTTCGTCATGCGGAACCACCGCATTCACCATGCCCATCTCGTAGGCTTCCTGAGCGGAATAATTTCTTCCGAGGAAAAATATTTCCCTTGCCCGCTTCTGACCCACCATTTTAGCCAGATAGGCAGATCCATAACCGCCGTCGAAACTGGTAACGTCTGCATCTGTTTGTTTAAAAATCGCATGTTCCCTGCTCGCCAGGGTCAGATCGCAGACCGTATGCAGGCTATGGCCACCTCCTACAGCCCAGCCGGGAACTACGGCGATCACAACTTTAGGCATAAACCGGATCAGGCGCTGCACCTCGAGGATGTTCAGCCGGGGCATCCCGTCATCATCTACATAACCCTGGTGTCCACGGGCGTTCTGATCTCCGCCGCTACAGAAAGAATATACCCCATCTTTGGTGGAAGGGCCTTCGGCCGAGAGCAGTACCACGCCGATATCCGTATCTTCCCTAGCGTCCAACAGAGCTTCGAACAACTCCCCTACCGTTTTGGGCCGAAACGCATTCCTCACATTGGGTCTGTTGAAGGCAATCCTGGCTACCCCATTGGATTTTTTATACGTGATGTCCTCGTACTCTTTTACAACTTTCCAATTCATCATTCAGAAGTTTAAATTAGTTTGCTAAGATACAAGTCAAAGACGGATTAAGCTTCCGATCAGGCCTTTTTTTGCTGGCCCAGATCGCGTCGCTACCCCTAGGGAGTATCTTGAAGCAATTGATACATATTGGAAGAAAATCGGTAAATTTCCTAATCTAAAACAGTCCAAAAGATG
>CAZHZP010000273.1:0-3592 GCA_964537165.1 uncultured Roseivirgaceae bacterium | reverse complement strand
AAATTCCTGTAACCACCACCCTGTGGATGGAAGGCTCTGATCTCAATAGGGACGGGCATTTAACCTTCCCCGACCATACGATGGTAATTTTCTCGGATAACAGTTCAGGATGGAAAATGCAGGCAGATTTTTTTGAAACGGAGAGAGATCCCGGTCGTAGCTACGGCGTCTATTATCATCACCAGCTATGGGGGACAGGGCCTCATCTTGTGCAGGGCGTGCCCCCCTCTAAAACACATGAAATTATGCGATTGGCTGTAGACCATGGTTCTGATGACTTTGTTGTTTTAAATGTTTCCAATATCAGGACGTTTGTTTTGGGCCTCCAGGCATCTGCTGATATGCTTCAAAACTTCGGATCTTTTGAACCA
Source organism: uncultured Roseivirgaceae bacterium (assembly GCA_964537165.1). GTDB lineage: Bacteria > Bacteroidota > Bacteroidia > Cytophagales > Cyclobacteriaceae > DATGMS01. The sequence goes on along the minus strand of CAZHZP010000273.1, from coordinate 3,221 downwards.
GAATCGTTTTTGACGGAATGGTGCAAGAATAATTTCAGTGGGTCCCCGGAAAAAGCAAAAGTAGCTTACCGGCAGTTTTTTGATAGTTACCAAATGCACGATGAAACCCACGCACCTGTATTGCTCGACGGGCAGATCAGAAGAAAAGCCCTCGGTCTGCTTCGGGGCCTTAAAATCCGTATGGAGGACCCTGAAAAATATGTTGGCAAACCGGGTGGAGCAGCACCTGCGGCAGAGGAAATAGCCTGGGCGGATCAATTTCTTAAAGATAATCGACACGGTGATCTGACATTCGGAGAATTGGAGGAAAAAGTGAGACTACAAAAAAAGGGTTTGGAAAAGGCCGGACAGCTTATTGAGGAAACGCTACTGGAATTGGAAGGTTGGGAGAAATATTTTTTTGAAATAAATCTGGTGTCCCAGCAAAAAATTTTATATGGCCTGACCCTGTGGCTTGAGTCCACTGTTGATGCAGTAAAGGCCTTCCAGGCCAAGGATCAGGAAAAATATGAGGAATTCTTGGGCAAGGCTGTGGAAAGTTTTAAAATCATCAGGGATGGACAAAGTCTCAACACGAGGGGGGTAAAATGGGAAAACTGGTATCGAGGGGAGACTAAAATGAATCTTCCAGAGCTGGAACGATCAACGCTAGAGACTTTGGAGTTAGCAGAGAAAAGTAAATAGTTTATAAACTTCATATTCAATAAATTTGCAAAATATTTTAAACCCAAAATAACAATGAAAAGCAACGTTAAAAAATCTTTATTCATAGGGCTTGTTTTGTGGATGACAAACTTTTCGATCCAAGCACAGGAAATAATTCCCTTTAAAAAATTAGGTGAATTAAAAACTGTGTCCTCGAATGATATAAAAGAATCCAGGTGGTCAATCGGAGGAGAGACGTTAGATAGAGATTATGCTGACTACCATGCTTATAAAGAATACTTAGGTCCATTAGGGGCAAAACGAATTAGACTGCAAGGTGGATGGGCCAAATGTGAGCAGGTAAAAGGTGTATATGATTTCGAATGGCTTGACGGGATAGTCGACGATGCAATATCAAGAGGAGTACAACCTTGGATTCAAACTTCCTATGGCAATCCTATTTATGAAGGTGGAGGAGAAGCTGCTTTGGCAGGGGGGATACCAACATCAGCGGAGGCTTTGGTTGCTTGGGATAAATGGGTAAAGGCTTTAGTTTCCAGATATAAAGACAAAGTTAATGAATGGGAAATTTGGAATGAGCCGGATATAAGTAAACGTTTTACAGCTGAAGAGTTTGCTGAATTTCATGTAAATACTGCAAACACAATTAAAGAAGAACAGCCGGAAGCAAGAATTATTGCATTGGGTTTAGCAGGCCTTAAAAATGTTGAATATGTAGCGCTAATCCTTGAAATACTAAAAGAAAAGGGAAAACTTGACCAATTTGATGTGCTGACCTTTCATGGTTATACAGCCAGGCCTGAAGCTATTTATGATCAGGTAGCTAATTTACGGGCACTCGTTAAATCCTACCGAAAAGATATTGAATTGTGGCAAGGGGAAAACGGGGCCCCGTCTACCCCTAAAGGGGCAGCCGTGGGGGCATTGACCAGAGAAGATTGGTCTGAGACGACACAGGCAAAATACGTCCTTAGGAGAATGACCGCTGATATGGGGCATGATGTGGATGTGACGAATGTTTTCCAGATTTCTGATATGCATTATAAACCAGGAGATCATATGAGTGGGCTTAACTCGAAAGGGCTATTAAAAGCAAACCCGGACAATAGCATTGATAGGCCCAAGAAATCTTATTCCGCCTTCCGGAATGTGGCCTCGGTTTTTTCAGGAAAAATCGAACGAATTCAGGATTTACAGGTAAATAAAGAAGAAAGTTTATCTGTATTCGCTTACAACAAAAATGGGACAAATGGAAATGCCATCACCTTATGGTTTTCCGAAGCTAAACCGGAAGATGAATACCCGCTCAAAATGACAAATATAGAAATTCAAGAGATAAAATTAGATAACCCTATCTTTATAGATCTTTTGGATGGCTCTGTATACGAGTTGCCCAAAGCGAATTATCATAGGAATGGAAGAGGCTATGCATTTAAAAATATACCGGTAGGTGATTGGCCAGTTGTAATTATAGACAGAAGCTGGGTGGATTTCAATTGAACCAAAGAGTTAATGATTCATACTTAAAAACAATCCGGTGGCACTTGATGCTATCCCGAATTTTCTAAGTATGATGATGTTTCTTCTTATACTGTTGTGGGCTGACGCCTATTGAACTTCTAAATACACGGTTAAAATAGGATATATTTTTGAACCCGCTTTCATATCCCACACTTGCAATGTTTAGGTCAGCATGAAGCAGCAACCTGCAAGCATACCCTATCCTGACTTCATTGAGAAACTGCGTAAATGTTTTAAAGGTTGTTGACTTAAAAAACCGACAAAAGGCTGCCTCATTCATATTTGCGATTTCGGCTACTTGCTGTAGGGTAACATCCTCGGTAAAATTGTTCATAATAAAATCATATACTTTGTTGATTCTATCCGAGCCCTTTGATTGATAAGAAGCCATAAATCCAACACTGGATAACTTTCTGTACTCCTTTGTTAGAGAAATATAATGTAGGATTTTGATAAACTCCAACAGTCTTTCTCCACTCTCAAGTTCGATAAGCCCCACAAGCCTTTTGGAAATTATCTGTCTGGTCGCACCTATAATCTGAAGACCCAATACGGCATCGTTGATTAATTCCTTAACCCCAAGCATTTCCGGCAAGTCAAAAAAATCCTTTCCTGCAAAGTCTTTAGTAAACTGCGTCAGAATCACTTCAGTTCTCAATTCCTGGCTTTCGTAGTAGGTTTTGTCGGACCTCCATACGTGAGGAAGGTGGGACCCCACCAATACCAAGTCTCCGCTGCTAAAGGTTTCAATACTATCTCCAATGAACCGGGTGCCGCTTCCCTTTAGAATATGTTGAAACTCCAATTCCACATGATTGTGCCAAATATCATAGGTGTGTTGGATGTCGAATCGTTGCATGTAAAAGGACTGCTTGAAGGATTTGGTGTTCTTCTTTAGAAATAGAGGAAGCATATCATTTCGGGTTTGATTAGCTATTAAAGTACGCAGATTTTTGCACATAAATGACATTCGAAGGAGCATTCTGCAACAATAATATTATTAATTGCAAATTGAGTAGAATGCGATTTCATGG
>CAZHZP010000272.1:0-3604 GCA_964537165.1 uncultured Roseivirgaceae bacterium | reverse complement strand
AACAGGTTGATTGCTGGCCTGCAGATAGAAAACCTCGGATGGCTGGGCGCCCCGGGGAGCTTGCGTATATTGATGTCTGGGGCTTCGGACCAGCTTTTTTTCACGCAACACCTGCTCTAAAGTTTGCCGTATTTGTGCTCTGTTGTCCTCATCGCCGGCCACTGCAAGAAGGGGACAGCTTTCAAAAAGTCCTTTGCCTATTATTTGCTCTCTCGTCCGGTTACTTAGTTCCTCGAATTTCCGGTTTGCTTCGATGATGGTAAAATCCGGGGCATCCCCCTTCAAAATGATGGTAGGCACCGGTGACTCCTGAAAAATTTCCCGGAAGAATTGGCCACTATTCATATTATAACGTTTGATGGAGCATGCCCATCCATCAGCCATTCAATATACAATATATTTTTGCTTGTAAAAAGAATATATTCAGCTCATTTGTCCAATAACATCTTTTATTAATCACAACTTAATATCATTACAGAATTTCTTTCAGACGGAGCAGCAACGTCTTTTTGTTCCCAAAAAGCAAGCCATGTCCTTCATCTCTGCGGTGAAATGAGGCGCCGCAACCAGAAATAAGTAAGGGAATCCCCAATTATCAAAAAGGCCTGATCCTCACAGATCAGGCCATTAATCCTACTGCTCTAACCGAGCCCGGGACTGTGTGCGTTTCAGATCATATTTTAACTTTAATCACCAGCTTCTTGATATTCCCTTCGGCGATCATCGGCGCATGGACATCCTCAGGAAAGAGAATGACAAACTGCCCGCTCTTGAGCTGAAAATACATATCCGGAGAATCGTTGTAAAAGAGCACATCCTTTTCGGGGTTGTACTCCCCCTTTGGCTCTTTACAATCCGCCCGGGGCTTCCAGCCAATTTGCTCATCCCCCTGTACAAGAACCTGGATATCGACGTGCCTGTCGTGGCACTCGAATTTCTCCAGGGATTCTTCTGCCGTTTTCCCAGGCTTGTCCATCAGTACAGCTTTGAGGCTCTCTCCGGCAACTTCATAATTGCCGGCTTCCAAGGTATTAAGGTCCTGCGAAGCTATGTATTCAAATGCCCGCTCAAACAAAGGGTGTAGGCATTGGTATTTGCCGGCATTAGCCAAGGTATCTATGATCATCTTTTTACTCGGTTAATGGGACTGGATCAACGCTGTACCCTTCCACTGGCGTCACCGCCCATCAGTACTTTGACTTCACTCAAAGTAGCGTGGTTGAGGTCGCCTGGTATTGTATGTTTCAACGCTGAGGCTGCCACACCGAATTCGGCGGCATCTTTCATGGGCATTTCAGTCACCAAACCATAGATAAAGCCACTGGCGAAGGAGTCGCCGCTTCCGACTCTGTCCACAATCCGCACATTATATTGTCTGGTATGGTAGAATTCGCTGCCGTCATACACCAGGGCACTCCAGCCGTTGTCCGAAGCGCTGTGGCTTTCCCTTAGGGTAGAGGCGATGTACTTGAAGCCGAATTTTTCCTTCATCTGCTGAAACACGTCTTTGTAGCTATCGAGATTAAGCTCACCTTTGGTCACATCGGTGCCTTTACCCACAAATCCCAGGGTAGTTTCCGCATCTTCCTCATTGCCGATACAGACATCCACATACTGGCAAAGGCGGGTCATGACCTCTTTTGCTTTCTCCTTGCTCCAGAGTTTCTTACGGTAGTTCAGGTCAATGCTCGTGGTGATTCCCTTGGCTTTGGCAGCCTTTAGCGCGGCTTCTGTAAGCTCGGCCGCTTTATCGCTCAGCGCGGGCGTGATGCCGGTGGTGTGGAACCAAGAAGCTCCTTCAAATATTTTGTCGAAATCAAACTCAGAAGCATCCGCCTCCGCAATGGCCGCATCGGCACGGTCATAAACCACTTGTGAAGCCCTGGAAGAAGCGCCTGTTTCCAAGAAATAGATCCCCAGCCTTTTACCGCCCCGGGCCACGAATTGCGTATCCACCCCGTATCTTCTTAGGTGGTTGATGGCTGATTGTCCTATGGGATTGTCCGGCACTTTGGAAACAAAGACGCCTTGCAGACCATAATTGGTAAGGGCTACCGCGACATTCGCCTCTCCGCCTCCATAAGTTACATCAAGATTGTCTGCCTGTACAAATCTTTTAAAATCCGGGGTAGACAAGCGCAGCATAATCTCCCCCATGGTTACCACTTTCTTTGACATGTTTATTTTTTATAGCGTTTATTGTGAAAAATTTTCTGGTTTTATAACTATTTCCTAACAAGACTACTGTTTTATTTTTACAAAAACAAGTTATACTTGCTTCCCCAAGACTCGGGCGGCAGTTAGGGCCGCTGGCTTTCGCTTTTGCGGATACCGCTGATTAAACGGGACATAAAACGCCATAGATCGTCCCCGCCATCTCCCCCGTCCCTAAGCCTCTTCCATACCCTCAAGCCTTACAACCCAAACAGGGAAGGCAACCAAAGACTCAGCTGTGGCCAAAGGGTAATCATCACTAATCCAAAAATCATCGCCAGAAAGAAAGGAAGGATCGGCAGGAACACTTTGGCTATGGTCGTCTTGGCCACTCCCACTCCGATAAACAGCACCGAACCCACAGGAGGCGTACAGACTCCGATACATAGATTGGTCACCATGATAATCCCAAAGTGTATCGGATCAATGCCCAAAGAAACCGCCACGGGAAGGAAAATCGGTGTAAAAATCAATACAGCCGGTGTCATGTCCATAAACAGGCCGACAAACAAGAGGATCAGGTTGATCATGATCAACACGACGAATTTGTTGTCACTCAGGGTCAACAAAGCACTGCTGATAGATTGTGGAATATCCTCACTGGACATCACCCAAGACATGGCCATGGAAGTGGCGATCAACAGCATGACGATGGCGGTGGTCTCCGAAGCTTTTAATAGAATCTTAGGCACCTCCTTAACCTTAAGCTCATTGTAGATGAAAGAGAGGACTAAGGTGTAAATAACGGCAATCGCCGACGCCTCTGTAGCGGTAAATGCCCCAACGACAATGCCTCCAATCACTACCACCAATAACATCAGGCTGGGAAAAGCCCTTACAATCTTCACTCCGAGTTCCTTCCAGCTAGTCATATCTCCCGTGGGAAGCTTATGCTTCTTAATGAAGACCGCGGCAACAAGCATCAACATCAAGCTAATAAGTAATCCGGGAATATACCCCGCAATAAATAACGCCCCAATAGAAACTCCCCCACTCGCAAGGGAATACACAATCAAGATATTGGAGGGGGGGATGATCAATCCCGTAGTGGATGATGTGATGTTGACAGCTGCGCCTAGCTCTCTGGGATAACCTTCTTTTTCCATCCGCGGACCCAAGATTCCACCTATGGCTGAGGCCGCTGCCACGGCCGAGCCCGCAATGGCTCCAAATAGCATGGCGGCAATGACGTTGACATAGAGTAATCCTCCCGGAAGCCGGCCGGTAATGGCCTTGGCCAAATCAATGAGGCGGTTGGCAATGCCCCCCCGGTTCATGATTTCCCCGGCCAATACAAAAAAAGGAATGGCCAAAAGGGAGAAACTGTCCAACCCTGTGCCCATTCGCTGCGCGACGGTGGTGGCGGCAGGAACGGTGGCAACGGTGACCA
>CAZHZP010000271.1:0-3606 GCA_964537165.1 uncultured Roseivirgaceae bacterium | reverse complement strand
AACAATCCCACGATAAAAAGCGACAGGGTCGTACTAAAAAGTACGCTGACGAACTTGTAGCTGCCTAACTTTGTCTTTTTTCGCGGAGAACTCTTCATTTTAATTTAGAAAATCCAGCCAAAATTAATCAGCTAGATGTATTTAACCAATCTTATTGGATTAAATCTTGAAGTGGAAAAGCAAAGAGGGAAGATCGAAGTCCGTGTGGTAAGGGAGTTTTCAACAACAGGAATTATCCATAACTTTGTTTCAACTATTTTCCCACGTTATACGATTAGCTATGGCAACAAGTATAGTGATTGCGGGTGCCGGCGATATGGGCTCCCATTTGGCGGAGCATCTCAGTTTTGAAGATAAAGACATCACCCTGATCGATCTGGATAAGGATCTCCTGGACAATGCCGCAGCCAACCTTGATGTAATGACCATATTGGGAGACTCCGCCTCCTTACAGATTCTTCTCAAAGCGAACGTAAAACAGGCAGATATGGTCATGGCGGTGACTACTTCGGAGGACACCAACCTGCTCACCGCGATGCTGGCCAAACAGCTGGGGGCAAAAAAAGTCATTGCCAGAGTGAGGAACCACGAATATCTCAAAACGGAAAATAAAGTCTTTTTCCAGAATCTCGGTGTCGATCACCTGATCGCACCGTCCGTGCTGTGTAGTGAGGAAATCTGCAATATGGTGGAAAATTCTACTTTTTCGGACATTTTTGAATTCGGTGGCGGCAAGCTGGATGTAGTGGGGATTACCCTGGACCGCTATTCTTCGTTGATCAACAAGAAGCTTTCTGAAACCCAGAGCAACCCTCTCCTTAAGAATGTCCGGATTATTGCCATAGTCAGGAATCAACTGACCCTCATTCCCAAGGGAGATACGGTTATCAGGAATAATGACCATGTCTTCTTCATCTCCAATGACAACGAGAAGAGTTCTATCCTAGAGATTGTCGGTCAGAAACCGAAAAAGGTGAAGAATGTGATGATGATCGGAGGTGATGACCTGGCTTATACTACCGCACTAAGGCTGGAGAAAGATTATCACGTCACGCTGATTCACAGGGATAAAGAACGCTGCAAGTGGCTGGCGGGAAATCTCTCGAATAGTTTGGTGATCCATGGGGATTATAAGAATATTGATTTGCTTATCGACGAGGGGTTGGAGTCTGTGGAAGCATTCATTGCCTTGACGGAGAGTTCGGAAACCAATATCATCACCAGCTTAAGTGCCAAAAACCACGGCGTATATAAGACCATTGCGCATGTGGATACCCGTGAGTATATCCATATCTCCCATAGCATAGGGGTCGATTCGCTTATCAACAAAAAGCTGGTGGCAGCCAACTACATCACGCGGTTTTTGAGAAAAGGAAATGTGGAGTCCGTATCGAATATCTATGGTGTGGATGCGGAATTTATCGAGTATGAGATTTTGAAGAACAGCAGATTGACCAAGAAATGCCTGAAAGATTTACATTTTCCTGAAACAGGTCTGGTTGCTGGTGTGATCAGAGGAGAGCAGGTATTTATCCCCGATGGTGATTTTGTTTTGGCGCTGCATGACAAAGCCATTGTGTTTGCGCTTCCCTCTGCTAAACCCGCACTCGAGAAGCTCTTTAATTGAGGTCCTTAATGCCCAATGGAGGATTACAGGGGAAGGAAAAAATACCTGTGCGTTTACTTGGCTGTCAAAACAATAAAGCTGGGAATGTATAGTTATTTTACATGTTAGACGCATCAATACGATCAGACTTCTTCGTAATTTAGCGGAACAACTATCGATAAAAACAGACATCAAACAAACGGCATCTAATGGGGAAAGCTGAAAATATTAACCTTAACAAAGTGGACGAAATGGCCGAGGGAGATACGGACTTTAAAGCGGAACTTTTACACGCGTTGTATACCTCCATTCAAGACCTTCAAACCAGATATGTGGAAGGATTGTCTTTACAAAACGAAGAAGCCCTTCAGCAAGCCCGGCACAAAATCAAACCCACCATTACCCTCTTTCAACTGAAGAAAATCCAGTCGGTGCTTTCCGAAGGAAAAGCCATCGTTTCAACAAAGGGATTTGCGGCGCTCGGCCAACATGAGAGCGAGTTTATAAAAGTTACAGATGATCTTTTGCGGGAGTTAGAGGAAGCAATGGGTTAGTTTCTTTGGGTGGGGACGCCTTCCTTGTGCAAAGAAAAACAGTCACTTGCTAGCTGTCTTCCCCCTTCCGGCCAAGTTGTTTTTCTAGCTGCCTATCAAGGAGAGAGGACACTATAGAATTGCGGCGGTTGTTTTTCCATCTTCATTCAAATGTCTGTATGAGCTCATACAGGCGTTCTAAAAACCTTTGCACGGCTTCGGTGTCTTCCAGAGAAAATGTAGCCGCTGTCTTCTCTCCGTGGCTTCCGACCAAGATGCCGATCCCTCTCTGATGTAAAGCCTCAAAGGCATCCTCGTCCGTGATATCATCCCCGATGAAAATGGGAATGGCGTTGTCGTGCTGTAGGTGTAAAGCCTCAAAAAGCCAGAGGCTTGCGCGGCCCTTGTGCCAGTCAATGGCCGGCTTTAATTCCAGTATTTTCTTCCCCGTACCTTTTTTTAGGAGGGGCTGTCCAGCCAATTCTTCCGATACGGCTGCTGCCACCTTTTCCACCTCATCCTCAGCTACGTTTCGAAAATGAACGGCAATTGCATATTTTTTCGCCTCAACAATACAGCCCTGAATATTCTTCAGCTGCTGTTTTAGACGCTCAGCTGCTGTTTGGAGTGCTTTTAAAATATCCGCATCCACCTTTTGCGGAATATCCAAGCCTTCAGGTCCTGCCATGTCCAGCCCATGGCTCCCGGCATAAATCAGCTGGGGAAGGGCAACTTTACTCTCTACATCTTTTCTGTCCCGTCCGCTGATCACTGCCACGGGCGTGATGTCGGCCAGTTTAATCAGGGATTCCTTGCTTGCCTCAGGCAATATGGCCTCATCGGGATTTCGTACAATGGGGCTTAAAGTGCCATCGTAATCCAGGATCAGCAGTGGCTTTCTTCCCGCTATCCTCTCCTGTAGCTGGTCAAAATGTGATAAGGCGTTGGGTAAATCTTCAGCTTGTCTATGCATTGTTTTTTAGGTTGGTATATTTGGTTGGAAAGCTACAAAGTCTGCACCACTATTCCCCGAAGCCCACATTCCTGCATGCTAGAAGCGCTTCAAAGCCAACTCAGCCACAGTTCCCCCGATTGAGAGAGAGCTGGTAGCCGCAGGAGAGGGGGCATTCAATACATTGATTGCCATGCTGTTCTCTGTGATATAAAAGTCATCCAACAAACCGCCGGTCCGGTCACATGCCTGGGCCCGCACGCCAGCGCCACCATCTACTAGGTCTGACTCCTGAATATCGGGGATCAGCTCTTGCAAGGCTTTGGTGAAAGCGGTTTTGGAAAAAGAACGGTAGTATTCTCCCAATCCTGTTTTCCAATATTTTGCCGCTACTTTCTGTAATCCGGGCCAGGAAACGGACTCTTTAAACTCTTTCAAGTTAAAGTCAGTCCGCTTATACCCCTCTCTCTTGAACGCCAAAACAGCATTGGGGCCAGCCTCCACACCGCCTTTTA
>CAZHZP010000270.1:0-3615 GCA_964537165.1 uncultured Roseivirgaceae bacterium | reverse complement strand
AATCGATAGGGATGATGAAAAGACTACAGTCATGAAGATTTACGGCTCAACTGATCACGTGAACGAGAAAACGATAATGGATAACAAAGACCGGCTCCCTCCGGCAACGCAAATTTTTAAGATAGCCGGCGCAAACCATGCCAGCTCGGCTATTATGGCTTCCAGCCAGGTGTCGACAAGCCACTATCAGCAGGGAACAGCAACAAACCAAAACCTTAAAGCAAATCCTTTCTTTTGTGAAAACCCGGAGAAAAAGACAGGAAGCCACACAGGCAAACTAGGCCTTCGAAAACTGTGTTTTCATTATCTCGATAAAAAAGGCCATGCTGGATCCTCTACCCTTTCGGAATCCATGATTTGGACTAATTCTTCCAGAATATCCGGATGCGCTGTCGCAAGATTATGGGATTCCTCCACATCCTTGGCAAGATTAAAAAGCAAAAACTCCGGCTCTTGGCCCAAGACATTGAGCTTGATGGCCTTCCAGTCCCCTTTCCGGAGGGCTTGTTTGCCTTGTTGCTCATGAAACTCCCAATAGAGGTGCCCATGTACCTGCTGCTCCTGCCCTTCCAGGGTCGGCAAAAAGCTGATTCCATCGATATGCTCCGGAGCAGTCACTCCCGCAGCTTCTGACAAGGTAGGCAACACGTCCCAAAAGGCAGAGACATGGTCCGTCTTGCTTCCTCCCGCAATCTTTTCAGGCCACCATGCCAGCATAGGCGTTCGGATGCCCCCCTCATAGAGATCACGTTTATAGCCTTGGAAAGGGCCATTGCTGTTAAAAAAATCAGGATCGGCACCTCCTTCTACATGAGGGCCGTTGTCGGAGGTAAAGATCACGAGGGTATTTTCCGCTAAACCCAATGCTTCTAGTTTAGCCAAAATTTCCCCCACCTGATCGTCCAGCAGCTTTACCATGGCTGCGAAGGCCGCCCTCGGAAAAGGCTGGGAGCCGTATCCACCTACCTTAAATCTAGGATGGGTGGGATCATCTATTCCTTCATAGGGCGTCTCCGGTTCAAATTTGCTGGTGTAGGTATAAGGTGGTTCAGCTGAGGTTCTGTTCAGAAATAGGTCCATATAGTCTTGGGGTGCAAAAAGCTCCGCATGAGGTATGATGGTCGGCACGAACAAGAAAAAAGCCGTGTCCCGGTGACGGTCAATAAAATCCAAAGTCCGATCGTGTATCAGATGAGGTATATATAAACCTTTTTTCGTCCCTCTATTTTCCTCCAATTCGATCACCCGATCGTTATCATTGAGTTCCCAAGCATAGTAATTATGTGCCACCGTTTGGCTATTGAAGCCAAAAAATTCATCAAATCCCTGATTAAGCGGATCGCCGGTACCGCCGGGATAGCCCAGACCCCACTTGCCAAAAGCCCCTGTGACATAACCAGCCTTCTTTAGCAGCTTGGGAAGTGTGACGGCATCATCAGGCAAAGGAAACTGTCCCCCGTTCACCCCCCGGTTGCCTCTCACAGGAGTATGACCAGTGTGAAGACCGGTCAGAAGGGACGAGCGGGAAGGGGCACAAACAGTACTACCCGCATAGTGCTGCGTAAACAACATGCCTTCCTTGGCCAGCCGGTCAATATTTGGCGTCTCGAACTTTTCCTGACCATAACAACTTAAATCCCCATACCCTAAGTCATCTGCCAGGATATAGATTATATTGGGTTTGGAAGGGGCATCCTCTTTCTTGCCCTGTTCACAGGCCTGAACAACAAAAAGCGATAAAAGAGCTAGAAGCGTGTTTTGTGTTTTATTTTTCATCATCCTTGTCATCGGTCAAATAATCCCGTGTTTCCTTTTTCCCAAAGCGGAAGAAGCTGTTCAATGATCTCGGGGTGTTGGTCAGCAATATTTTTGGATTCCAAAGGATCCGATTGATGATCGAAAAGCTCTACTACAGGACCCTCTTCCCTAAAATAACGGTTCAATCTGTACCTTTCATTTCTCATGGAAATGCCGTTATTGAAATAGCCAAAGGAGAGGTTCTCCCGATCCGGATCGGAACCCTCTCTGACCAAAGTAGCCAGGCTTCGGCCATCCAGCGGGAAATCCACGGGGATACCACACCATTCCATCAGCGAAGGATAGACATCCACCGAACTGACAACTGTCTCCTTGCCGACCTGTCTGGGCGTGGCACCTGGAACCCGGATAATCAACGGACTTCTCAAGGCGGTTTCAAACAGGGTATGCTTTCCCCATACACGGTGGTCTCCGAGATGCCAGCCGTGGTCACCCCACAGCACGACAATGGTATTATCGGCCAGACCCTGCCTGTGCAGTTCATCCAGCACCTTGCCTATCTGGGCATCTACATAGCTGACAGAAGCGTAGTAAGCGTGTCGTAGTTTCTTGGCATAGCCCTCGGAAAGGCGGCGGTCTAAGCTGGCTCTTTCGTCTCCTGCTTCATAGGAGTTGAACTCGCCCATTGTCTGTAGACTCGTCTTTTTGACATTTTCAGGAATGTCTGGCACCGGAGACAAGGGGATATCTTCTTCCTTGTACAGCTCCCAATATTCCGCCGGAGCGGTAAAGGGCAGATGGGGCTTAAAAAAACCTACCCCTAAGAAAAACGGCTGATCTTTCTGGGCGAGGCGCCCCAGCTGTTCTACAGCCAAATCTGCTGTTATACCGTCCGGATAACCCCGGTCGCCCACATCGGCCTTTTCATAAGGCTTTACCCGCTTTTTCATTCCCTGCCGATTGGAGCCATCCGCATATCCAAAAAAGGCATTCCAGCCTGTCCCCCATTGGCCAGAATCAAACAGGAATTCATCCCAGCTATGAGGCATTTCCGGATTGGCTCCTTCTGGACTGTCCTCGTAGCCATATATCAGCCCATCTACCGAATGGCTTATTTTTCCGATCCCGACAGTATAATAACCGTTTCGACGAAAATGATGCACAAAACTTTCCGGAACTTCCTTCTCAGGCTCATCGGCCAGGAACTGCTCTATGGCTGAATTTTGAAGATGGGCTTGTGTCGTGGGTAGCAAGCCGGTGAGGATACTGGCCCGGGAAGCACCACAGGTGGGGACTTGTACATAATGATTCTGAAAAAGTGTGGCAGTCGCCGCCAGTTGATCCATGTTCGGCGTCTTGATCAGGTCGTTTCCGTAAGCCCCTATGTCCGGTCTTAGATCGTCCACCGCGATAAATAGGACGTTGTAAGGGCGGTGTTGCGTGGCTTCTTGTTCTTTTTTTGGAGATGAGGAACAAGAAAAGAGGGCATAAGCCACAAGCGTCCCGGTAATAAGCCCCACATACTTGTTCATCTGATACTGATTATAATCCTTTTGGATAAATGTAACACAATTACTTAAGTTTTCTCAAAGGAACAACATTCGAGGCCTTGCTTAATCAACCTCGTCCTTAATAAACTATCTCTGCATGGTAAAAAAGGTAAGTTAAAAAAAATGCCTAAATTTCCCGTTAATTGATAACAGCTAATACCGTTTTTATGAAATACCGCCTCCATCCCTTCTTGCTGGTCTTCACTTTTCTGGCAAGTTTCTTCCCTTCCCATTCCCAGACCTTTGAACAAGCCAAGCCTGTTTTCAAAAATGGTGAAGCGCAAATCGTTCCGGCCTTTGAAGATGC
>CAZHZP010000269.1:0-3662 GCA_964537165.1 uncultured Roseivirgaceae bacterium | reverse complement strand
AAACGTAACTTTTGAATAAATGCGACAAATCATCAAGAATATCATCCTATGGCTACGGCAATTCCTCCGGGAGAGGTTTCACCAAGACAACCCCTTATTTCCCTACTACCTCACGATTTTGATCTCATTCATCATTTTCGTGATCAGCCTAAATGCCTTTGTGGAGATCACCGAAGGTCTAAAAGACGATGGGCTAACGGTATTTGATGATGCGGTCAGTGCCGCGGTACAATCCTACAGAAACGAATCCCTAACGAAAGTTTTTGAGTTTATCACCCATTTAGGAGACCGCGTGGCCTACTCTGTAGCCGCAGTGATGGTCGCTACCTTTTTCTTTTTTAAATATGGGAGATGGAAATTTACCCTACAAACGATTTTGGTTTTGTTGTTATCCTCCCTTTCAAACGTGGTGTTGAAAAAAGTCATCAACCGGGCGCGGCCCACCTTGGAGCATCTGGTGGCGGTATCGACCTTAAGCTATCCCAGCGGCCATTCCATGAGCGCAATGGCTTTTTATGGCTTTCTGATTTACCTTAGTTTCCGTTTTTCCCGGTCATGGGGTCCGAAGCTGCTGGCTTTTTTTGGTTTTGGCTTGTTGATTCTGCTTATCGGTATCAGCCGGGTGTATCTGGGCGTGCATTATCCCAGTGATGTCATTGCCGGATTTGTGGGCGGCTTGATTTGGGTGGCGTTCTGTGTGGTGGTCTTTAATATCATTGATCTGTATAGGCAAAAGGAAGGCAATAATGAAAAAGAATAAGAGCGCTAGATTGAAAAGTTGCTGCTTCCGAAGAAATTAGGAAAAGAATGTTAACTTTATAAATAGTAAAATAAAAAACAATACGGATGTACAATCTATAAAAATCGATCTTATACATTGGCTTACCGAGCTTGAGGATCAAACAATTCTCTGGAAGGTACAGGAGCTAAAAGAGGAGCACAAAGAAGACTATGAGCTGACCAAGGAACAGAAGCAAGAACTGGAAACCAGATTAGGTAAATCCGAGGCCGGAGAAACACGTTTCTCCTCTTGGGATATGGTGAAACAGCGGGTAAGAAACCGTGTAAAGGATGGTTTATAATTATCAACTTTCTGAAGAAGCTGAAGATGACGTGTATGAATCATATTCTTGGTATGAAGATCAACAAGTAGGCTTAGGAGAGGAGTTCATGGATGCACTTGACGCAGCAAAAACAGCTATCACCAATAGCCCCGAAGCTTATCCCGTCCGCTATAAGAAGAAAATCAGAGCTTTTGTAATGGATCGATTTCCGTATATAGTTCTCTACGTGGTTAATCAGGCCGACATCGATGTTATCGCTGAGTTCAACACGAATCGGCAGCACGACAAGTGGAAGAAAAGACGTCCGTAACTTGTAGGAGAAATTTCCCCCCTTATTTTGCTACCCCATCCCCTATTTTGTCGTATATTTTGCCTTGCATTTTAAAGAACCCAAAAATTACTCATGATCAACCGAAGAAATTTTATAAGAAACAGCGCATTGACAGGCGTTTCCCTGATGGGCCTGACAGAAATCGTGAATGCCGCCATGCCGACGACGGCAGCCGCGCCTTCCATCAAACTCTCGGCAGGCGATAAAATCCTGTTTCAGGGCGATTCCATCACCGACGCGGGAAGAAATAAAGAAAACCATGGCTTCAACAGCCCCTCTGTATTGGGAGGAGGCTACGCATTTTTGGCGGCGGCAGAACTGCTACACAAACATGCGGATAAAAACCTGCAGATTTACAACAAGGGGATTAGCGGCAACAAAGTGTATCAGCTGGCGGATCGTTGGGACAAAGAAGCCTTGGACATCCAGCCGAATGTGCTCAGTATCCTTATCGGGGTCAATGACTATTGGCACAAGCACAACGGCCAGTACGACGGAACAGTCGAGGTCTATCAAAAAGACCTGACTGCCTTGTTGGAAAGAACCAAGAGCCAGCTTCCCGGGGTAAAACTGGTCATCTGCGAACCCTTTGCCGTCAAGGGCGTAAAGGCGGTAGATGATACTTGGTACCCGGAATTTGATGGCTATCGTGCAGCTTCCAAAGAGATTGCCTCCGCCAGCGGTGCGGTGTTTGTTCCTTTCCAGAAAGTGTTTGATCAGGCGGAAAAAGTAGCCCCGGGCTCCTATTGGACTACGGATGGTGTTCACCCTTCCTTAGCGGGCTCGCAGTTAATGGCCCAGGCTTGGCTAAAAGCTGTGAAGTAACAGAACCAAAAAGATCCAGAAGATTTTCTCCTGGATCTTTTGCTTACTTGGAGCTTCCGTAGGCGGGCTTATCGATATCGGGTTTGTCCGTGTTCCTGTTCGGATTGGCTCCCCTCTGTAGGTGCGGCGGGATTTCCCCATCGTTGGTATGCTTCTCGATGATTTCCTCTTCGTTTTTTAGCTCATCTGTGGTCTTTCCTTCCTTGATCGTTGCTTTGTCCTGACCCGTATCCGAGGGATTGGCTTTTCTGGATGGTGAAGGATTGTTCTCTTGATTATCTCTTTGTGCCATGATATTTTTCATTTAGGGTTAACTTAAAATCTTCTTTATTCTCGACACTACGGCTTCGGTACGCCAAATTTCCCCAGATCCGTCACATAAATAAAAGGGCTGATCACATTTTTTTGTGACGTCCTGACGGATGCCGTATCATTGCCTCAGTTTTTTTAAACAAAAGTCAGACCGATTATGAAAGAAAAACTATTGCCCTTTCGACAAATAGAGTGGTGGCTGATGACCATCCTTATTTTTTTGATCGTCCTAACGAATACCCTGGGAGCAAAAATAGATCTGGACAGATTGACGCATTCCGGTAGTAACCTCACGGCAGCCTACTTTGCCTATATATTTATCCCGCTCGCCTTGTATGGAGGATTTTATTTCTTCCATATGAAGATTTTGCCAGCCTATCAGAAAGACCGGCAAAAGGCCAAAATGATTTTATTTTCGCTGCTGACCTTTCTGGGTTCCTGGTTTGTGGTGGGCATGTTTTACGTCAACGCCAATTTTGGGGACATTCCTTTTATGCCCTTTTTCTTTATATCCATTGTAATTTACTTCGGCTATCTTCTCGCAGTAAGGATCCTCGATCAGCTTATCGTTCTGACCAAATCCACCAATGCGGCCAGCTACAATGTGATCCGGTGTATCCTGCTCTACAATTTCATGTTGATATTTCTGTCCACCATCAATTGGTATTACCATCAGGCTATCCTCATCGTGTATGCCGTTGCCATACCCATTATCGTATTGCTGTTGCTCTACAACTATTTTTTAATCTTCAGGATGAAAATCAATGGGAAAGCAAAAGTGGCCAAAGCTTATGCCCTGTTCCTCCCCATTACGGCTTTTATTTTATTTACCGTTGCCAGCTTGGCCGGTGGGCAGAAGGAACTGTTTATCATCGGAGCGGTGGTCTCCTTGTTTATACTGGCGGTGTTTAACCCCATTGCCCAATCGCTTTTCTACAGGTACCACAGGATGTTGGGCAGAATTGGCTCGCTCACCAACCAGCTTGACCAAAAGTCAGCCGACCTGCAATTTTTACGCTCACAAATTAATCCGCATTTCCTGTTCAATGCTTTGAACTCGTTATACGGGATGGCATTGCAGGAAAGTTCGGAAAAGACCGCCGAGGGCATACAGAAGCTTGGAGACATGA
>CAZHZP010000268.1:0-3686 GCA_964537165.1 uncultured Roseivirgaceae bacterium | reverse complement strand
AGGATACTTCTGGTGACTTCCTCCGCGCGATCACGGGTATCCATCATGATTTTTCTTGGGGACAGTTTTTTGCCCGTGATATTGGCAGGGCATTCTGCCGTACATCGGCCACATTCGGTACAGGAAAAGGCGTTAAGGACATTCACCCAGCTCAGGTCATTGACGTCTTTGGCCCCGAATCTGGAAATTTCGGCAGGCGTGTCCGGTGCAGGATCCGTTGCCGTGCCGAGCATTAAGTTGACCTCATTGGTCACTTCTGGCATATTTCTCATTTCTCCTCTGCGTTTCAAATCGGTGTACCAGGTATTGGGGAAGGCCAAAAAGATATGGAGGTGCTTAGAATAAGTGACATAAACCGCAAAACCCAGAATGCCGATGATGTGGAACCACCAGGCAAAGCGTTCTATAAATATCAAGGTGCCGGTAGTCAATCCTTCAAACAAGGGGATGATCAGGCCACTAAGAAACAGATAATCGATGGTGATATAGGACGGTGTACCCCGTTCAGCCAGGATCTGATCCGTCGCGTTCATGGTGAGAATGGCGCACATCAACAGGATCTCAATGATCAGGATAAGGTTGGCATCCAGTGCCGGCCAGCCCTTCAATTCCGGTGTGCTCAGCCTCGGTACTTTTATGAGATTTCTTCTTATTAAAAAAGCCACACAGGCGATCAGTACCAACAAGGCTAAAAATTCGAAGAGATTCATCGCCAGCGGGTAAAACCAGCCCGTGTAAGGGGCGAAAGTGCGATGGCCTCCGGTGAGCCCATCAATAATAAACTCCAAAACCTCAATATTAATAATGATAAAAGAGGCATAAATATAAAGATGGAGAATAGCCGGGATCATCCTTTTGAACATCTTCTTTTGCCCGAAAGCCACCAGCCACATGGTTTTCCACCGCTCGGCCCTGCGGTCGTTCCTGGCTTCAGGTTTTCCCAAAAGGATGCTTTTCCTCAGGAAAGACACCCTTTTGTAAAGGATAACCCCGGTCACGGCCATTATCAACAAAAAAACTACTTGAGGTAAAAAGCTCATAGTGAAATATTTGAAATCGTTCGGTGCTTTTTTTTATTTAATTTATTGTATTGTTTTTGCAGGAAACGAACTAATGTCTACCTTTGCATCACTTTAATAAGGTGATGTAGCTCAGTTGGTAGAGCATCGGACTGAAAATCCGTGAGTCGGTGGTTCGAATCCACTCATCACCACGAACGCCCTTCCGCTTTGCGGAAGGGCTTTTTTTATGGGTTTGAGACAGAAACTGCCGTATCTACCGCCGATGAGGCCGGATTCGTTTTGGAACCCAATCAGAAATTCCCCTACAGACTGGCCTCCCTCTCTGACGCCAAAGGGAATCTCAACAAAAGATGGCACGTAAGTTTCTGTGTGTGGCACAAACATGAGGGCAAGTTAACAAGAAAAAGAATATTTATCTTCTCGGCACTCAAAACAAAAGCGGTACGTAATGCAAGGTGAGATAGCCATCCGGTAGGCACCATCCCTTGCTATGGTTTCCGGGGCACATATTTATAAAAAATGATTGTAAAAAAAGCCCGTCGGCGTTGTCCATTAATCGGAACCTGATGATTCAGTAGAATCTCTAGGATCGACAGATGCCCTTGTATATTCCACTGCTCCGATGGAGGGTGGGTTGGCGACGGGATTTCCGTAAAGATCAACTTCGTAACCCAGATCTATCCCTTTTCCTTTGAGATTTGCTGTTGTTCTGAAGTGGGTACTTCGGGTGATGGCGGCGTTAGCTGCTCCGTTAATCACCCCATACAAACAGTTGATGATCTCGATATCATCTCTATTTAATCTAATATCCTGTATTTTATTATTTAAGAGGGTGCAATTGTGAAGCTTATTGCCACTCCCCGCCTTTTCGAATACGCGGAAGCCGCTCCCTGCCGAACAATTGCTCAAATCACTGTAGGATACGGTCACATTCTTGGCCCCCTCTGTTATCTGAATACCATGTTGGGCGCTTTTGATGTGAATGTTACTGAATGTTAAGCCATCAGCTACATCCAAGGTACCCGCATGTCTTCCGAAGTAGGCTGCCTGGAAACAGTTTTCTATGATAACATGCTTATAAGAGCAGGTGCCATCAATGAGGTATTCAGGACCCCAGCCACTGTTGGCATTGTGAACAAACGGCGTCATTACGTATCTCAATCCCTTTGCCCAAATCCATTTATGCACGACGTTAGAAGCCCGGGCTTGAAATCCGAGGTTTCCGGCAGATATGTTTTCCACTTCTACATCTATATAATAAAAATGAACATTGGGTTTATGCGCGCAAGTGGGAGCCGGGCTACCTGTTGGCCCTAAGGAGTTATCATTCTTACATTTAAAATTCTGGCAAAGGACTCCAGAGGTTTCCACTTTAATGCCCCTAGACAATGCATTGCGCAGCTCAAAGTTTTCTAACAAGATATTCCGATGCTCCGATCCCTGCACGTCGTTGGTCATCGCCGGCAAGTAGACGATGCCATGATCGAACAGCGTATTGGTTCCCTTATACCTGGTAATATGAATATTGTCACCTACGGGCTTAATGAGTATCGGATACCAGCTGTCGGCCACCTCCTTGTAAGTTTCGATGTCCATCATCCGGAAATTATGGCAAGCCAGAGAGGGGTCTGGAGGGTTATTTCCCCAAGGTTGACCACCTACGGTGAAAGTCCTGTTATTGCTGCCTGTATCCGTAAAAACGGGTCTGGGGCCTTGGCCCCAGCCGCAGACATTGATATAATCTGGATATCGCCCACCCACCTTAGGGCTAATAAATTGGGCAGACTGATCTGATGTAACGGTACCTCTTTTAAAGAGATAAGTCTTGCCGGGAGTGCCAGTGCCTAAGGCGGATCGGTTAAATTTTACAAAAGGACGGGATCTTGTCCCGTTGCTGGTTCCATTGTCCCCTGCATATCCCGAGTCGAAATATACGCAGTCTTCGACGGGTATATAAATTATTCTACAGATGACATCAAGGTGCATTCTCCTGATGCTCACTCTGACGACGATAGACACATCGCCTGTAAGTCCTACTAAATTTGCCACGTATATCATCCCGGTGGTGGGGTGAACGGAAAAGTTATTCGGGCCAGACGCTTTGATAAATATAAACTCATCCTCCGAAAAGTCAGTCCCCTCGTATTCGTTCCAAAATCTGCAAAAAGTATATAGGTAATTTACCTCCCCAAGCTCATCGCCGCTGACAGCGTCGCCGGGGAGGATATAAATCTGGTTCTTAAGTGCTATAGGGTGTTTTTCCATATCAAGACATTTTTACCCGCTTCTGGACGTGTTCGTCGCCCAAATATAATTACTTTCAGGTAAGTTGCTTCTAGTTACTATTTTCTGAAGTCATAGATTTGGCCATTAAATCAGTTTTTGCCGATTTTTTAATCGTACATCAGGTCTGAGCCCTAATGATGGCCTATTCGCATTCTCCTTTTTGTCTTGATGTGACAATGATGGGCGAAGTTTTTTTAGAAAGCTTCTTTATGGTTTTTTTGCTAGATGTCGCGTTGATCGGTACATTCATTCTTAGGAGCTGAATATGCTCCTCTTCAGAAAATAGAGCAAAGTTTAACGGAATCAAAGATCAATTTCCCCCTAAATCTGTAACATTACCTACATCATTCCATTATCCCCATAAATGAAGACCTTTTT
>CAZHZP010000267.1:0-3700 GCA_964537165.1 uncultured Roseivirgaceae bacterium | reverse complement strand
GGTAAGCCTCGGTTCGCTTTACGGCAGTTTCAAGAAAGTTTTCAATTACCCGGCCCTGGTTGTCGATCCAAGGGTCCCTGCCCCTCATTTCGGCTTCGAATTTTGCCTGTAAATCGGCCATATGCTCTTCTACCGCTTCTTCAGCATATTGCTGCAACCTGCTGTCAATGGTGGTGTATATCCTGAGGCCGTCCCCGTAGAGGTCATACGACTTGCCGTCAGCTTTTATGTTTTCCCTTGCCCACTTGGTCAGATCCGCTCTTACTACTTCTCTAAAATAAGTGGCCAAGCCGCGGTTGTGGCTGGCAACAGAATATTCCAGCTCGATCGGCATTTGTCTAATAGAGTCATATTGGCTCTGGTTGATGTAACCGTACTTCTCCATTTGGCTCAGTACCACATTCCGTCTGCCCATGGAATTTTCAGGATTGTAAACAGGACTATAATAGGAAGGTGCTTTAAAAAGCCCCACCAATGTGGCAGACTCCTGAATGTTCAGTTCATTGGGTTCTTTGTTGAAAAAAGTCTTTGCAGCAGTCTTAATACCGAAAGCATTGCTTCCGTATTCTGACGTGTTTAGATACATCGTCAGTATTTCCTGCTTGGTATATGCCCTTTCTAGCTGCGTTGCTACAATCCATTCTTTTGTTTTGATAATCAACATCCTCAAGCCCGGGATATTGCTGAGGATACCTTGCGATTCCACGGTCCTTGTTTTAAAAAGGTTCTTGGCCGTTTGCTGACTCAGGGTACTTCCGCCCCCAGACCGGCTTTGCCCCATTAAAATGGATTTGAACAACACCCTTACCATTCCCCTGGCATCAATACCCGAATGGTTTTCAAATCTTACATCCTCGGTGGCGATTAGCGCATTGACAAGGTTGTGTGAAAGTTCACTATAACTTACCGGGCTTCTGTTTTCGCGGGCATAACTGCCCAACAGGAACCCGTCTGATGAATATAATTCCGATGCCAGTTCTGTTTCGGGATTTTCCAGCGATTCAAATTCAGGCATCTCGCCGAATAGGCCAAGAAAATTCGCACTGACCGCCCATATAAATAGCACAAAACCCACTAGTCCCGCAACGAAGGCAAGCCACAGGACCTTTATAATGTTCGAAATTTTTGAGGGATTTTGAGATTTCTTCTTCTTACTCATAATTTTATTGGTAAGACTCCTGGTAAAAAGCCTTATATTCTTCTATATCTTTTCTTTTGTTCAACTGCTGAAAATTTTCTATCGAGATAACAAAACTACTCATTTTTAATTCCTCGGATAAAGAATCCAAGTTAAAACTATTTAAAAATTCCGCTTGATAGGAAAGGGCGTCTTCTGCATTGTTAAAGGGGCTAATGATGATAATGGTGTTGTCTCTCGTAAATGAAATATTTCCAGTCCTGAGCCTCCGGTTCGCATAATATTGTTGGTGGAAGTTCTCCAGTTCTGCTGTAATGTTTTTGTTGTCAGCATACTGTTGGGGATCCATGGCTAATACAAAGATGTGTGTCTGGTTTAAGTTCAGGACATAAGGAGACGGCTCTTGTTGGGCTGGATCGGCTATAACTCCTGAAATGTCGGTATCTATCGAAAGCGAGTCGGATAAATCAGCGGATGGAACCGATGCTATTCCCTCTGAGTCTTTATTTCCTGTGAGCACCGACAGCATATTTCCTGCCAATTCAAGCAGATCCGGATTTTGGGTGTTTTGGAGGTAACTTTCGAGCCTACTCCTATATACCTCTGTCCCGTCGATCCTGCCCGAGATCATAATGTCAAGTAAAAGAAGCCGCTCGGAGTTTTCCGTCATGGGGTATTCATCCAAGGTTTGGCGAATGATTGTTCTTGACGGGTTAAATTCGCCTTCTGTATAAAGCTCGTAAGCCCTGCGGTACTGCTGGGCTGCCGCTAAATTCGCCTCATTGCCAGTGGCGCCCTCCGGATTGTTCAAAGATTTGGTGAATTGGGATTCAGGGAATTCTGCCTTTAACATTTCGGCGTAGCGAGAGGCATTTCCTTGTAGTTCTTCCGTTGCCAAAAATAGCGTATAGTAGGCCTCCGGTTTCCTATGGGTATCAGGGTAAACCTGGATTAAGTTTTCCAGATATTCTATGGACAGGGCAGCTTCATTTAGATCGAAGAAGAGCAATTTGCCCAGATTAAAGTATGCTTCTTCCAGTTCCTCGTGCATTTTTTGCTGGCTGGCCTTGTCCCGTGGAATGTTCTGTAATAGTGTTTCTTTGTCCGGAAGGACGATAGTGGCCGTCGGCAGCTCCTCTTCCTCGTCGGCCACGGCTGGTTCATCTGCGAATTCTGAGACCTGTTGAGCTTCTTGAAAGCTCTTGTTGCTTCTTCTCCAGTGATCCTCTAAAGGGCGATTGCCCCAAACACGCACAAATTCAACCGCCCCCTTCTGCATGGCAACCGCATTGTCCCAGTAGAAGGTACTGCCTGCCCCCCCGCCTCCGAAAGCTAGAAGGTTGTTGAAGATATTGTTGGCTTTGGGAGCGCTTGCTGCCTCCGCCTCCCGCAATAACCTTTCTTCTTCGCTTTTAATATATTGCTCCGCATAAGCCTCTTGTTCCTCCAAGCTGAGCTGGGCTAAATTTAAAAGGCTGTCATTTTTGTGGATTAGCCTGTGGTTATTCACGTAGTCATCCAATACGGCCTTTTGTGAAGTAAGCGTACTGTAT
This sequence comes from uncultured Roseivirgaceae bacterium, assembly GCA_964537165.1. Taxonomy (GTDB): domain Bacteria; phylum Bacteroidota; class Bacteroidia; order Cytophagales; family Cyclobacteriaceae; genus DATGMS01. Next base: position 1,009 of record CAZHZP010000267.1, on the reverse strand, counting down.
TGGTTGTCTGTTTCGCGGAAGTTTTCCAGTGCCAAATCCACGTAGCGCTTGGTGGCTGAATAGTCTCTCATTGTTTCTAAATGAATTTCAGCCAGTTTCTGATAGATATAGCCTTTTTGTCTGGGGTTGTTCCCTGGTTCTTCTGCCGCCAGATTGAGCAACCTTACCGCCTCGTCCAGCTCACCCTGATTGAGCTCAAACAGTGCCTTCTCGTAAAGAATGACATCCCGCAGTTCGCTGTTCTTTCTGTCTTTGTACAGCTCGTCATAATAGCTCCTGACCCTCCTCAGGTCCCTGCTTTTTTCCAGTTCTGCGACCTGTTGGGAGTAGAGTCTGGCAAAGAAGGTCCTTTCGTACGGCGGATTTCCGCTGAGGGACTGCTGGTAGTAATCGTAGGCAAAAGCATCCAGACCCGCTCTTTGGTACAGTTGCCCCATGATAAAATTCAATCTCGATCGCTCTTTTTTACTGCGTGTGTTTTCAAGCGCTTTATCCAGTGCCGTGATCATCATGTCACTTTCCCCGCGGGTTTCATAATAATATGCCAGCGTCTTGTACAGATATTGTAGGTTTTCCTGGCTGATGCCAGGTTCCTTAGACAGGAAATCCATGACAAAAGCGGCGTCATCAAAGCGGTTCAGATCGATAAACGACCTCAGCAACTGAATAAGTGACAGGTGACGGACGTCGTTTTGCTTGCTGTTGACATTGAGGTACTTGAAGGTATTGGCGGCCTCGTCAAATTGGGCTTCGTAGTAATCTAATTTTCCCAACAAAAAATAACTGGGATCTACCCATTTGCTGATCTTGTGCCAGTCTATGGCTTTGGAAGCCAGTTCCCTGGCTTCATCAATAAGTGCTTCATTGGCATCTATGGTGGCGCTGTCGATGGGGTAGAAGACCGGTAAAACCTGAGAGAAATCCTCCTGATGGTCGTTCCGGATATTTTCCTCTAGTTCGTCTATTTTTTCTTTGGCAAGATAATAGGCGTTAAACCTCGCCGTTGTGT
>CAZHZP010000266.1:0-3824 GCA_964537165.1 uncultured Roseivirgaceae bacterium | reverse complement strand
GTAAGTTCAGAAAGATGGTGCTTCCCGGAGACACTATCATTTTTAAATGTGAGCTGCTGTACCCCATTAGAAGAGGCATTGCCAAAATGAAGGGAGAAGCCTACGTAGGAAATACTTTAGTTTGTGAAGCTGTCATGACAGCGAGTATTGTAAGAAAAGACTCATGATAAGTAAACTATCAGAAATACACGCAGATGCTAAGCTGGGAGAAAATGTTACCGTGGAAGCATTTACCTCTATCCATGACAACGTGGAAATCGGCGAAGGGACGTGGATTGGCTCCAACGTCACCATATATCCGGGTGCCAGGATCGGTAGAAATTGCAGGGTATTTCCGGGGGCAGTGATTTCCGCGATCCCACAGGATCTGAAATTTCAGGGAGAAGAATCCACAGTAGAAATTGGCGATAACACCACTATCCGCGAATGTGTGACGATAAACAGAGGGACGGTCGATAAACAGATCACTAAAGTCGGTGACTCCTGTCTTCTGATGGCCTATGTACATGTCGCTCACGATTGCATCATTGGCAACCATGTGATCATCGCCAATTCCGTACAGGTGGCGGGCCATGTGTCTATTGACGAATGGGCGATCGTCGGAGGAAGCAGTGCGATTCACCAATTTGTCCGGATAGGCATGCATTCCCTGATATCCGGAGGTTCTTTGGTTCGAAAAGACGTGCCACCGTACACCAAAGCCGCCCGGGAACCACTTAGCTATGCGGGGGTTAACTCGCTGGGATTAAGAAGAAGAGGCTTTAACAGCGATTCGATCAACCATATTCAGGAGGTGTACCGTTACCTCTACCTTAACAGTCTGAACAACAGCCGGGCACTCGAAGAAATAGAAATCAATCTACCGGCAACCAAAGAAAGAGACGAGATCGTCAACTTCATCAGGTCTTCGGAAAGGGGGCTGATGAAAGGTTATATCAACTGATACCATGTTGGAAATCACGCTGACGGGAGCCGGAAAAAGATATCAGTACGAATGGATTTTTAAAAACCTTACGCTTCACCTCCCACCCTCTAGTAAAGTGGCGATTACAGGCAGCAATGGGTCCGGTAAGTCTACTCTCCTCAGATGCCTTTCAGGACAAATTCCCCTTACTGAAGGATCCCTTAGCTATGTGCTGGATAATAAGCCGGTACCGGAGGATGGCTTATACCAACTTCTCGCTATCAGCGCTCCTTATCTGGAGTTGCCGGAAGAGTTTACCCTGAACGAGTTACTCGAATTTCATTTTAAATTTAAAAATAAAATAAGTGGCCTAACCCTTAAGGAAATCCCGGAGATTATGTATCTGGAAAATTCCCTCAACAAGCAAATACAGTATTTTTCCTCCGGCATGAAACAGCGGCTAAAACTGGGCCTGTGTTTTTTCTCTGACGTCCCTTTGCTGCTTTTGGATGAACCCGTCTCGAATCTGGATCAACGAGGTGTCCAATGGTACCAGGAGCTAGCCCATAAATATGGGAATGACAAGACAATTTTTGTGTGCTCAAACGACTCCCGGGAATACGGTTTTTGTGATAAAGTTTTAAATATTGAACAGTACAAAATAAATTCGGTCTCCTAGCGCTGAATGTAATGTTCTTCTTCGTAATTTGTGCTGGGTACATGCACTAAACACCCTTGACATGCAAAAAACACTGTTAAGCCTGCTACTGATCGCCTTCGGGTTTGTGATGCTTTCCTGCGAAAAAACCGATGGCCCTGACCCCATCAAACAAAAAACCGATGAAGAACTGGCCACAGAAAAACTCACCGAGGGATCAAGTATCACCTGGACAGTCGCCAATGGCGGCTCTGTCTCCAAAGACGGCAATCCGGTGACCGCTGATTTCTCAGACTTGGAACTTCGGCTAATCTCAACGGCTACCAGCAGATCCTATACCACCTCCGCCAGTTCTCTTTTTGACCAAAGCGGTAGCTGGTCATTTGTAGGCGGCAATTTTGACAAGATACAACTTACCGGCAACCAACCTGCCGCGGGGCGCGAAATATCCTTTAGCCGTAACGGAGATAAGCTGACCTTGATGTTCAACATCCCTCTTCCTAACACCCGCGTAGCCGCCCTGGCGGGATCTTATGTCTTTGAATTGGTGAAAAAGTAATTTATGCCAACCATTAGAGATTGGCCGGTTTCCCCAAGCATGTAATAACAGCCTAAGAACCAGTAAACCCCTAAACCATGAAAAGTCTCACCCCATTGCTTTTTATTTTTTTTATCTCCAGTACCCTCTCATTTGCACAGACGGCCGACCAGAGAAACCTGGAAAAGAAGGTAGAAGAATTACGGCTACTTTTAATCTCGCCGCAGCAAGAAAAATTGGAAAAAATCACTTCTCCACATTTGTCTTACGGGCATTCCACTGGCAGGATTGAAAACCAGCAAGAATTTATCGCCTACATGCTTTCCGGCGTATCCAAATTCGTGACCATTGAACTACAGGACCAGACTGTGGAGATTGTAGACGGTACCGGTGTCATCAGGCATACCCTCGCCGCCGAAACAAACAACGAAGGTGAAACGGTGCACATCAAAATCGGTGTTTTACTGGTTTGGCAAAAAGCCGACAGTGAATGGAAATTGCTTGCCCGTCAAGCTTTTAAACTTTAGCTCAGGCATACTGGAAAACACTCCTGCACCTGCCTTTCCAGGATCTCAAAAACTTAAGCTCGTTGTTTTCTAGCTTATCTATTGGGGCTTTATCCAATAGGTATTACCTTAGCCCCTCAAATCGTAAATCGAACGCAATGAGGACGTGGTTTTTATGTAAAGTAAAATATGCCAAGGAAAACGAGCAGGGCCTGCTCAAAAATGTGTCGGAACAATACCTTGTGGACGCTGTTTCCTTCACCGAAGCCGAAGCCAGAATATATGACATGTTGGGGAGTGTGATCCGTGGGGATTTCCAGGTGACCAACATCAGCAAAAGCAATATCGTGGACGTATTCTTCTACGAAGACAGTGATGTATGGTACAAATGCAAAATCACCTATGTGGTGGCCGATGCCGACAGCGGAAAGGAAAAGAAAGTGACCCAATACATGTTGGTGTCCGCCCATAATGTCAGGGACGCTTACGACCGGATCTATGAGAGCCTCAACAATATGTTAGTAAGTTTCGTGGTTCCGGACATTAACGAAAGTCCGATCGTGGAGATCTTCCCCTACGAAAAAGATGATGAAGAACTGAAGCCCTCCTTTCAGGGGCAGCCTGTCTCAATCGATGAGGAACGGGGAACCGTCAAAATAACCTCATCGGAAGAACTAGAAGAAGAGGAAGCTCAATAATCAATTTAAAAGAAAACCTGGCTGGAAATTTTTGTCCCACGGCATCTTGTTACGGGGGAACAAAGATTTCCGGCTTTTTTGTATAGTTTCAAGAAAACAAATGCATAAATACTAGGTAGAACCTCATTTTTGTTGGTATATTTCTTTTCAATTCATTTTACACGTGACCATCATATGAAGAAATATTTATTTATTCTTGTAATTTTTATCATGAGTTTCAACTTTGCTGAGGCTCAGGACGACAGGACAGACCGACTCGGCATTGGGGTCGGCCCCGCGATGATGTACGGCGACAACACCGGTGTTACCAGAAAGTTTAAATTTAAGGTCTTGCCCGCTTTGACCCTGGACTACCACAAGAAGCTCCATACATTTTTTGATGTGAGGGGAAGTGTAGGCTGGCAAATGGTCAATAGTGGCGACTTTTACGATACTAAAACAATTGCGATAATTGCCGAAAGCGATCTCCCCCATGGCTTCAAGGGCAATGCATTCTATGCTGACATCATGCCTGTATTCC
>CAZHZP010000265.1:0-3848 GCA_964537165.1 uncultured Roseivirgaceae bacterium | reverse complement strand
AAGGCGGGGAAATCGACCAGATCAAAAATCTCATCCACCAGATCAAAACCAAACCCGATTCAAGAAGATTGATTGTCAGCGCATGGAATGTAGCGGATGTGGACGATATGGCTTTACCCCCTTGCCACTTGCTGTTTCAGTTTTATGTAGCGAACGGCAAACTTTCTTGCCAGTTATACCAACGGAGTGCGGACGTATTCCTGGGCGTACCCTTCAATATAGCTTCCTACGCCCTCTTCACCATGATGGTGGCGCAGGTCTGTGACTTAGAAGTGGGTGAGTTTGTCCATACCTTTGGGGATGCGCATTTGTATTCAAACCATCTGGAACAAGCCAATCTACAATTGTCCAGAGACTGCCGGCCGCTTCCCGAGATGAAGCTGAACCCCGAAATCAAAGATATCTTTGGCTTCAAGTACGAGGATTTTGAACTGCTGAATTACGATCCGCATCCAGCGATCAAGGCGCCGGTGGCGGTGTAGGATGGAAGGGACAGGGAGATGGAAGTGATGGAAGAGCGTCTACTAGACCCCCTCTTTCCTGCCCTTCGGCAGAGAGGCATCACCATCACCTAGTCTCTTCTATCTCTTAGTCAACTGGCAGGGCTGAAAATGGAAGACAGCGCCACTGCTTTGTAAGACAGAATCATTATCTTTGCGAGACCATGCTGAAAGGTGTTTTATAAAGCCCTCTTCCGCATGAATTCCACATTATTTAAACAAAAACCAAAAAACACATGAAAAAAACACTTTTTGCATTCGCAGCTTTTTTAATGATCGGAATGGGGCAACTTTTTGCCCAGGATTCGAACCGCATAGGCGCGCAGCTTATCTACGGGAGTGAAGTTAACACATTGGGGATTGGGGCAATAGCGGAATTTCCTATTGCGGAAAGAATGGCCATTTCGCCAAGCTTTTCCTTTTATTTTCCAAAGGACCAAGGTTTTGTCAAGACTTCAGCATTTGAAATCAACGGCAACCTCAATTACACTTTTGTTGAAGAAAACAGTCTGTTATTCTACGGGATTGGCGGTATTAACTACACCAATTACAAGGTGAAGTCTAATTTGTCCCAAGTAGGCCTTCCAGATTCATCCGTAAGCACTGGGGACATAGGTTTAAATTTAGGCGTGGGTGCTAATTTTGAAGTAGGGCAAAGCTTTCTGCCTTTTGCTGAAGTAAAATACGTTGTCGGTGGCCTTGACCAGCTGGTATTGGCGGGCGGCGTTAAATTTAATTTCTGATACAGGAGATGATTTTAAGAGGGTCTACGAAAAAAATAGATCCAGCAATAGGACCGGGTGAATTTTTCTCCCGGTTTTTTTTGTGCTAGCTCCTTATCGCCGCAGCGTCATCCTTGTCATCCTGAACTTGTTCAGGGTCTGGATAGGTTCATCATGTATCCGACCTTTCCTAAAAATTCGTATATTAATAGCATGAAGACGGACAAGCTACAAATCATCCAACGCATTAAATCAGCCATTGAGAAAAAAAATCCTAATGCTGAGATAATCCTGTTTGGCTCTCGCGCCCGGGGACAGGCAAATGACCATTCAGATTGGGATGTTTTGATTCTACTAGATGCTGAGCTAGTGGATAGAAAAACAGAGAAAGCATACCGTGAAGAATTGTTTAATATTGAATTGGAAACAGGTGAAGCTATATCCACGTTGGTGCTCTCCAAAAAGGAATGGAACTCCCACCTAAGCCCATTATATGAAAATATTCACAAAGATGGCATCCGTTTATAATGTCTAGAACGCAGGAATTTGTTAGGTATAGTAAAAAAAAATCGGAGGAGGTTTACCGGGATGCTGAATTGCTTGCTGAAAATAGCCGATGGGGTTCTTGCATAAACAGGCTCTACTATTCCAGCTTCTATCTAATAAGTGCGTTGCTTTTTCAGTGCGGGATCAAGGCGGAAACACACAGCGGGGTTAAAACTCAATTTTTTCTTCATTTCGTAAAAAGTGGGCGAATCAATAAAGAGTATGGCAAGCTATATTCTCATCTTTTTGATTGGAGACAAGAAACAGATTATGCGGCTTATTCGGATTTTGATGGAGAAACAGTGATTCCACTCCTGGGTCAGGTCAAGGCATTAAATCTACAGATAGCAAGTTTATTGAGTACATCACCTGAAAAATAAGGTTCTAGGAATTCTTACTAACATTAACCACTCCCTACGTCCATGCTGACCGATATCCATCCCAAACTGCCGATGCGCAACAAAGCCATCACCAAGGACTTTTACCAAAGGCTGGGCTTCCAAAATTTGGGAACTACAGACTACGCTGGATACCTGATGGTGATTAAAGACCGCATCCAGCTCCACTTTTTTGAATTTAAGGAACTGGACCCAGCGGAAAATTACGGCCAGGTCTATATCCGGTCGGATAATATTGATGCATTATATCATGACATGCTGGACAAGGGGCTGGCCATTCATCCGGCAGGGCATCTGCAGACCAAGCCCTGGGGGCAAAGGGAATTTTCCATGCTGGATCCAGATAACAATCTGCTGACTTTCGGGCAAGATTTTACCAAGAGGGGTACCTCCGAAGTACCCCCTCCCACTCCCGAGCCTAACTAGTTCACCTTTTTTGCCAACTGGTTTAGCTAAAAGAGTAACTAGTTGGGCTATTTTGAGAACTAGTTTGGTTCCGAGACGAACTAGTTCTGCTCCGAGAGCAACTGGCTTCCCTTTTTTACCAACTAGTTCGGCTCGCAGATGAACTAGTTTGTGTTTTTTGTGAACTGGTTCGGTTCTGAGGTGAATTGGTTTGTATTCTTAGTGAACCGGTTCGGCTAAGGGACAAACCAGTTCGACTTTTTTGTTAACTGCCGATGTTGGAGGTGAACTAGTTCGGCTTTTATACGGGGTGGAAATCTAAAATGGCTTATCGACCCTTCATCGCGAAATCAGGCATGCCGATACTGACTTTAAATCTCCGGCTCGTAATTCAAAATTATTTCCTCCCCCGAAGCCTCATGAAACAATGCTGGGCGTATCTCAAGCTTTTACCCACCTTCGGATCTGTAGATAAAATTTGACTTTACATTGCGGATTGGACATAAAATGGGGTATATTTATCCTGAAAAATTCACAGAAACAATCGATAATATTTTTGTAATAAAACCCATGAAACGAAAACCGTACTTCCAACTTCTCCTCGGATTGTTGGTCATCCTTACCGCAGGGTGCAAAACTAACGAAGAAGACAAAAACCTCAGGGGAAAGGTGGAACTTTATCTGATTGACGATTTTTCCCGCATTGGTCAGTCCTTCCAGATTGATGAACGTTCGGTAGTCACCAAAGATGTTGCTTTCATTGAATATCCAGAACTCCTATCCTATGATCCGGAGGCACACGTATTTCGATTGTCGGACAAAGCAAAAGAGCGGATTGCGAAAATAGAGGATATTCACGGAGTCCCCTTTGCCGTTAAGGCTAACGGGATCCTTATATATACAGGATATTTTTGGTGGAGTTATTCCTCCGGGATGTGTGATTGGGTCGTCATCGACCCGCTATTCTTGGAAATGGGTGATGAATTAAAGGTTCAATTAGGCTATCCGGGCTTGACAGAGGGGCAGGTCATCCCAGATAATAGAAATGATAAGCGGATCATTGAGATATTCCAAAGGGACAATAAACTGAAATAACACCGTCAGCTATTTCCCAAAGATCCTATCCATCACCCCCAGCCGTTTTTTAAGCTTTGGCCCCGGAAGGAAGCGGTAGATGAAGTTCAACCGGTAATTGCCGGTCATCATGGCGCTGGAGAATCCGCCGTTTTCCGCCAGTTGGACGTTGTTGTGGACATAGTTGGCGTTAAGCGACCATC
>CAZHZP010000264.1:0-3849 GCA_964537165.1 uncultured Roseivirgaceae bacterium | reverse complement strand
TTGGATGATTGCCAAATAGCAGGCAAAGATAAAAAATATGTGCTGAATTTGAAGAGAATGATACGGCTACTTTCTTTATTTAGAAAGGATATGGATGTATAAAGCAAGATTGAAGGGGGCATCATTATCTATGATGTTTTTGCGTATAAGGCTGTATGAGGCCCAAAAGATTTCATGTAAAACCAAATAAAAATTCAATCCGTCGGAGAAATTGGGAATTATTTTCTAATTTGCCGCCTTTTATATGGAATAGATTAATTCGGTAGATGCAATTGGACTTTAATCTTTACGCCGTTACCCTGTTGTTTCTAGGTGTTGCAGCGGGGTTTTTGTCCTTGTTCATCATTTATCGGTTAAGTGACTCCGTTCGGTGGTTTGCTTTCACCTTGCTTAATGGCGTCATTTGGGCATTTTTTTACGGTTTGGAACTGGCCAGTACCGATCTGACGGGCATCTATTTCTGGATAAAATTTCAATATGTAGGAATCGTCTTGTTGCCCATCACGTGGTTGTTGTTTTGCTTAAAGTATACCGGGAGGGAGAGTTGGGCTGGCAATACCTCTTTGCTGGCGGGGCTGTTGCTGATGGCGGCCACTGTGTATGTCATCGTTTTGACGAACGAGTGGCATTATTTATACTATTCATCTGTCGGGCTGCATTTGGACGGTCCTTTTCCCTTAATTGACATACAAAAAGGCCCGCTTCATTATCTGATCACAGTTTATTTCTATTCGATCATCATCTGGGGTAATTATTTGCTCATTTTGAGCATGCGCCATACCGAGCGGCTTTTCAGGAATCAGACCTTGCTGTTGGTCATCTCTACAGTTGCTCCTTTATTTGTCCATATCGTGGAGTTTCTGGGAGTTGACATCTTAGGCCCGATCAATTTCACCCCTTTCGCCTTCACCATTTCTTTTTTTGCCACGGGCTTGGGATTGATTAAGTTTAACCTGTTCGAGGTAGTCCCTATTGCCAAGGAACAACTGATAGCGGCGATGACGGATGGCTTAATCGTAATAGACAGCGAAGACCGGGTAATCGAGATTAACCCGGCCATGAAGAAGGTTTTAGGAGAGGAACAAACGAGTTATATCGGCACGCACCTGGTGGCGGTGATAGGGCATCAAAAAGACCTTCTGAAACGTATTGGCGAAAAAAAGCACAGCAAGACCTCTATCACGGAGGGTTTTTCCCAGAAAAAGCGGGTGTTCCTGACAGAAATTATCCCATTAAAGGGACGGAAGGACAAATTCAAAGGAACGCTTCTTTTGTTTACCGATATTACGGAGGAGAGAAGGAATCAAAAATTGTTGGAAGTGCAGGCGCAGGAACTAAAAAAGCATAATGCGCTCAAGGACAAGCTTTTTTCTATAGTTTCCCATGATCTGAAAGGTCCCGTGTTGGGGGTTAAAGAGATTCTTGATCTGTCAAAGAAGGGTTATATGACCTCGGAGGATTTTGAGGAAATTTTACCCGCACTTTCCGATAGCGTCGATGGCGTTGCCATGCTTTTGGAGAATTTGTTGGCCTGGTCACGGAGCCAATTGCAAGGGGAGTTTATGGACAAGAAGGTATTCGACATTTATCAGCTTCTCCAGCAGCAAAAGGCTTGGGTAGAGCCGGTGGCTTTGCTTAAGAAAATCAAAGTGGATATTGACTCGGAGGGTTCCGTTATGGTATTCGCAGATAAACACATGGTCGAGCTTGTCATCAGGAACCTTTTAAATAATGCTGTTAAATTCTGTAGCCTTGGAGACAGGATTTCGGTTCATGTCGCCAATCGCAAAGAAGATGTGAAGATCTCCGTCAGGGACACGGGAGCGGGCATTTCCCTAGATAATCTTCAAAGACTAAGAGAGGGAGATAGCTTCAGCACCTTTGGAAGCAACAATGAGGCTGGTACAGGCCTGGGGTTGTTGCTTGTAAGGGATTATGTGGAGAAAAACGGCGGTGAACTCTGGATTGATAGCCAGGAGAACGAATGGAGCGAGTTCAGCTTTGCACTGCCCAAGATCAATGTCAATTAAGCAGCAGGCTTAGCATCTGCCGGTATCTGATTTTCGCTAAAGCTTAAGAAGGAACGCCAAGGTGTCCACATGGTCTGCATAATCCGATAGAGACGGGTATTGCGCCCGTCCAAAGGCTATGCTCTCCGGATACCAGCTCTCCTTGCTTACCACACATTGAATTTTCGAGCGATGTGGCGCGAGTTTTTGCTCCAAATCTTGTGTGTCAGAGTAATATTCAACATACAGCACCGCAATAGGGGAGACCAATTGCTCGTTTTCTTTGACCAGCAGGAAGCCATTGTCCAGGTGTTGTTCACTATTGACCAGGTAGATGGCTTTGTTATACTCGTAGTTGTTTAGGTACTTGTGGTGGCTTGCCAGAAAATGGAAGCCTTCAATCGCTTTGAGAAACTCCTGCAACTGCCCCTTGTCTTTGAGGTACACTTTGGAAACATTCCTGCAGCCTAAGCCAAAGTACTGGAATACATCATATCCCAGGGCCTTATAGTCCTCAGCCTCTTCGCTCCCGTTCAAGACGCCCACAGAGGTCCTGTTTTTTCTGATGATGCTGGGATACTTTCCGAAATAATACTCAAAATACCTGGAGGAATTATCACTACCCGTAGCGATGTAAGCATCTTTTCCTTTCAGCATCTCTTCAAAAAATATTTGTGATCCAAAATCCGGCTGGATCTGGATCAATTCATGGGCGAGCCACTTAATGAGTACCTGATCGGTCGAGCTCAGTTTAGCATAGGCCTTATGGCCACTGACCAGGATGCACAATAAATCGTGAAACCCTACAGCGGGTATATTTCCCGCCATTAGCACACCGACGGATCTGGCCTGCGTGTGCTCTGGAATGGAATAGCTTTCCAGCCAGTTGTTCAGAGAGGATTCGTGCAGGTAGTTGCTGATGGTATGGAGGGAGAGGCGTGTCTGTTCCGGTGTGAACCAGTTGTTGTTGCGTTCTACCCGGTCGGCTAATGACAAGAATTCCTCTTCAGTCAAGGCCTTGATTCTTTCACCTAAGCGTACGAGCGCCCCCGTTCGTTCTTGAAGGGTCATAGTCGAATAATTTCCCCCAAAGATATTGTTTGCATTTTAAAAACAGAAATCCGGACGGAGGATCTTGGGACTGCTGGAGGCGAACAGAGGGGCCTATTTATTTAGAATGATTTTGATTTAGTTAGTTTGACAACATTTGTTTGCCCAATAAGCAACTGGCGGTCTGATTTCCTTGTTAGATTGTTGATTGCTTAGTAATTTTGGATTTAAATAAATGAGATCGTAATGGCTATAATGATAACCGATGAATGCATCAACTGTGGTGCATGTGAACCTGAATGCCCAAACACTGCCATTTATGAAGGCGGCATAGAATGGACCTGGGGTGGTGGAACGAACCTGAAAGAGGTCACGCTGGCCGATGGTACTGTGGTGGACGGCAATGAAAAGCAGGAGCCTGTCTCTGACGAGTTTTATTATATTGTATCAGATAAATGTACAGAGTGTACCGGCTTTCATGAGGAGCCCCAGTGTGCGGCTGTATGTCCGGTGGATTGTTGTGTGGATGACCCTGACCATCGGGAGACAGAAGAGGAATTAGTGGCCAAGAAAGAATTCTTACACGGAGAATAACAGGGGCAATATCGCTTAAAAGGAATTTGATCTTCGTTAAAAACTAGCCCATTGCATCGAATTCTTTCAAAAATTATTACCTGTCCTTTATAAATAATTGAGTAATTGAATTATCTTGCCGACAAATTATTTCTTAAAAAGGAACTAAAAAAACTCGACAGTGGAAGGAAATTATGAAAAAGATAGAGAAGAGATC
>CAZHZP010000263.1:0-3854 GCA_964537165.1 uncultured Roseivirgaceae bacterium | reverse complement strand
GCCTGTCCCTACAACGCAGGGTACAAAAGACTTATCATTTAATTTACCAAGGTTTGCCGGTACCTTGGACAATCCAAGGCTTAGACCACAGGCTGTTTTTCCCAATAGAATAACTTGTCTCTTCCAATCGGCTAATGGCCTCGGCGGAATTTTCCTGGTTGTTAAATGTTTCGGAATCGCCATAAATAAATCGTACTGGGAGCACGCTCTTGGCAGCTGCGGGACCTGCTTGGAGATTTGGAATTCCCGTCCTTCTGTAGTCCATCCATGCTTCGGTACTTGAGCTCCAACTTGCAACCCATTTTTGGGTGAGAATCTGTTCCAATGTGCCGTTGTAGGCTACACCCTCTTGCGTGATGAATTCATCATATAAATTCCCTAACTCCCAAGTTTCCAGGGAAGCTTTTATGGCATTGTTGTAATGCGTTTCCGCATCTCCGACAGCCCATCCTCTAAACGCGGCTTCTGCCAGGATAAAATGCACTTCTGCTGATGTAATAATTCTGCCCTTAAGGATTCGGGGGTTGTTTGAATATCTATAAAGATCAGAGAGTTGCGAGACATGCTGGTTTTCGACAGTCTGCCCTGGAGTAGGATTGCCGTTATGGTAATCAGGCTGGGTCAACCCCGGGGGTACTCCTACAAAACGGTTGGTGTCCAACGGGGGGCCTTGGTAAATATCCGGATTATAATGCCGTTTAAAAACATTTCCTGCTTCAATCTCCCGCTTTAGATCAGCATCGGGCATATAAGCTACCCCTTCCATCACTGTCCCGTTCTTGCGAATAAACGGATCTACGGCCGTCGGCAAAGAAGTATCTTCTACCCATTGGACATGAACCGGTGCAAACCAAAGTTCCAGTCGGGGATCCTGGGTTTCCATCAGCTGGTTGATCAGCGTCTGTGCGGGTTTTTTTCTTCTAAAATCTGACAGTGCGCTTTGATCCACCTGATAATTAAAAGGCCAGCTATTATCCGCTACCGTCCCTACATAGGTTATGGATGCATCATCAGCGGGTTCTTTTATATATACTCCGGACCGATACACAGCCTCAATACCACTTTTTGCCAAGTCAGGCAATTTTTCAGACAGGCGCATATAATAGCGAAGCAACAAGCTATTGGCGAACTTATGCCATTTTTGGGTATCTCCGCCATAATACGTATCATAGCCCGTCAGGTAACCCGAATTATCATTTAGGGCAAAAATGCCGGACGCTTCTTTCAATTCTTCTATAATGCCTCTGTAGATAGTTTCCTGACTATCAAACTGAGGTTCCAGCAGCCCCCTTTCTCCCTGAAGCGCTTCTGTATAAGGGGCGTCTCCCCAAAGATCGGTGATCATCCCGAAAATGTGCCCTCTCATCGTAAGCGCTATTCCTTGGTGAAATATACTGGGGCTCTTTCGTAGAAATTCGGCATTCCGGAGCATATCGTAATAGTGGTTCCAGTTTTCCGGGCCCCATTCGTAATGGTTTACCCCCCCAAACCAACCATCGTGTTGGATATGTTGTACAACCCCCCCCATATGGCCCCAGCCTTTATTTAAATAATCAGAGGCGGCTGGCGCCATGATAGAAGGCATGATCATGTTCGGATTTGAACTCGAAGGATCTACCACATTGGGGCTTTCATTGGTCTCGGTGAGAATGTCCCCGCAGGAGAAAACACCTATTAGACAGAGAGCCAGGGCACTTCTTGATATAATTAATATTGATCTCATGATCTAGGTAATTTAAAATTCAACTACAGATTAAAATTAAGCTTGAAACCTACTGGAATAGTCCACGGAAGCACGTTGTTGTGCTCTATTCCCTGAGAAAACGAGCCATTGTCGTTTCTAAAAGCTCTTTCTGGATCAATACCGATTTTAGCTCGGGTCCACAATATCACATTCCGGGTATATAGGGAAACATTGATGTTTTTGAATGCACCGATATCGGCAAAGGAATATCCCAACGACAGCTCTCTGAGTTTGACATAAGATGCGTCAAAGGTGGCGGATTTATTAAATCTCCATGAATACATATCGGTAATGGGGATGATAACCGTACCGGCTGTTTCATCAAACCCCGGATTATGCCCTAGATGGGGGACCAGTTCCCCGGTTTCCTCATCTTGCCGTACACCGGGCGTGAATCCCCCGTCATAGATGCCTTCTGCCGTTAACATCCCCCCGGTTGCCTGCGTGTGGCCACCCACCCGAGGGAAGTTTCCATTTCGAGGTAGGATATATCGCTCAGGATCAGCGGCCAGCATGGCGGCAAATTCATCCTCGGACATATTTCCTCTCGGTATCATGTTGTCGAGCTGGCGTTGTGACAGCCAACTTGATTCTCCGTAACGGTAGGTCCAGGACATAAAATCACCGCCATTTCTCCAGTCAAAACTAGCAGATAATCGAAAACGTTTGTAGGTCAGGGTTGTCTGTGCCCCCATCAAAAATTTGGGATTGTAGTTGCCCACCTTTTCCATGTTCTCTATACCGTCATTTAATTGCCATGTCCCATTTCTATCAAGGATTGGCCAGTTATAATATGGAGATTCCGGATCGGTCACTTTTACATATCCCCGGCTGTAAAGATCCCCGATTTCTTCCCCAATCCAAGTATATGCCCCTCCGCCGTTATCTGACCAAAATGCGAAATACTGCATGTCTCCCACCAGTTCTTTAATCATGGTACGGGTACGGGTCCAATTCACGCTGACATCCAGGTTCCAGCCATTCACATTGTGGATAGGACTGCCTCCAAGGGTAAGCTCCCATCCTTTGCTAGCCAATAAACCGGCGTTGATCTTAGATGCAGAATACCCAGATGAAGGCGCGGTATTGATGTTAAGTATCTGGTTGCTGTTTTCCACATAAAAATAAGTCCCTTCAAATCGTAACCGGCTTTCATATAATTCTAGATCCACACCGAATTCTTGGGAGGTAGCTATTTCCGGTTTTAATGTGGGACTAAGCAGGGTGCCCGGCATGCTTGTGGTCACCAAGTCTCCCCAGGTTCCCGTTTGTAAAGCGTTGTATAATTGATAGGGGCTTGTATCGTTTCCCACCTGGGCCAATCCTCCACGCAATTTTAACAACGTGACATTGGAGGGTAGATTAAAGGTATAGTTGGCCAACCAGCTTAGTGATGCTGATGGATAGAAATAGGAACGATCGGCGATGGGTAAGGTACTGGACCAGTCATTTCGTCCTGTAAGATCAAGATACAACATGTTTTTGAATCCCACAGAGGCAAGGCCATAAACACTGTACACGCGTTTTTCTTCGGTATAATTCGAGGACACCCGGGCAGAAGTCGCGATGTTTGAAATACGGTATAAGCCAGGAACAGAAAGAACTCTACCCCCCATAGAAAAACTGTTTCCCGAACGGTACATGCTGTTGCCTCCCACTGACACACTTAGATCAAAATCCTCCAATTTTTTATGATAAGTTAAGAGCGCATCAATGTTTGTTTCCCGGAAGCTAAAATCGTCCATATAATAAGCTCCCTTTGTTTCCCTGGTGTAACTCCACGGAAGTTTGGACTCTCTGTTCTCAGTGGAAGCATCATGTGCCACCCTACCAAAGGCAGTTAACCCCGGGGCGATCGTCCAGTCTACTTTTATATTTCCGTAAGCATGATCCCTCACGTAGGCGTTCGTGACTCCATACGCTAGGAAATAGGGATTATCCGCCCCGGGATGCGGGGTAAGCTGTTGGATATGTTCCCCACCATCAACCCAAGGTTGCCGGAGCTCCCGAATGTCTATATTAGACCATTGGTAGGCTGCGGCCAAAGGGTTGGTGCCCCGGCCGGTACTTGCCCGGTTGCCGGATTGGGATCTTAGGAAATTGAGGTTGG
>CAZHZP010000262.1:0-3900 GCA_964537165.1 uncultured Roseivirgaceae bacterium | reverse complement strand
TATGTTTTTTGGGGCTCCTCCAACACCTACCCCATTAGAGCAAGGAGATTGGACATGAAAAAGCGGTTTAGGCCAGAGGAAAAAATCCATGAGCTCTTCACGTTAAACGGGGAAAAACACGGCTGGGAGCGTTTTGGTGAAAACCATGCTGATACGGTGTTGAAAGGATACATGGAAGGCCCTTGGGTTACCAAATACAACGGCGTTTACTACATGCAATATGCGGCGCCGGGCACGGAATTTAATGTGTACGGGGACGGCGTCTATACATCCGATTCCCCGCTGGGCCCATATGAGTATGCTCCCAACAACCCGATATCATACAAGCCCGGCGGCTTTATCAACGGGGCGGGTCATGGAAGTACGGTGTTGGGCCCCGGCAACCAATATTGGCATTTTGGTTCCATGTCGATTTCTGTAAATGTGAATTGGGAACGACGTCTGGCGATGTTCCCTACCTATTTTGATGAGGATGGACTAATGTATTCCGACACCAATTATGGGGATTATCCCCGCTACGGTACCATGCAGGGGGACAACACAGGAACCTTTACGGGATGGATGTTACTGTCTTACAGAAAACCGATAAAAGCTTCATCCAGCCTGGAGAATTATGAGCCAGAAAATGCCAACGACGAAAACGTCCGCAGCTTTTGGGTAGCCAACAGCACTGACAAAGGAGAATTTCTGGAAATAGACCTGCTTGAAGCGAGCAAGGTCCATGCAGTACAAATTAACTATCATGACTACCAATCTAATTTCTACGGAAGGATTCCGGATCTCCATCACCGCTATACCCTCGAAGGTTCCCTAGACGGAAAAGAATGGTTTACTCTGGTAGATAAAAGCAAAAACTTCCACGATGTACCCAATGATTATGTGGAACTGGGCGAACCGCAAAGGGTGCGCTACATTCGCTACAACCATATCCATGTACCGACTCCCCACCTTTCCATATCCGGACTGAGGGTATTCGGCAAAGGCGAGGGTAAAATACCCGGAAGAATCAAAAACCTACAACCGCGGCGGCACGAAGACCGAAGGGATATTACCCTTACCTGGGATAACATCAAAGATGCGCAAGGCTATAACATTAAGTGGGGTATTGCGCCGGATAAATTATACAGTTCCTGGTTAGTTTACGATAAGAACGAGCACCATATGAAAAGCCTTGGACGGGATCAAAGCTACTATTTTGCTGTAGAGGCTTTCAATGAGAACGGCATTTCAGAACTCTCAAAAATTGTAAAGGTAGAATAAACCTCAAATTATCCATGTCGGATGCCGCGGTCTTTTCCTTCCTAAAGTAAACGAGCAATGATAGCTAAAAGGTAATTGTTAAAAATGGCATGTTTACCAGTTTCTGGTTAATTTTAAACTCAAACTGTCAGCCTCAGATATGAAGATAGGGATAGCGGCCGACCACGCCGGATTTGAGCACAAAGGACAACTGATCAGCAAGTTGGTCAACGGAGGATATCAGGTAACCGATTTTGGAGCTTCCCACTATGATCCGTCAGATGATTATCCGGACATTGTATTTCCTTTGGGGCTGGCCCTGGCCCAGGGTGAGGTAGACAAGGGAATTGCGATCTGCGGGAGTGGCGTGGGTGTGTCCGTTGCGGCCAATAAGATAAAGGGGGTTCGGGCGGCATTAATCACAGACTCCTATTCAGCCCACCAGGGAGTGGAGCACGATGACATGAACCTGATGTGCCTAGGGGGCCGTGTATTGGGGCCAATGCTGATTTGGGAAATAGTGGTGGCCTTCCTGGACGCTAGATTCGAACAACAGGAGAGATTTCAACGGCGGCTAAATAAAGTGATCGCTTTGGAAAACAAATGGAAAATAACCTGAGATGAAGATAAAAAACACAACACCCACCATCATAGTTATTTTTGGAGGAACCGGTGATTTGACCAAAAGGAAGTTAATACCCGCCTTCTACAACTTGTTCCTTGATGGTTGGATGGAAGGGCAATTTGCCATCGTAGGCCTGGGAAGAACCGAACTGGATGACGAAGGCTACCGAAAAAGATTACAGGAAGGCATCAGGGAATTTTCCCGAAACGGGGATCCTGAGGAAGAAAAATGGAACATCTTTAAAAATTCCGTCTTCTATTTTCAGTCTGATATCAATAAGGAGGGCGCATTCCAACAACTTGCCAAGAGGCTCGACAAGATGAACGAAGACTGGGGGCACCGGGCAAAGCGGTTGTTTTACCTCTCCGTTGCCCCAAAATTTATAGAAACCATCGCTTCGAATCTTCATAGCGAGGGATTGGCCTCAGAGCCCGCTTTGGACCATATTATTATCGAAAAACCTTTTGGTCATAATAAAGAAACGGCCGTTAAGCTGAATAAAATGCTGACGGAGAACTTTCAGGAAGAGCAGATTTATAGGATTGACCATTACCTCGGAAAGGAGACGGTACAGAATATTTTGGCTTTCCGTTTCGCCAATACCTTGTTTGAACCGCTGTGGAACCGTAACTATATTGATTCAGTGCAAATCTCCGTAGCTGAAAAGGGAGGGGTAGAAGATCGGGGCGGATATTACGAAGGTTCTGGTGCACTGCGGGACATGATACAGAATCATTTGCTTCAGATTTTGTGCATGATTGCCATGGAGCCCCCTATTTCTTTTGAGGCCGAAGAAATCAGGAACAGAAAAGTGGATGTACTGCGGGCGGTACGCCGAATCGCTCCGGAAGAAGTATCTGAATATGCGATAAGGGGTCAATACGGCTTCGGATGGGTAGAAGGGAAGGAAGTGCCTGGCTATCGGGAAGAGGCGGGGGTTGATCCAAAATCCAATACGGAGACTTATGCCGCGGTGAAGTTTTGTTTGGACAACTGGCGGTGGCAGGGAGTACCTTTCTTTCTGCGAACGGGCAAAAGAATGCCAGAGAAGACCTCGTCGATCACCATTCAATTTAGACCTGTGCCTCATGCGACCTTTCCGGAGAAGCAATTCGACCGCATCGTCCCTAACCGGCTCACGATCAACATTCAGCCACAAATGGACATTAGGCTGGGTTTTATCACTAAGAAGCAAGGCTTAGAAATGAGCCTTAAGCAGTCTGAGATGGTGTTTAACTACGACAGCTGCTCCACCCAGACGCCTGAGGCCTATGAAACCCTCTTGCTCGACGCCATGCGCGGAGATGCCACGCTTTTTATGAGAGCGGATCAGGTAGAGGAAGCTTGGGAGGTGATCATGCCCGTTCTTGAGACTTGGGAAAGCCAGGAGTATTTGGATTTTGCCAACTACGCGGCTGGAACCTGGGGACCCGAGAGTTCCGATGCATTAATAGCCGAAGAAGGGCGATCTTGGGCTACAACCCAACCAAGATAAGGTCTACTTTTTATCATTTTAAAAAAAACAAAAAATAAAAACATGGAAGTCAAGGTGTTTAAAGGCCTAGATGGCATCAACCGTGCGGCGGCTGATATCTTCGTAGAGGCGGCGGGGAAGGCGATTAACGAGCAAGGCCGTTTTGCGGTGGCCCTTACAGGCGGGTCTTCTCCTGTAGAGCTGCACAAGATGCTTGCTCAAGAACCCTATTCGAGCCAGGTTGACTGGGAGAAGTGTTTTGTGTTCTGGGGAGATGAACGTTGGGTTCCATTGGAGGATGAGCGAAGCAATGCCCGAATGGCCTTTGAAACTTTGCTCGACCATGTTCCCATTCCCCAAGATCAGATTTATCCGATGTGGGCGGAAGAGAAAACCCCTCAGGAATACGCAGCCGCCTATGAAAAGCAACTGCAGCGTGTTTTAGGAGAAAAAGGCATTTTTGATCTTGTTTTTCTTGGTATGGGTGACGACGGGCATACTGCCTCCTTGTTCCCTGATACCGACGTATTGGAAGAAAAAGACCGCTGGGTAACAGCTTATT
>CAZHZP010000261.1:1859-3912 GCA_964537165.1 uncultured Roseivirgaceae bacterium | reverse complement strand
GGGAAGAAGGCCGGGAAGAAAGAGATGTGGAAATTGCCAGGGAAATGAAAAGAAAAGGCTATTCTGATTCCGAAATCTCAGCCATCACCGGCCTCAGTGAGGAAGAGGTCGGGAAGCTGTAACCTGTGTTTTCAGGATATTCACCATGGTAAGGAAGACGTTACAAAAGCTTTTCCATAAACAACTTTATAAAAGTGCCTATAGCCGGGCCGTTTTTACGTTATGGGGCCTGGTGATTAGGGAGATCAGGGTGAGCTTCCGCCAGTTCTTTACCTGGAGGTACCCTATCCGCAGCCTGTTCCGGACGGTCGCCATCATCCTTTCGGCCTTTGCCCGTTTGTTTTTGGGAAGAAGTCTGAAATACTCCTACGCCTTTGCAGGGGAAGATAGGCTCATCGAAGGCTTGTTAAAGCCAAGGGTCACCACGCCCGGGTTTTACGTGGATGTAGGCTGTAACCATCCCACGCTATTCTCCAACACCTATGGCCTGTACAGGAAGGGCTGGCGGGGGATCTGTATCGATGCCAACCCGCAACTCGTCGATTTATACCGCTTATGCCGTCCCAGGGACAAGGCTCTTGCAGCCTTGGTTTCAGATGATCCCAAAGAGAGAGACTTTTACCGCGTCCAGAATGATGTGCTGTCTACCACGGCAATAGATTTCTTGGAGGAGTATCGAAAAGAAGGGTTAACCATTGAAGTTCAGAAATACGGGACGCATCAGTTAACGGATATGCTGGTTGCCGCCCAGGCGCCCACGCACTTTGACCTGCTTTCGGTTGACACGGAGGAGCATGATTTACAGGTACTCCGGTCTCTGGATCTGGCGGTGTATTGTCCACGTCTCATCGTCGTGGAAGACGAGAGCTTTAATCCTTTACGCCCGGAAGACAATGAGATCAACCGCTATCTTAGCCGCTTTGGATACGTATTGCAAGGCTACGTGCTGAAGAATCTATATTTTACCTGTACAAGGTCTACAGAAGACGATTGAAGATCAGCATTGAACAATATTCGCCATCGCTCCTGCAGGATTGGAACCTGGTCATTGATCAATCCATCAACGGGACTTTTATGCACTTCCGAAGCTACCTGGATTATCACGGCGACAGATTTGATGACGCATCCTTATTGATCTATCGTGATGATAAGCCGGTCGGTCTTTTCCCCTCCCACAGGATAGCCGATGAAATCCATTCCCACCAGGGCCTAACTTACGGGGGATTTATCCTAAGCCAGGACCTTCCCATGACCGGAATCATTGCTGTAATAAAGGAAGTGATGACACATTATCTTGAGAACGGAGTGAAGACCCTTGTCATTAAAGATGTTCCTTCCTTTTATGGCAGTTCCAGCCTGGAGTGGATGCCTTACTGTATGTTTTTGTTGGGGGCGGATCACTTCCGCACCGACTTGTCTTTTGCGATCCCCTTGCCGATATCCCCAAGAGCGTACGCCAAGGGTAGAAGGTGGAGGGTAAACAAGGCCAAACGCAGGGGCTTGACGGTTAGGGAGACACAAGATTTTCAACCTTTTTGGGAGGAAGTCCTTGTTTCTAATCTCTGGGAAAGACACCGGGTAAAGCCAGTGCATACCCTAAGGGAGATAAAAAGGCTTGCTGAGAACAGCAAGCCTTTTATACGGCAGTTTGAAGTTTTAGATGCAGGAAAGCTTGTGGCGGGCGCCACCATCTATGAGACCAAAATCGCCGTACATTCGCAATATCTGTCTTCCACTGCCAGGGGAAGAAAACTCAGTGCCCTGGACTTATTGATTGACTATCTGGTAAGGGAAAGATTTCCGCACAAGGCTTATTTTAATTTTGGAATCGTCAATGAGGATGAGGGAAAGCGGATCAACAAAGGACTGATGGAGTGGAAAGAAAGCTTCGGGGCCAAGCCTTATGTACATCAGTTTTATAAGGTGGAGACGGATAGGTTCGGGATGTTGGAGGATGCTATAAGGTGAATGAAGATATGGTTTTCTCGCAAAGGCCGCAAAGGGAAAACCGCAAAGAACGCTAAGGGTCCTATTCCTCTTCGCGATATATCTT
>CAZHZP010000261.1:0-1759 GCA_964537165.1 uncultured Roseivirgaceae bacterium | reverse complement strand
CGCTGAGGGTCCTATTCCTCTTTGTGTTCTTTGCGTGAAAAAGGAAAACATCTTCCTCGCAGAGTCCGCGAAGATAGATCGAAAAGAGTGGTTATAGAGACTGATTCACGAGACCTGCTATACCTTCCTAAGCGTTGTGTTTTGATTTATTCTTATTTTAAGGTTGATGGCAAGGAAAAGCTTCGACCAAGCTTAATGTGTAGGAGCTTCGCGAGAAGAACTGGCGCTTGTCCGGGTATCTATAGTTGAACGATTACGTACTGTCAGATATGGTAAGGAAAACAAGATATCCTAAAGATAGTGGGAAAGAAGAACCTGAACTCAAAGAACCTACTGCCATCTATGAGGTTTTAGAAAAAAATAATATCCTTTTAGAGCATATAGAAGCCATCGGGCAACTATGCGCCAAACACCAGGTGGACAAATTATATCTCTTTGGTTCAGTAGCCAACGGAGAACTGATGCCGCTGTCTGATATCGACTTTTTGGTTAGGTTTAAGAAGTTTGATTTAACATGCTATTTCGAAAATTTCCTCACATTGAAGGAAGGCCTGGCAAGTATCCTACAGCGGAAAGTAGACCTAATAGAACAACAGACGCTCAAAAACCCGGTCTTGATCCGTTCCATCGAAAAAAGCAAACTATTGGTTTATGGATGAGCGGGTTGAAAAATGGCTTTATGATGTTCACTTTGCTATAGAAGAGATCGAAGGGTTCTTACAGGAACATGAAGTGAGGGATTTTACAGCTTACCGTTCCCACGCCATGTTGAAAAGGGCTATTGAAAGGGACTTAGAGATTATCGGAGAAGCAGTTAATAGAATTATCAAACGTCAGCCGGATTATCTAAAGAGAATATCTCAGGCCAAAGCAATTATCGGACTTCGAAATGAAGTTATCCATGGCTATGACGGCGTCTCTGACGAAAACATCTGGTCGGTTCTAATCAATCATCTTCCTAAATTAAAGGTGGAGGTGGAGAATTGCTTGGAAATATAATAACTGCATCATGTCCTATCGGGAAAATTTATTTTATGGTGCATCGCCGGAAATACACCGCCGCGCCAGGGAGCTGAGAAAGCGGATGACTCCCTGTGAGAAAATTCTTTGGGAGAGGCTAAAGGGGAAATGCTTGCTTGGGTATAAGTTTCGCAGGCAGCATCCCTTGTACAAGTATATCGTCGATTTCTACTGTCACCAGCTGCGATTAGTAATTGAAGTAGACGGAAATGTGCATCTAGGCGCAGATGCGGTGGAGTATGATCTCAATAGAACAACAGAGTTGGATGAATTCCGTTTGCAGGTGCTGAGGTTTTCTAATGACGAAGTTTCTTTAAATACAGATCATGTTATCGCTGTGATTGAAACAAAGATAGAAGAAATTATTGCTTCTACCCCCTGAATCCCCCTGTAGGGGGACTTGGGTTTCGTTTAGCGAAGTGGTTTTCATTTCAAGATCAATAAATTGTGTTAGTCCGAGAACTTATCCTGAGTAGCAGGTTCTGAAATCTTTATTTAGAGAACCATTTCAAAGTGAGCTTAATCATCCTCTCTCCCTTTAAGGGGAGGGCTGGGGCAAAATTTCCTGAAGGTGAACGCTTCTATATCGGCCGTAGTTTTTACCCCCTAAATCCCCCTGTAGGGGGACTTTAGATCCGTGGAGCGAGATAGATTTGCCCCATCAATCCCCTGAAGGGGGACTTTGGTTTCGTTTAGCGAAGTGGTTTTCATTTCAAGATCAATAAATTGTGTTAGTCCG
>CAZHZP010000260.1:2731-3931 GCA_964537165.1 uncultured Roseivirgaceae bacterium | reverse complement strand
ATTTTTCATCGTTGATGGCTTTCAGTTCCTTTTCGGTGTCCTTGCTCCAGACAAAGCCCAGCTGGTCCAGCTTTTTCTTTTTGGCGGGATTCAGCTTTCCCTTAGCCTCCAGCCAGCGCTGCGAGGCCACCCAGGTTCCAAGGGATTTGTTTTCTTTATAATTGACGGGGACAAAAGCATGCCCGTTCTCCTTTCTAAATGCTTTCAGCTGCTTGAATTTGTCCTCCCAAGCCTTTTGTTTAATGTCTTTGAAATCCCAGATAAAATTGATCCCTTCCAACATTTTCTTCCGATCTTTGGGCAACTGCCCCCTGCTCTTGGCCAGTCTTTGCCTTTCCATCCAGCCCACCAGTTTGGCCTGCTTGCCGGGAACCCGCGTGTGGCCGTTTTTCTTGTAAAAAGCCTCCAGTTTGTTAAAATGTTCTTGCCATTGGGCATCGAAGATAGTCTGCACGCTCCACACAAAGTTTACTTCCCGTAATTTTCTCTCACGGTCTGCCCTGAGCTTCCCCTGGCTAAACATTCTTCTTTGCACCTGCACCCAAAGGGCCAATTGCTTATCCTGATGCCATTGTTGCGGCACGCGGCTGTGTCCATGGGTATAGTAAAAATCCCTAAGCCGCTGGTACATCACCTCCCATCGGTGGTCACGGGATACCGTCATCTCCCAATCAACGTTCAAGCTGTCCAATTTTTGGAACTGCTCTTCAGTCAGCAAAGACCTATTGATTATCTGCCTGGTCAGCCAGTCACGCAATAGGTCATAGTCGGGATCGACCGGCACATGGGAATGTCCATGTGCCAGAACGAACCGGTTCAGCTCTTGATACAACTCCTCCCAAGCATCCACCTGATCCCCCAGGTCCAACCCTATATCAGTGAGTTTGTCTTTTAATTCCTGAGGAAGTAAATGTCCGATATTTTTTTGATGCGCCAGCCAGGAGCCCAGCTCGCCGTCCAGTGCCGCCTCTGTTTTCCCGGAGCTGAGCACTTTTTTTAGTTTCTTATAATGAGCGTTCCATTTTCCCTGGAACTCCTTATTGAAAAATTCTCCCAAATCTGCCATTGCGTCTAAATTCTTTACAAAGCTAACGTTTCCGCCCCAAGACTTTGGATAAAAGAAATGTTATCTTATGTTAAATCTTGAAAAGATATACGAAATTCAAGCCGAAATCACATTTTCTCTTCCAATAATCCATA
>CAZHZP010000260.1:0-2631 GCA_964537165.1 uncultured Roseivirgaceae bacterium | reverse complement strand
GAGGTCGTATTCGAATTTTTAGATTCCGTCGTTGTAGCCTCCTTGCAGGAGCTTTATCTCTCGGACAAGGATCCAGATACAGAACGTCTGCTGCTGAATGACTGGGGGATGAACGAGCTGTTGGTCACCGATCTCAAGGGAGATATCATTTCAAAGTTTAAACCGCAGGGGGAAGGCCCCCATCAGGTACCCTCGCCGCTGGAACTGGGTTTTTGGAAAGACGGCATTCTGATTAAAGAGATGTCGGCTGGCCAGCATTTTCACTTTTTCAACGGCAGTTTTAAGAAAACGGCAAAAGGTCCGGCTCTAGCCGATGGCATCACCGTGATCGGCATGCCCAATTCAGGCAAGAGTTTTTCGGTGGTGGAAAAAAATGGAAAGCCCTTAATCGTCGGCTATGAATACAATGCCATAGATGCCCGGCTATGGGGCGAAGAGGAACAGCAGGCAGGTTTTTATGAGAAAGCAGAAATGGGCTACCTTTATGATCCTAATTCCGGTAAGGTCGTCAATTTTAGTCTATATCCGGAGATGTGGACGCCCCGGCTGGAAGGGAAATGGGTAGGTACTGCCTATCCGCGGGTACAAGTATCCGAAACCGATCAGGTAGTCGCGGTACTTCCTGGCTTCGGAAACCAGCTGTTCTACTATACACTCGATGGCAATAACCTTCAGCCGCTGGCGGAGATTGAACTTGCCCACCCTGAGCGAAATGAGAACACACCATTTGATGCAGAAAAGGACGATGGAGTTCTTTATCCCTCCTTCAAACGCTTACACGGTGGCGGCAAGTATTTTTTGATCGAGTTTAACACGGCTTTTCCCAGGGACTTATATGACTCCTTTAGAGCAAAGGGGGAGAATTTCCGCATGGATCCCGAATATCGGGAGGCCCTGGAAAAACACAGCCGGGCAAAGTATATCCTCACCGATACCCAGGGAAACCAGGCGACCATTTCAGACCTCCCGGTTTCGGGCGCAGTCCATCTGATGGATGCGGATGACATCTTGTATATTAAGCCAACTACGGAAACAGAATCAGACTATAACGTGTTTTACCGCTATCGGCTGTCAATGGAATAAGCCAGGGACATCATTCCATATGACCACCTAAGGGCCTAATCAATCTTACTTGACGCGGCCAATAATTCAAGTATTTTCTTATTCTTTATAATCAGCATTCCCAAAAAACGTTCATGAGATACCCCGTCCTGAAGTCTATACGTATAGATCGGTGCAGATCCAACCATGTCAACATCGAAAAACTTATACAATATATTCGTGCTATCTGAAATGTTCTCAGCCACTTCGGTGATATGGGTGGAAATACAAAAAGAACATTGCTTGATCTGGGCAAAGGCATCGATAATGAGCAACGAAGCATCACCTTCTACTCCAATTGAACTTTCAACTTCATCATAGATATAGGCTTCAAGATACCAGTATGATGGTCCTGATATAAAATGGGCCACCTTGCAGAAGCAGATATGACACCAATATGAAAGATGAAAAAGCCAAGAAGAATGAAAATTATTCTCATTTTAGGCTACTTGATCTACAAGATTAATCACCCAAGATTTGTTCTTACAATATTTATACTTGTCCTCCAAGACAACCTTTCCTTCACTTATCCATTTCCACTTCAAGTAATAAACAAACTCACCCTCGTGTGGGAGCTTGGTAATGAACCTTTCACGCTTCAATCCCTTGTTTTGCTTATCGAACAAAACCCAATAGAGTTCAAACACATCCAGATCCCAATTGCACCAGAAGCCGATTTTGTGCTTCCTGTCAGGTGATGACTTCGGTTTGCCTACATCAAAATGGTATTCAAGATTCCTTTCCAAGCATTGGTTGTAGGCATCCAGAAGAGGGTCTATTGACCACCTTTCCCTTTCGGCTATCTGCATCATACCCCTATGTACAGCTTCCAACTGCATCTTTTTCTTCCCTTGCTTGTTTAAATCCGAATAACTAGAAAAGTCAAAGTGGTTTCTAATGGTAATAACATCCACATAGCTTTAATAATAATCTAACAATTCACCCCATTCTTCTCTAATATTGACATTTACTTTTACCACTTTGCCAGTATCAAAGTCTTTTAAAAAAGAACAGTACAATTCAGAAATCGCCCATGCTTCTGAATTGATTGACTGATTTTTATGTCCCTGCGTATAACAAGCTAATGTAATCTGATTAATCATATTAATTAAGGTCTAATTTGTCTTGGAGGCTTCTGATTATTATTATTTGTTCTGAAGTCTTCATTGGTAATGTGTCCGGTTTTTTGCTGGGTGAGGAGCTTGGCCTGTTCAAAAGGGACTTCCGAAGGCAATCCCTTTTTGGTCAGTTTGGCTAGTGCATCTTTACCGTAGAAGTCGGGGATTCCTCCATTTCTGGGATCGAAGCCTTCTTTGGCCATCCCGGTGATTTGCTCCTCCACTTTTGGCATGATCCACTCGTTGGTCAGGGCTTTAAGGTTTTCCTTATTCTGGTCAACCAAGGATTCCAGATCAGAAACTTCACTGATCCCTTTCAGTCGGGCTTTGGAGTGGTTCACCCCGTCGAGCGTGTTTCTTGCTGCATTTTTAACCTCTTCCCCGGCGATATCCCCGCTTTCAATCAGACTCC
>CAZHZP010000259.1:0-3938 GCA_964537165.1 uncultured Roseivirgaceae bacterium | reverse complement strand
TTCCCAAAGGTAACAATAGTTTTGTAAATAAAACCTAGGAGCAATTTTTTTTTTTCAGGTAACGGTGTACAAGCCCGGTTTACATCAGGAAAATTCCAGATTGTCGGCATTTTTCAATTTCTTCTGCCGGCCATATCCCCGATTGTACTTCCCCGATGTGTGTTTTTTTCAATAGGAACATACACATCCTGGACTGGCCTATTCCACCGCCGATACTTTGTGGCAGTTCGTCGTTCAGGAGTTTCTTATGAAACAAAAGGTTTTTCTTGTCCTCGGCATTTCTCATCTCGAGTTGTCGCTGCAGGGTTTCGGCGTCCACCCGGATCCCCATAGAAGACAATTCCAGAGAACATTCGTGAATAGGGTTCCACACCAAAATGTCGCCATTCAAACCGGTGAATCCTTCTTCGTTGACCGTGCTCCAATCGTCATAATCCGGAGCCCTGCCGTCGTGGGGCTCGCCCTGGCTGAGCTGGCCTCCGATCCCGATCAGAAAAACCGCGCCATATTCCTTGGCGATGCTGTTTTCCCGCTCTTTGGGAGTCTGATTGGGGTATCGTTGTAGTAATTCTTCGGCATGGATGAAAGTGATTTCCGAGGGAAGAACAGGCGTGATTTCATCAAAGTGTTTGTAAACCAGAAGCTCTGTTTCCTTAATGGTGGCATAGATGGCCTTTACCGTTTCCTTCAAGTACTGAAGCGTTCGGTCTTTGACGCTGATCCGTTGTTCCCAATCCCATTGATCTACATAAATGGAATGGATTCTGGAATAGTCTTCGTCAGGTCGCAGTGCCCTCATGTCTGTGATGATACCTTCACCTACCTCGGCGTCCAGTTCGGCCAGCTGCAGCCTCTTCCATTTGGCCAGAGACTGGACGACGACTGCTTTAGAATCCATCTGGTTCTTCACCGGGAAACGAACTGGTCTTTCGATCCCGTTAAGATCATCATTTATCCCCGTCCCGTCCAAAATCACCAAGGGGCATGATAACTTGAACAGGTTTAGTCTTTCTGATAACCGTTTCGCTAACGATGTTTTAATCAGATCTATTGCTTTTTCGGTATCCCGTCTGTTTAAGATGCTCTGGTATTTCACCTCACTAACTCCTATCATTTTGACTATTAGATAATTGATTTCTAGAGATTTTGCGTATTTGTTACTCAAAATCCCGTAAAGGTATAAAAATGACAATGAATCTGCACATTTTTTAAGCAGAGAATTTATTTTTTTGTATTATTCCTTTGTGACAGGTCTTATCAGTCCTTATATGGTCAATCCAAAAAATAAAAATAAACCGGCTTTTTTACGGCAAAGGAAATCTGGCTTGGACTCAACTGACCATCTTGTTGGTTTCTGTCGAATACAATGATTTCGTTCGAATTCTGGTTGCCGCAGATCAGGAATTTTCCGTCAGGGGTGATAATGAAGTTGCGGGGGCCCTCACCCTGGGAGGGGATGTTTTGTATTTCCGTCAACCGGCCATCCTTGGCGTCGATGGCAAAGGCCGTCAACGTGTTGGCGTCACCTCTGTTGGAGGCGTATAGGTGCTTGCCGTCGGGAGAGATGCGGACTTCCGCAGCGCCGACCTCCCCAGCAAAGCCTTCAGGGATCAGCGAATGGGTTTCCAAATGAAAAACTTCGCCCTGCTCATAGGCATAAACCCCGATTTCCGCAGTGAGTTCGTGGATCAGGTAAAACCGGTCGCCGGCTTCATTGAATGTTAAGTGTCGCGGTCCCGCACCCGCTTCAACCGCAAATGCTTCAGGTTTTGCAGGACTTAACGGAGCGGCGCTATTCTCATTGACATCGTAGAGATAGATTTTATCGGTGCCCAGATCAGCTACAAATACGCGGTTTTCTTCGGGATGAAACACTGCACTGTGAACGTGGGGTGCCTTCTGTCGGTTGGGGTTGACGCTGGAACCTTCATGTTGGATTACCTGTATATCCGGGGACAGGTTGCCTTCCCGACCGACCGGAACAACGGTGACATTTCCTCCGGAATAATTGGACACCACCAAGAAGCGCTCTGTGGGATCTAAGCTGATGTGGCAGGGGCTGTTGCCGTGGGTGAAGACGGAGCTGATTTTTTCCAAAGTCTTGCTGGCCTTGTCCAGCTTAAAGGAAGTGACTTTGCCTCCTTGTTCACTGCTGGTTTCCTCCGTCGCAAACACCAAGGTCTGATCGGCATTGGTAATCACGAATGACGGGTTGTCTATATCAGAAGCCACATGTAATGCCTCGATTTTGCCGGCTTCTGCATCGAGGGCCAAGAGGTTGATCCCTTCGTCGGGCGTTTCGGTATAGGTGCCTAGAAGAAATAGATAGTTTTGATTCATGACCGCTTCGGTTTGGTGTTGGTTGCTTTTAGGCCCGCAGGAGAATACGAAGAAGAGCGCTAGCAGGCCAAGGGACAGGTTTTTCATTTTTTGCTGTGGTCTGTGTTTTCGTCACTGGTGAGTTCATGCGTTTTGGGATCGTATTTCCCCTTGATGTCATCGTATACTGATTTGTCCCACGGCCGGATGCCAGTAAAGTAAGAAGCCCGTCCGATCATATGTGCGCCTACGGGAGCCGTCAGTAGCAAAAAGAAAATAATGGCAATCACCCGGGAAGTAATGCCCAGCTCATTGAAGTACATGGCTGCGCCCATCAGGATCAGGCCGATTCCGAGTGTGGCTGCCTTGGTGGTGACGGAGATCCGCAAATAGACATCCGGCATACGCACAATTCCGATCCCTGCCAGCAAGATAAAGGAGGTGCCAAGTGTACTTGAAATTATAATTATCCAATCAATCATTTTTCTCTCTTTTTTCCAAATAATATGAATAGGCAACCGTACCCAAAAAGGCGATTAACGCCATGATCATGGCAATATCCAGAAAGGTAGCCTGATCTGTGTAAACACTATAGACGGCAATCACTCCGATGCCGGTGGTCAGCAATAAGTCCAACGAAACCACCCTGTCTGAAAGGCTTGGGCCTTTGATAAACCGTATGAACATCAATAGGATGGCTACGGCCAACAGGGGGAGAATCACATAATATAGATAGTCGCTTACAGTCATCGTAATATTTCTAGCAGCTTTTTTTCAAAGCCGTTTTTTATGTCATAGATAAATTGTTCCCTGCTCTTAATCCTGATGCTATGGATATAGAAAACTTTTCGGTCATCTGAGATGTCCACGATAAGCGTACCGGGGGTCAGGTTGATGAAATTGGCCAAGAGCGTAATTTCCAGGTTGGTTTTGGCGTCCAAAGGTACCCGTATAATCCCCGGCCTCACTTTTTTGAAGGTAATCACGTCTGAAGCTACCTGTAAGTTGGCTTTGATCAGCTCATAAACAAAGTAGAAAAAGAAGAGAATAATCAGGGGGATCCGGGTAAAATATTGATCCCTCCGTCTGTTGGCGCTGATCAGCCACATGATGCCAAAACAGATCATAAATCCAAAGGCGAAATTGCCGAGGGAAAAGGTGCCCGTCAGTGCAATCCAGATAAAGGCAAGCAGTATGTTACTGAGAAATTTGGCTTTGATCATGGCGAAGAAGGATTTTGTGTGCCTAAGACGGCTTCAATATAATAAGAAGTATCGGTTAAATTTCCCGCGATATGCTGGGATACCTGGATGATATACTCAGCGCCGAACCCGATGAACAGGGATACGGCTGAGAGCAGGATAATGGGTAAGACAACCGCATACCGCTTGGTAATCCTGAGTTCGTGGAAATATTTAATGTATTCTCTCTTTGGCAGCTCGATGCTTTCTTTCCAGAACACTTCGGTCCAGATTTTGGCGATAATGATCAGCGTGATCAGACTACCCAGGATGATCGTCAGTACCCCTACATATTGCTGTTGAGAAAAGCCTCCCTCGATCAAAAAAATCTTTGCCCAGAACCCGGAGAGGGGAGGGATCCCGACCAGCGAAAACAAG
>CAZHZP010000258.1:0-3974 GCA_964537165.1 uncultured Roseivirgaceae bacterium | reverse complement strand
AGAATGAATGCCAGTATTGTGGCGCGGGGAAAGCGCTGACCGTTGACCATGTCATTCCCAAGTCCAAAGGGGGGAAAACCAACTGGCAAAACCTGATTACGGCCTGCCACCGCTGCAACACCCTGAAGGGGGACAGGACACCGGAACAAGCGGGCCTGACACTGCGCAAAGCACCCTTCCGGCCAACTTTTTCCTACTTTTTAGCCGAGTACGCCTTGAAAAATGCGGAGGAATGGCTGCCTTTTTTGAATGTAAAGACGGTTAGGAAGGAGACTTCAAGCCCTATTTGAACATTTCAATAAGCCATCGGCTTCACCTTTGGGCGTAGATCCTTCTATTTTCGTTGTTTTGACTGTGTGTTCTTTTTCGTTCCTGCCTCAATCCTGGTAGAAGGATGCCAAAAGAAATTACACCCATTACGGTTCCTTCAGTTCATAAACTGTATCTAAATTAGCGGATAAAAGTTTGGCAGCCTTTAACGCACGGGTTCTATTTGAAAAAACAAATAACCTTATAGGTGTGGGATGGTCCGAATACAGCAACACATGGTATTCAGAGACAATTCCTGACCATGTCGGGCTAATGCCATTAGGAGTATTCGTAGCTTTATAGTTTACCGGAGCAACCACTATTCGTATCACATTCGGCAAACTAATCCATTTACCGAATTGAAACCCTAAAAAGGAAAAATAATCTTTTATGCTCTTTTTGTTGAAATCTATCACTGTACCGCCATAAGATGATACTATCATTAATCCAAGAACTACAGCTGCCGCCCCCACATATAAGGATTTTTCCAGGGAACTTTCACTTTTTATAACAAAAGGACTAATCATTGCAAATAAACCTACAGCAATAAGTACCGGGCCTAACAAATGCGGGCCTGAAAAAAGGCTTCTTCTTTTAAAGTGATAGTTCATGGGGAGATTTTCAGTGATATATCAATAGCACATTGTTTTTCCGCCTTCACGTACAACATCACTCCAGCCAGACCTACTGGACGCTACAACAAAGGCCTGAACTGCCTCAGGAACCTAATATCATTTTCCGTAAATAACCTCAAATCGTTGATCTGGTACTTTAGCATGGCGATCCTTTCTATGCCCATGCCAAAGGCAAATCCCGTGTATTTTTCAGAATCGATCTTACAGTTTTCCAATACATTGGGATCCACCATACCAGAGCCACCAATCTCTACCCAGCCGCTGCCTTTACAAATATTACATCCTTTGCCGTCACAAAGCTGGCAGGAAATGTCGATCTCGGCACTCGGCTCGGTGAAAGGGAAATAAGAGGGCCTGAACCTTACTTTGGTGTTTTTCCCAAACATCTCTTTGGCAAAGTGATAAAGGGTCTGCTTCAGATCGGCAAAGCTGACATTTTCATCGACATAGAGACCTTCCACCTGATGAAAGATGCAATGCGCCCTGGCAGAAATGGCCTCATTTCTAAAAACCCTTCCCGGAGAAAGTGTCCGGATCGGAGGGCGTTGGTTTTCCATTACCCTCACCTGTACAGAGGAAGTATGGGTCCTCAAAGCGATATCCGGGTTCTTTTCGATAAAAAAGGTGTCCTGCATCTCACGCGCCGGATGATTTTCGGGAAAATTCAACGCGGTGAAGTTGTGCCAGTCATCTTCTATTTCGGGACCCTCAGACAAGTTGAAACCTATTCTCTCAAAAATCTCTATGATCCGCTGACGGATGGACGTCAGCGGATGTATGCCCCCGACGGCCACATTGGTAGCGGGAAGGGTCAAATCAATACCTGATGATTTTGCACCGTTCTTTTGGCTGTTGACTGCCTCGATCAATTCCTGGAACTTGGCTTCCGCCAATTGCTTCACCTCATTGACCGCCTGGCCATAGGCCTTCTTTTGTTCGTTGGGGATAAGCCGCATCTCCGCAAACAGTTCTCCCACCACACTCTTCTTGCTGATAAACTTCATACGATACACTTCCAAATCCTCCGGGGTATTGGCTTGTGCGCGGGAGATGTCTGTTTTGATTTGCTCTACTTTATCCTGATACATATTCAACAACGTTTGGGCCACAAATCTAAAACATTCTCACGGAATGACCAATTAGTGGTAAGACCGAAGACAGATTGTACTTGGGGGTTGGTGATTGGTTACTGTGATTGGTGGCGTGCGTCTTGTCTCTTGATACTTAAATCTTGCTACTTCAAGTCATTCGCTTTCCTCCTTGGGTTTGCCTAGGCCTACACTTCCCTGTAGTCCCGTGAGAGTAGATTTCCACAGGTAATTAAAAACAAACCTGCTTTTGTCCCTTCTGTAGTAAATGGGCGATTCAACCATCCTATTAAAGAACTTTCTCGGGTTGTTACTCCTTACCGCCAAATTATTGATCACAAAAGTCAACACGTTTTTTCGGCCCTTGCCCCTTTGCAAGGTTCTCTCCTCCAATAACTGCAATTTTAAGTCATTGTACCGGAAAGCCATATGGCCTCTGGCCACATCATCGTCCAAATTAAACTCCCACCTGCCTCCACGGACTACGCCGTCCAATACCTTGGCAAATGCGTTGGCTTCGACAATGGGATTAAGCAACGCGAGCTCAAACTCCCCTACTTCCGCCACCAACTGCATGGGATAAGGGGCGTGAAAAAGCAACTTCCCTTCCAGACTTATAGGCGCAACACCATAAATTTTGGCGCTGGCTTCCAAATCACTGACAGCTATCGGATAGCCCTCGGGTTCCTTTGTTAAATAAAGAGGCGTCAACACCGCATTCAAGTCATCAAACTGCAGCTTTCCCGGCACCAAGCCTTTATCCGGAAACTCCCGATAGACCACCTCCGCGTTTTGGATGATCAGGGAATCTACCTTAGCCTTAAAACCCGCAGCCATCATCAGCGCCTGAGGCATGGGCCTTTTTACATCCGGCTGAAAAAGAAAACGCTTATCTCTGAATACATCCACTTTGGCATGGGCGAGATTTACCGTCCTGGCCTCCAACATCCTCTCTCCCATCAGCTTCTCCACATTAATCCCATCGAAAACCACCTCTGGAATCGTCACCTTGGCTACATCTGTCTGATAACCCACAATCCGGTGATATTCAAAATCCCCGTAACGGGGAATCAGGGCCACATTCTTTAGGTGTAGCCTGTTGTCGGAAAGCAATACCAGACCAATCCGCAGGATATTTAGACTATCCGGCAGTTTGATTTCATAATCGGTCAGCTCAAACTGGAAATCCTTATTCAGGTAAAAATCCCTGCTGATCGATGAAGGGGAAGCCAAATCAAAATTCAGGTCATTTAATGTGATTCCAAGGTTATTGAAGGAGCTCACCTGTTGGTCATTGCCTTTCTCCTTTAAGGTCAGCCCGCCCCCTTTAATCTCAAAATTCTCAATATTCAGGTTTTCTATGACTTTCTGGGCAGCCTGCTCTTCATCACCCTGAAGCTCTTCAGCCTCCTCTTTATCCAGATAAAGAATAATCTCGGGCTGCGCAAGAAGCAACTGCTTGACTACGAAATCGCCGGTTTTTTGCAAACTGGCCAACGAGTTGGTTCTTAGTGAGACATGAGGAATCCGGGCTTCTACTACCGGAAAGCCTTTTTTACCCATTTGATTCCTAGGCACAATGGAAAAATCATCAAAGGCGATCTCCCCGCTTTTGGAGTCAAACCCCACTTTTGAAAAATTGATGGTATGGACACTATCTTTCAGGGACAGGGAGAATTCATCCATTTCCATGGACATGCTTGAGAAAAATGCCGCCAGATCGCCTTCCACCAATTTGGCTGAATCCAATAAAAACCCATAAAAGGACATATTGACCCCGCTATTGATTAGCTCCATGTCCTGATCCTCCTCACGGTATGCCAAGTTGAATTGGGCATCCTCTGCCTCCACCGTATCTATCTGAATGATATCAATGGTTTTAGGAAGGTTCCGCTCCCTTCGGCGCTGCCCCCTAGGGAGAACAACCTCCTCGGTTTTTTCA
>CAZHZP010000257.1:0-4019 GCA_964537165.1 uncultured Roseivirgaceae bacterium | reverse complement strand
AGGCTCCTTCTGACAGGCTTCACGATTTGAGAACTGCAGTAGACCATCTGGATGATCAGCTTTTGGATATTCTTTCAGAGAGATTCGCCCTGATAGACCGGATAGGTGCCCATAAGCGTGAGCATAAACTGACCGTTTTTCAAGCTGACCGATGGAAAAGGGTGATGGAGTCAAGGACTGAAAAAGGCATCGCCAAGAATTTGGGTGAGAAATTCATGAAGGAATTGCTGTATTGTATCCACGAAGAATCTGTCAAAAGACAGGAAAAGCAACTGAGAGAAGGTAAGCCTGTTGAGAAGAACTCTTGAGAGGAAATACTTCAACTGCTTTGGGTGGGGACTACTTCGGTCTTCCGTCTTCGGTCCTGCTTACCGGCCTTCCAGCCGTGTATGTAGAAACACGAGTGCTCGTGAAGCAGAATGCATTGTAAGAACGCTATATTTGTAAAAAAAAGGAGCAAATTGGAATCAATAATTTTCTCGGGCAATATTGCGCAGGATCTGGCGCGATTCCTTACAAACAAAAAGTTTTCAAAGTTAGGGGTAATAGCAGACAGTAACTCCTTTAGTGCCTGCTATCCCCTGATTGCGGAAGCCTTGCCCGAACACAGTTATTTTTCCTTCGAAGCAGGAGAAATCAACAAGAACATCGACACCTGCACCAAAATCTGGCAGTGGATGACCGACCAAGGTTTTGACCGCAAAGCCCTCATCATCAACCTGGGGGGCGGAGTGACCGGTGACATGGGCGGTTTTTGTGCCAGCACCTATAAAAGGGGGATACGCTTTATCAATATCCCGACGACGCTTCTATCCCAGGTAGATGCCAGCGTAGGGGGCAAATTGGGTATCGATTTCAACGGCTTTAAAAACCATATAGGCGTTTTTAATGTACCCGAGGCAGTGATTATCAGTACAGCCTTTCTTTCAA
Source organism: uncultured Roseivirgaceae bacterium (assembly GCA_964537165.1). Lineage (GTDB taxonomy): Bacteria > Bacteroidota > Bacteroidia > Cytophagales > Cyclobacteriaceae > DATGMS01. The sequence continues at coordinate 3,089 of CAZHZP010000257.1, read as the reverse complement.
CCCTTCCGCTTCCTGAATTGAGGTCCGGCTATGCCGAAGTGATTAAACACGGATTGATCCGTAATGCCAACTACTTCGAAAGCCTGAAAAAGGAGTCTTGGGAAAGCCAAGAATGGAAAGACATTATTGAGAAATCGGTGTCCATCAAAAGGGAAGTGGTAGAAAAAGATCCCAAAGAAGATGGGTTGAGGAAGATCCTCAACTTCGGACATACCGTCGGACATGCGGTTGAATCCTTTTATCTTGACACAGACCGCCACCTCTTGCATGGTGAAGCCATTGCTGTGGGGATGTTGGCGGAAGCTTACCTATCGAAGAAGCTCTGCGGTCTTCCTGCCTCCGAACTGGATGCGATTACTGAGTTCTTGCTTTTTGTCTTCGATAAAATCGATATTCCAGCAGAAGACCTGGAAAACATCACACAGCTTTGCTTTCAGGACAAGAAAAACGAGGGCAAAGTGATCAATTGTAGTCTGTTGAGAAGGATTGGAGCGTGTGACTACAATATCCCCGTAAGCAGCGAAGGCATCATGGAATCGCTGAATTTTTATAACGAGTTAACACAATGACTGCTATAACCTTATTGCCCAAAACTACATTTGGACAAATCACGATCCCCCTTCCTTCCTCAAAAAGCGAAAGCAACCGGGTGCTGATCATTGATGCTTTGACCGACGGCAACAATCACATCAGCAACCTGGCAGAAGCCCGGGACACCCAAACGATGATCCGGCTTTTAAAAGACGATCCCGAAGTATTGGATGTACTGGACGCCGGAACGACCATGCGCTTCCTGACAGCCTACGCTTCACTTACCAATCGCCGAAAGGTACTTACCGGAACCCCACGAATGTGTGAGCGGCCCATAGGCATTCTGGTGGACGCGCTAAAGACTATCGGCGCCGATATTGAATATCAGCAAGACGAGGGTTACCCTCCTTTGCTCACAAAGGGTTTTTCAAGGCAGCTTAGCAACAAGATAACTATCCGGGGTGATGTCAGTAGTCAGTACATCTCAGCGCTGTTAATGCTTGCTCCTACCCTTCCAGAGGGGCTGGTTATGGAACTGACAGGAAAGATCGGTTCCAGAACCTATATCGAAATGACCTTGCAGCTGATGAAACAATTTGGCGTAGAGGCCAATTGGGAAGATCAGACCATCACGGTACTCCCACAAAAATACCAGCCCACCGCCTATGCGGTAGAAAGCGACTGGTCAGGTGCAAGTTATTGGTTTAGCTTGTTGGCCTGTGCGGACGAAGGGGAGATTTTGTTGAAAGGCCTGAAAAGTAAAAGCCTCCAGGGAGATGCCAAAATCGTCGCTATCATGGACGGCCTGGGCATCCACAGTGAGTTCAATACCGAAGGGGTGCTATTGACTAAGAAAGAGGTGACTGGACTCTCCCGCTTTGACTTCACCCATTGCCCTGATCTCGCCCAGACCGTCGCGGTGACCTGCGCGCTCCTGGGACAAAAAACCGTTTTCACCGGTCTGGAAAGCTTAAGGATCAAAGAGACCGACAGGATTCTGGCTTTGCAAAATGAATTGGCCAAGTTCAACGCCCGACTGGTAGAAGGCGGAAACGAGGAATTCACCCTACTTCCTTCCTCAGTTATCCCGCAGGAGATTTTTATTAATACTTACGATGACCATCGGATGGCCATGGCTTTTATGCCTTTGGCTACAAAGGCTAAAGTAACCTTTGAGGACAAGGAGGTAGTGAACAAATCCTACCCCAGCTTCTGGAAGCATACGGCTTCGGCTGGCTTTGGCGTTAAAGCATAGGTTCCATTCCATCATTTCCGGAAGATTGCCATGAAAGGACTTTATACCATCGTGTTATTGGTGCTCTCGAACACCTTTATGACCTTTGCCTGGTACGGGCACTTGAAGTTCAAAGATCTTAAATGGTTTGAAAACCTCGGTTTGATCAGCATTGTGATGATCAGTTGGGGCATTGCCCTCTTTGAGTATTTCTTTCAGGTTCCAGCCAACAGAATCGGCTTTAGGGAAAACGGTGGCCCCTTCTCACTCGTTGAACTCAAAGTCCTTCAAGAAGTCATTACCTTGGTGGTATTCATGATCTTTACGGTGGTCTTCTTCAAGAACGAAACCATCAAAATAAACCATTTGATCGGCTTTGGCTTTCTGGTACTAGCGGTTTACTTTATCTTTAAGAAGTGAAGAAGAGAGAGACGGAAGACAGGAGACCGAAGACCGGATGACAAGGCCCGCCTCTCACAGGCAGGCAAGACCAAAAGCGTTTCATTTCTATCTGTCGACCGTGGACTGTCGACCGTTGGCTATTATGTCCCAGTACTCAAATCTCAATACTCGTTACTAAAAAATGCTCGATACTAAACAAAACATCGCCATCCAGGGAATCATCGGATCTTACCACTACCAGGTGGCCCAGATCATTTTTGGAAAAGAAATCGGCATCGTAGAATGCATGACTTTCTCTGGTTTGGTCAAAAGCATCCTGAAGGGTGAGGCGGATCAGGGGGTACTGGCATTGGAGAATTCCATCGCAGGCGCCATCCTTCCCAATTATGACCTGATGGACCGAAACAATCTGCGGATTACAGGGGAATACTACCTTCCGATTGTCCACCAACTTATGGCCTTAAAAGGCCAGACCATTCAGGACATCAAGGAAGTCCGCTCCCATCCTATGGCCCTGTTACAGTGCAAGGTTTTTTTTGAGCAGTATCCCCACATCAAGCTTACAGAAGACTTGGACACCGCCTCTGTAGCCAAGTGGATCAGCGACGAACAAGTTAACGGCGTGGCTGCTATTGCGGGAATTTCTGCCGCAGCGTATTATGGACTGGAAGTCATCAGTGATCAGATCCAGACCGTGCAAAACAACGTTACCCGATTTTGCATCGTAGAGAAGGATAAGGGGCAAGAAATAAAAGGGGAATTTAACAAAGCTTCCCTCAAGTTGATCCTTACCAATGAGAAAGGAAGTTTGGCTAAAATCCTTACATTAAGGAGCGATAATGCCCTTGATCTGACCAAGATCCAATCCATTCCCATTATAGACCAGCCATGGAATTATGCCTTCTTTATTGATGTTTTGTTT
>CAZHZP010000256.1:0-4042 GCA_964537165.1 uncultured Roseivirgaceae bacterium | reverse complement strand
CCCACGAGATTGCGGACCAACTGTTTATTTCTTTATTGACCGTAAAAACCCACCGAAAAAATATTTTAAGCAAATCCGGATGCAAAAACGCCGCGGATCTGGTGGCTCGGGGGATCAGCGAAGGATGGATATGACCCTGAAATCTGATTATTTTACATCTGAATGCCTGAAGAACTCCTCTTCTGCCTAAAAGACAAAATTAACATCATTTTTATCCTTTGACAATTGCCTAAAAAATACCCCTTTAGGAGTATTGTTATTAGTAGGAGCCACGCCTACCTTTGAATTGATTTCTTATAAACATACACAATAAGGCATTTGAAACCATGAGAAATTCTTTTTATCCTTTGGTCCGCTTACGTTGATAAGTGTGTGTGTTATCACCTGTTGCGAAGTGCCTGATTATCAATATCCTACCATGAAAAACCATTTTAAGATTAAATGATATAGCATCGGATTAATCAAATCATTATATACAAATAAAATATGAAAAAAACTCTACTTGCTGTCAGCATCTGTTTTATAACAACATTTGCAAATGCCCAACATTCTTTTATCGGCATACAAAACAGTCCCAGAAAAGGGATGATCCATGCGGCCATGAACCCAGCGGAACTCAATCACCTCAGCAGGAAGGTGGAGATAAACCTATTCGCAGTGGGAGGTACCGTCAGCAACAATATTCTCACTTTTCAGGACATTATCAATGAGGAGGAACTTTTGGATCTGGCTTTTGATCGAGCCGAAAAACCGATCAATATCAGTGCGGAAGTTCATGTGTTAGGGCCTTCGTTCGGATTTAACGTCAACAAATGGTCTTTCGGTTTTCTTTCTCAGGCACTCGTAAAAGGGGATGTGATCGACCTTGATGCTGACTTGAGCAGTGCGTTCAGCGACGGCAGTTTTCGGAATAACACGTATGAAGTCCAAATCAACAGCTCCTCTAACCAGCGGGTAAATGTCTCTGGCTATGCCAAACTTGGGGTCGTGGCCGGCCGGGAAGTTTGGGCGAATGAAAAAAATTTGGTAACCGTCGGAGGTTCGTTCAACTTTTTTGTTCCGGGAGTCTACGTGAATATGGGCTTAAGCAATCTTCAGGGAACATACATACAGAATCAGGATGAGTCCAGCCTGTCTAACGCACACGGCAGGCTGGATATCAGTTATCCCCAAGAGCTGGAAGATTGGGATGTTGACGAGCTGATGCTAGATCGGCTTTCCTTAGATAATATCTCAGGGTTTTCAATGGATTTGGGCGTAACTCACCAGTTGAAAAAAAATGGTGTCGCTAAATTGAGTTCCGGATTGACCATCAAAAATCTCGGCGGCTTGAATTTAAACGCAGACCAAGTCGACAACTCCTACGCGATGGACATTCCGGAAGGGCAGTTCTTTAGATTGGACATGTTGGACGGTGATCTGGAGGAAATTGAAAGCCAATTGTTGAGCAGCGGCTATTTCACCAAGAGCAGTGTAAACGGCGCACCCAGGATTAGCCTACCCACTGTCTTTGCCGCCTATACCGATGTGCGTGTCTCCCGCATCTTCCATGTCAGTGTGTACGGCCAGCGCCGTTTGGCAAACCAAAGCAGCAATGACCAGCTAACCGTGCAAAATGTGTTTGCCATCACCCCGAGGTTGAAACTGGGCGGCTTCGAGATCTATTCACCCTGGGCCAATTACGAGGTGTCCGGGTTGACCGGTGGCGCGGGTATACGTTTGGGGGGATTTTTTGTTGGCAGCCAATCCGTATTGACCGGGTTTTTGTCAGATACCCAACAGGTGGACGTCCATGTCGGGCTGAGTTTGGGATTTGGGAAACGCCAGCAGGATTTAAATCAATAAAAGCGAATTCGTTTTGCAGCAGGTTTTATTTCACGCAAAGCGACATAAGAAAAACGCGAAGCCCGCAATGTTATAAATACACAATTTCAGGAGGTCCCAGCAAGGTGGCTTTGCGGCCTTCGCGTGAAATCTGTTGGCTCTCTACAGAGATTCGGTTGACCTTCATTCCCTTGGTTATACGAAGTCTGTGACTTCGTATAACCATCTGTCGCAGGTCGCAGGAAAATTAGAAGAGCCCCAACTGATCCTCTCCTTCTTCCTTTATTTTGAAATCCACGGTTGTCCCAATGTCAAGATCTTCATCCTCCGATTGTTCCTTATCCTTCACAGGTTCTATGGGATGAATTTCTTTGACAGGATGGCTGGACAGCCTGTTGCCTACCGATTTCCAGCCCTTTACATCAATTAACATATCCAAATCATATTCCACCTCCATGGTCTCTTTTCCTTTCTGTACCACCACCCTGGCCTGGGGCTGCTTGTCGGTAGAAACCAGCTGGAGATAAGACTGTTTGTGATCGGAGATAAAATGGAATTTTTTGTTGACCGTGGAAGTCTCGATCATAAATCGCTTTACGTAAAAGTTTTTGCTCCCGCCGTCAAAATAAATACATGAGACGACCTTCTGGGGATTAAACTTTTCGATCAACAGCAAATCCGAAGCGCTATAGCGGTTGGTGAGTTCAAAGGAAGTCAATTCATAGCTGCCGTCTTTGTAGAATGCAATAATTTTATCATCCCCGAGAAAGTTGCCGATGGATTTTCCTCTTTGATCGGTATTCAGCTTGCCTATATGTTCATCATAGTAGATGTCCAGCCCGCCCAATGTGGAAGTGCCTTCTACCTTAAGCTGGATCTTGCGGATGGGATATTTGGTGAGAATGTTTCCGTTGGCTCCCCTCCCTTTTATCTCCAACGTGGAAAAGTCAAAATCAAAAACCTTGACCCGGGCTTTAGCGCCTTGGGTGAGGTAAACAGTCACAATTTCTGCCTCCCCATTAGGATTTGCTGTGAAATACAAAACCTTGGAGCCTTTACTCCCTTTGGTAAGCACATATTCGCGGTCCCGGGTCACGCTGAGCACCTGGAACCTTTTAACCATCGCCCTTCCGCTCGTCCCGTCGAGGTACACCATATTGTAGACCATGCGTTCGTCCCCCTTCCGATAGACGGCCACATGGATGATGTCTTTTCCTACAAAGACCTTGTCCTGAATTTTGCTGACAACACAGGTGCCGTCTTTCCTGAAGGCGATGATGTCATCCAGATCGGAGCAATCGCACACAAATTCATCCTTTTTTAGCCCAAACCCTACGAAGCCATCTGCCCTGTTTACATACAACTTCGCATTGTTGGCGGCTACTACGGAAGCTTCAATGGTATCAAAAGCCTGGATCTCTGTTTTCCGCTCCCTTCCCTTGCCGTATTTTGCCAGCAGGTCCCGGTAATATTTAATGGCATACTCGGTCAGGTGCTTTAGGTTATGCATGACCTCTTTGAGTTCTTCCTCCAGCTTTCGCATCAATTCATCCGCTTTAAAAGCGTCAAACCGGGAAATCCGCTTGATCTTGATTTCTGTCAGCCGGATGATGTCTTCTCTGGTGATTTCTCTGTAGAAATCCGGTTTAAAAGGCTCCAGCCCCTGATCGATGGTAACGAGGACCGCTTCCCAGGTCTCACATTCCTCAATATCTCTGTAGATCCGGTTTTCAATAAATATCTTTTCCAGTGACGAAAACAACAGCTTTTCCAAAAGCTCACTTTTCCGGATTTCCAGCTCCCGCTTGAGTAGCGTCTTGGTTTGCTGGGTATTGGCTTCCAGGATGTCATTGACGCTGAGAAACACCGGCTTATCCCCGATGATGACACAAGCATTGGGCGATATGGACACCTCACAATCGGTAAAGGCATATAAGGCATCAATGGCCATCCCAGGCGACTGGCCGGGCATCAACTGGATCTGGATTTCCACATCCTTGGCAGTATTGTCTACTACTTTCTTGATTTTGATTTTCCCCTTATCGTTGGCTTTAATAATTGAATCTATCAAAGAATTGGTCGTGGTGCCAAAAGGAATATCCTTGATCAACAGCGTTTTGTTATCCTCTTCTTCTATCCTCGCCCGTACCTTCACCCGGCCTCCGCGCTGACCCTCGTTGTATTCGGAAAAATCCGCCATGCCCCCCGTAGGAAAGTC
>CAZHZP010000255.1:0-4043 GCA_964537165.1 uncultured Roseivirgaceae bacterium | reverse complement strand
TAGAGAAGAGCGGTTCAAATGCTACGGCATGGAGCAAGGCCGGACTAAGTTTGCCGTTGGCCCAGCCGTGGACTTCCGTTATCCCTTGGTCTTTAAGCACCTGGCCTAACCGAACAATATCGGCTGCATGCACCCCCACAATGCTTCTTCCAGTCAAGAGGAAACCAAACCAGACATTGTAGCTGCTTCCCTCAAAATTAGAATCCCCCACCACTTGATCAGATCCCACCTCGCCGATGCCGAGAAGATCAGCGGCCAGTACGGTAAAACCTTGCCTGACCAAGGCCTCTATTTCTCCACCTGCTCCTGCTTCAGCGGCTTTTCCCTCCCCATGAAGATACACCACCGCCTGGTTATTGGAAATATCGGGAACAGCCAGTAAATACGGAATGATGTAGTCGCCCTCTCCCTTGATATGGTACTTCTCAATCACGTAGCCTTCCCGCTGGATCCTTCCTGTCATCACAGGTTCGGCGTCGTTTGAGGGATGACGGTAACCGGAAAGCGCTTTGGCCTTGTCCTTAATTGCCTTTGATTCCGGATTTACTTCGGACAGATCAGTCATCTTTTGGTTTAAAGAAAAGACGGTTTCTCCCTGATAAGAACTTGCCACCTGTCCCGTAGGCGTCACCTGTAGCTCTTCTGGCGTGAGGGGAATGGTTTCTTCATCTTTGGGGTTGCCGGGAAGACCAAGATGTATCTGGAAAAAGTCATACATGGCCTCCCTGTTTTTCAAAGTCGAGGCATGGGCCGCATCATCCTCCACCATGGAGAAATTATCCGCCCTATCATAATCCCCATAGATTCTAGCTACCTCTTTAAAGGTTTCTCTCGAACCCTGAATGTTAAAAATATCTCTGGTGGTCGCGATCATCAATGCCGGTTTTGGTGCGCGAACGGCCAGCAAGTCTGCATGGTCCAAACCCTCCGCAATACCGTGAAGAAAGTTTTGTTCCGCATCTTGAGGCCCATTGGTTTCTATAAGCCTTTGGAAGCTGGTGATGTAATTTTCAGGCGCCGCAGCGTAGATGCGGTCATCCATGGCGGCAATGTATGCGGCTTGTGTCCCGCCACCTGATCTCCCGGTAATGCCAATTCTTTTGGGATCGATTTCCTTCCGGGTCAGCAGATAATCGACTGCCCTGATCCCGTCCCATATCATAAACCAGGCCTGGGAACGGCCGGAGATAAAAGCTTGTGCTCCCGAGTAGGAATGCTCCTTCGTCGGCCCCCTTAAAAGCGACTGTCCTGCTTCTTCCGCAGGATAATCCAGCCTTTCACCCTGCCCTACCGGGTCAAAAGCGAAAACAGCAAAGCCTTTATTTACCAGGTTTTGGATGACATGTTGATAGGTATCGGTACGGTACCCCTCAGGCGCATGTCCGCTACAATAGATGATTACTGGCAATTTCCCTTTTTTCCCTGTAGGCAGGTAAAGGGAAGAACTGACATAAAAACCCGGCTGTGACTCATACACAATATGCTCTATCCTAAAATTAGGTTTTTCAATCTTTTTCGTGATCTGGGGCCGTAAGGGAGTCTTATCAGGAAAGGAGCCGAGCACTTTGGCAAACTTATTTCTTACCTCCTGTTGCCTGTTCCGCCAATCTTGAATGCTTTTCAAAGAGGCCACTTTTTCCCGTCTTTCGTCCAATTGTTCAAATGCCAAGCCGGAAAAATGCCGGTACATCGAGGTAGGCGCATCACTGAAATGCAGCCAGTTATGGTTCAACACCTGGAGATCCTCCTGGGCATAGGAGAAACGACTGCCTGAAAGCAGAAGGATAAGACACATGGCCACAGCGGGCAGTCTTGCGCATTTGGTTTTTGGAGTTTTCTTCATCATCAATCATTAAACAATGTCTCTAGTACCGTTCTAGCCACCCTCAGGGCATTTCTTCCTTGGATTCTATTTTTATCCTGAGAAATTATATGACGGTTTAAGCTTTTTGTGCTTGCGGTTTAAGTTCTGTGAGGTCCTCTATCCTGATGATCTTGCCGGTTTCGATGCTTTTTCTGGCGGCAATGCCTATCAATGCTGACATGGCGCCGTCCCTAGAACCTGCAGATTGCCTATAGGTATCCTCGCTGGAGGGATTCCTAAAAACATTATCCTTAAGTCTCGGGTCGGAACCACCGTGTCCGCCAGCCTGGGGGACGACCTGGATAGTTTTGACATTTCCGAATAAAGAAGTAATGGTAATCTCCTGGTAAGGGGGAACACCAGTGGGCATAGATGATTTGATCCAGGCATCCAGCCTTCCTTTGGTACCATTAATCGCCAGGCGATACCCTTCGTAGGGAGAGAAAGCGGTTAAAGAATAGTTAACCGGAACACCGTTGGCGTATTTGTATTGCACGGCCATGGTGTCGTAAATATCGATGTCCTTTCGGAACACGCAGCCATCCCGCAGGTAACCATCATGCTCTTCATGGGCCACATACAAATCCATCGACCCTTTGTCTTTGGTGATATCCCAGTAGAATTTACAACTGGCTTTGTGTGGACAGGGACGGCAATGAGTATGGTGGAAAGGGCTGTTTTTCGCTCCATAAAAGTCCAAAGAACCGTAAGCAAACACTTCCTCGGGCTCAGAATCCACCCAATAATTCAAACAGTCAAAATGGTGGGTGGATTTGTGCACCAACAAAGTGCCTCCATGTTCTTTCTCCCCATGCCAACGCCTGAAGTAGCTTGCCCCGTGACTGGTGTCCAGGTACCAATTGAGGTCTACGGATTTTATATTCCCTATCTCGCCGGCCCGTAACAATTCCCATATTTGCTGTACATAAGGCGTGTACCTCATATTGAATGTCACTATAATCTTGTTGCCTGTTCTTCTTTCGGCATCGAATATGGCCTGACATTTTTGTTCGTCGGTGGTCATCGGCTTTTCGGAAATCACCGACACCCCCGCTTCCAGGCCTTTGATGATGTATTCGTGGTGGGTGGAATCGGTCGTCGCAACGATCAAGGTATCAGGCTTCGCTTCCTTCATCATTTTGTCGAAGTCCGTATAGACCGGACAATCAACCTGCATCCTCTCCTTGGCGTAGGCTACCCGTCCTGGATTCACATCGCATAGAGCGGCAAATTCCAAAATGTCATGGTACTCGGCCTGGACCGATGTCCCCCACATCCCTATACCTCTTACCCCTGTCCCCACCATCGCGACCCTTAATTTTCCCTTCTGCGCCGCCAGATTGATCAAAGGCATCAAAAAAGCAGATGCCGTCAGTACGCTACTGTTCTTCAAGAATGCTCTTCTATTGGCTACTTTCATATGTAGGTTTATTGTATTTGTTTCAAGAAAGAGGTTGTTTTCGGCTCCAACACAGCACTTGACTTATCCGGTCACAGAAGGGGTATCCACATCATCACGCCGGACAACAGCGGGCGAAAGGCGCATCTTTCGGCCGGTCTTTTTTCCACGTCTGGCTTCTAACCGGATTTTTGGCATAGGTTGATGACAGAAAATAACCTTATGCCACCGGCTGATTCACCCTTTATATGGCACAGCCGACACAAACAGGAATAAATAAGGCATCTTTTATCGAAAAAATAAAGAGATTGGCGGGATTTAATTAACAATAACAGCTTTGAAGCAATTCTCCCGAAACTTTATTTCAACCATATATACCAGGCTATTTCATTGTTCTGAAATGACGGATCAAGCTGGAACAGACTGTTTATCAACTCCCTAAACGATTCCTATGCTGCAACAGGCGCAGATTCCGTAGGCGGTGTTTGCTATTTGAAACCCAGCAAAGACATCATGGCTGTTTTAGCAGAAAAGTACAACGGTTTGATCGATAAGTGGGGTCACCTCCCTAACGCAAAGTCACCAAAGTCACCCCGGAGCCTCCCCGATCGGCATGTTCGTCCTGGTATTTGGCGACGCTGGACATGCTGCTCAGCAGGTTTCTCGTGACTTCCCGCAGAATCCCGTCCCCTTTGCCGTGCACCACCCGAAGGTCTTTCAGCCCCAGCATATGCCCTTCATCGATAAAGTTTTGGAGCAGGGACAATACTTCCTCCCCCC
>CAZHZP010000254.1:1931-4047 GCA_964537165.1 uncultured Roseivirgaceae bacterium | reverse complement strand
TAGATGAAGTGGTGGTGGTAGGGTATGGATCGTCCCAAAAGAGGGACTTAACGGGGGCTGTTTCGAGAGCTGACCTAGAGAAATCCCGCCTTCAGCCTAATGTCAATGTTGTTCAGAGTTTAAGGGGTACCGTGGCAGGGGTCACGGTTACAGACAACGGAAGACCTGGGTCAGATGCTTCTATCATTATACGCGGCCGAAATTCCATTTCAGCAAGTAATTCCCCATTAATTGTTCTGGATGGAGTGATTTATTCTGGCGGTAGCTTATCCGATATCAACCCAAATGATATAGAGTCCATCGATATATTAAAGGATGCGAGTTCTTCCGCAATATATGGCTCCTTAGCCGCAAATGGTGTAATATTAGTGACGACAAAAAGAGGAACGAGCTCAAAACCTCAAATTACCCTTAATTCATACTATGGGTTTTCTGACTTTGCCAGGGTGCCGGATTATTTAGATGCCGAACAATACATAGCTGTACGAAAAGATTCGGAAAAGGCAGATGGAGGGGTCTTGCCATTTCAAATTTTAGAATTGGAAAATATGGAAAGGGGGCTTTCTATCAATCCTTTGGAGGAAATTCGTCAGGAAGCCCCCCTCTCCAGCAATGAACTTTCGGTGTCAGGAAGAACGGAACGGGTTAATTATTATTTGTCCGGCTCTTATTCCAATGTGAAATCGCCGGTGATGGGTGACAACTTTAGTCGTATCGGCGCAAGATTCAACCTGGATGTGGCTATTACTGACTGGTTAAGCGTCGGAACCAATAGCGGTTATAGTGTAAAAGATGTCTCGGGCAACCGCGCGGATTTGGGCATGGCCACTCAAATCAGCCCTTATGCCAATTTGTTCTATGAAGATGGTGTTCCTAGACCCCAGCCCATGAACATTGGCGCTGTGACAAACCCGCTAACGAAGACCTTGCTTTACGACAACTTGGATGTTACGAAAACGTTGTTTTCGAACACATATGCAGACGTAATATTACCTATAGAAGGTTTGTCTTATAAACTTAATGTGGGATACACCCAGAGAAATGTGAAACGGTTCAATTATAGGCCGATTTTCAAAAGAGAGCAGTTCTTCAATCTAGGAAGTGGTGATAAATTTCATTCTGAATACCAAAGTGTAACGGTCGAAAACATCCTTCGTTATGACCAGATCCTCACAGACGACCACTCTATAAATCTCACTTTGCTGTACGGGATATATGCCGATCAAGATGAAAGCTCATCTTTATCCAGTGACAACATATTCAATGATGCATTGGGTTATCACGGCCTGGAGATAGGAGAAAATTTTGCGATTAATACTGCAGCCGGCGAAAGCCAACAAATCTCTACCATGGCCCGGGCAGGCTATCGGTACAAAGGCAAATACATCCTGGACCTTACTGTGCGTCGAGACGGATATTCTGCGTTTGGGAACGGAAACAAATACGGGGTGTTTCCTGCGATCGGATTAAGCTGGAATATGTCTGATGAGAACTTTCTCATCGACTATCCTCATGTGGATGTTTTGAAGCTGCGCCTTTCTTGGGGTCAAAATGGCAACAGAGGAGTAAGCAGGTATTCTTCCTTAAGTAATGTCGGTCAGGTCAATTATGTTTTTGGGGATGGGAACTCGCCTTCTGTTGGATTATACACCACTTCGATGGGGAATCCAAATTTAGGCTGGGAGTCTACTACCAGTACCAATGTGGGCTTAGATTTTGGATTATTTAATAGTCGTATAAGCGGTTCCCTAGATTATTATCAAACCCACACCAACGATCTTTTGCTGAGTCAAAGAATTCCGAATATGTCTGGGTTCACCTCTTTTTTGAGGAACATAGGTGAAACCGAAAACAGAGGGCTTGAGATAGCATTCAATTCGACCAACGTTCAACAAAGGGACTTTGTCTGGAATACGAGTATCGTTTTTTCGTTTAATAGGAATAAAATCGTCAAACTCACGGGAAATGATCTGGATGGTGATGGTGTAGAGGATGATGACATCGCCAGCAATTGGTTTATAGGTTACCCTCTAGGTTCCAATTTTGATTATGTATTCGATGGGATTTACCAAGAGGGGGATGAGGATCTTTCATTAATCCCAGGCTCCAAGCCGGG
>CAZHZP010000254.1:0-1831 GCA_964537165.1 uncultured Roseivirgaceae bacterium | reverse complement strand
ACCCATCCTGCTATCAATTACCGCAACCCTTTAGGGTATCAGTTTTATCAAACGAGAAGTTTTGTGAGGTTGCAGGATGTCTCTTTTTCCTATGACCTTCCTGTCTCTTTTATGGATAAGCTCAAGCTCACACATGCCAAAGTATATGTCAGTGGTAAAAACCTGGTCACCTGGACAGATTGGAGAGGCTGGGATCCAGAATTCGGAGGAGGTGGAAGAGGGGCTGGAGATAATGGCCCCTTACTTAAGAGTTATACAGTAGGATTGAACATTCAATTTTAAACATTTAGAAGATCATGGAGAACCGGATAAGACCGATTAGAAATATCAAGGGTGTATACCTGCTCGTAACTTGTTTATTGGGCGTTTGTTTAACGTTGGGAGCATGTAAAGATTCTTTTTTGGAAGAAATCCCTCTGGATCGTTTTAGTCCCGAAAACTTGCTAGTGGATGAAGCCGGGTTTGAGGCAGCTACAGTTGCATTATACCGGGCAGCAAGAGAAGAACATGCTTTAGGAGGGGTCAATTTTGACTATATGAGTTTAGGCACTGATCTGGTGGAATGGGGGAGGCCGGACAGCCGGGGGTTCAAAGATTATAACCTTTTGAACTCCCAATTTGAACCGGTATTGAAATACTGGGATTGGGCGTATCGACAGATGATCAGACAGAGCAATTTGATTTTGGACAATCTGGAAACTACGGAGGGGGAAATAGGAGAGGAGGCACGGATGAACTTTTCGGGTCAGGCGAAGTTTTTCAGAGCCTACGCATACAACGTCCTGGTTAACTTGTACGGTGGTGTGCCCATTGTTGCTAACCAAGTTTCAGAGCCCAAGTTTGATTTCCGGAGAGCTTCAAAACTGGAAGTATTGCAATTTATCCAAAAGGATCTTGAAGAAGCAGGTGTTGAGCTTCCCGCAGTAGTCAATGAGTCAAACGGACGCATCTACAAAGCGGCAGCCTACCATCTCCTGTCAGAAGTTTACATTAGTCTCGGTATGGAGACTGGGGATGCATCCTTCTACGATAGAGCTATAGAGGCTGCAAGCACGGTAATAGATGGACAAGCCGGACACTACCAGTTGATGACTAACCGGTTTGGTGACTTAAGTCGTGAAGGTGACGCGTTTTCTGACCTATTCTGGACTAATCAACAAAATCGCGCATCGGGTAATCTTGAAGTGATTTTTAGCTGGCAGTTTGAAAACTTCACGCTCGGCGGTGGAACTGGCGACGAGGGCATAAACGGAGGGAACAATCATATTCGGTTATGGGCTCCAGAATATGATAGAATACGCACACCTAATGGCGTGTCCAACATTCCCACGGACAGCTTACAGCGCGGCATTGGTGTCATGATCCCGCTAGATTATCTGGAATATGAGATTTGGCAATTGGATCCGAATGATATGCGAAACTCGAAGCATAATATCCGCCGCGTTTTTTTCTACGATAATCCAGCTGATCCCGAGTATTTTGGAAAGCAGATTTACACCGCCAAAGATGCAAAAGGAGATTTATATGTAACCTTGGAAGATGGCACCTTTACAGACCAAAAACTGGACACACTTCGTCAATATTATCCATGGTTTAGAAAAATAGACGGTGAGCCACGGAATGATGATGTAACTGCTGGAAGAACTTCCAACGAGATTATCGTGATGAGGTTGGCGGAGACTTACTTGCTTAGAGCAGAAGCTTATTTCCGAAAAGGCGATATGGAGAGCGCTGCGGCGGACATCAACGTGGTAAGAAGTCGGGCAAATGCCAAATTGATTGGCGCTGACGAGGTGAGCATAGACTTTCTATTGGATGAGAGAGCACGGGA
>CAZHZP010000253.1:0-4057 GCA_964537165.1 uncultured Roseivirgaceae bacterium | reverse complement strand
ATCTGTCCCTGAAGGTCCGGATGTATTCTTCATCGATAAACATTTTATCCATGAAGTGACCAGTCCAGTGGCTTTTCTAAACCTTGAAAAAAGAGGAAATACGGTGTTGTATCCCGAAAGAACCATCGCGACACCAGACCACAACGTTCCTACCATCAACCAGGACCAGACCATCAAAGACCAGCTTTCCCGGATGCAGGTGGAGAAGTTGCGGGAGAACTGCGCCAAATACGGGATTGAGCTCCATGATTTGGGCACAGACCACCACGGGATTGTCCATGTGATCGGTCCCGAGCTGGGGATCACCCAACCTGGTATGACGATCGTTTGCGGGGACAGCCACACGTCCACGCATGGGGCTTTCGGTGCCATTGCTTTCGGAATCGGTACCTCAGAAGTAGAGATGGTTTTTGCCACGCAATGTATCATGCAGTCCAAGCCCAAGAAGATGAGGATAACCGTCGATGGTGAATTGGGGCCAGGCGTTACGTCAAAAGACATCATTCTCTATATTATCTCCAAGATTTCGGCAAGTGGTGGAACGGGTTATTTCCTTGAATATGCCGGGTCAGCTATCGAGGGCCTTAGCATGGAAGCCAGGATGACCATTTGCAACATGAGTATTGAGATGGGTGCCCGTGGCGGATTGATCGCTCCTGATGAAACAACCTTCGAATTCTTAAAGGGTAAAAGATATGCACCTAAGGGAGAAGAATGGGACCAAGCTGTTGCTCACTGGAAAACCTTGAAGACAGACGAAGGAGCAGCATTTGATGTAGAATATTCCTTTGACGCCGCCGATATCGAACCCATGATCACTTACGGTACGAATCCCGGCATGGGGATTAAAGTGAAAGACAGCATTCCTTCCGCGGACGGATTGGAGGGCAGTAACAAGAAGACTTTCTTGAAGGCTTTGGACTATATGGGCTTCCAGCCCGGCGAGCCGATGAAAGGCAAAAAAATCGACTATGTCTTTGTGGGAAGCTGTACCAATGGAAGGATTGAGGATTTACGTTCCGTAGCCCAGTTCGTAAAAGGCAAGAAGAAAGCCGACAACATTACTGCTTGGATCGTGCCAGGATCAAGAGAAGTAGAGAAGAAAGCAATAGAAGAAGGATTGGTGACCATTCTCGAAGAGGCTGGGTTCAAGTTGCGGCAGCCGGGATGCTCCGCCTGCCTCGCGATGAACGATGACAAGATCCCTTCGGGTAAGTATGCGGTATCAACTTCAAACAGAAATTTTGAGGGCCGTCAAGGACCTGGATCAAGGACGCTTTTGGCCAGTCCTTTGACTGTGGCCGCAGTGGCGATAACCGGTGAAATCGCTGATCCCCGGGATGTATTTTAACCAAAAAACAGAAATAACATGGCTTACGATAAATTTAATGTATTGACCAGCACCGTGGTACCTTTGCCTACGGAAAATGTGGATACCGACCAGATCATCCCGGCTAGATTTCTGAAAGCTACCGAAAGGGAGGGCTTTGGCGATAACCTGTTCAGGGACTGGAGATATGATAAAGAGGGCGATCCGAAGCCCGATTTTGTGCTCAACGATCCTACTTACAGCGGAAAAGTGCTGGTCGCGGGTAAAAACTTCGGTTCCGGATCCAGCCGGGAACATGCTGTATGGGCCGTGTATGATTACGGTTTCAGGTGTGTGGTTTCCAGTTTCTTTGCGGATATATTTAAAAATAACTGCCTGAACATCGGGGTGCTTCCGGTAACGGTTTCTCCGGAATTTGTGGAGGGAATATTTGCAGCTGTGGAAAAGGATCCCAAAGCAGAAGTTGAAGTAGATATCGACAAGCAAACCATCACGCTGTTGGCCACAGGTGAGTCGGAATCCTTTGACATCAATTTCTATAAAAAAGAAAACATGAAAAATGGCTTTGATGACATCGATTACTTATTGAACATCAAAGATGAAATTGTGGCTTTTGCGCAGACGAGATAAATTTTGTGGCTGCTTATAGAACGTTAACCTGAGAAAATGGGGCTCCAAAAGAAAATTGAAATCATGGATACTACCCTGAGGGACGGAGAACAGACCTCGGGGGTAGCGTTCCTTCCTTCCGAAAAACTTCAGATCGCCAAATTGCTGTTAGAGGAGATGAAGGTGGACCGTATCGAGGTAGCATCTGCCAGGGTTTCTGAGGGGGAACTTGAAGGGGTGAAGAAGATTACCCATTGGGCTAAAGAAAAAGGCTATTTGGACCGGGTAGAAGTGCTGGGATTCGTAGATACGCCCAAGTCGGTGGATTGGATGATAGAAGCGGGTGCCAAGATTTTGAACCTCCTCACCAAGGGCTCGCTCAACCATTTGGTACACCAACTGAAGAAGACTCCCGAGCAGCATTTCGATGAAATTAAAAATTGTATCGAATACGCTATCAGCAAAGGCATAGAGGTGAATGTGTATCTCGAAGACTGGAGCAACGGCATGCGCAATTCCCCGGACTATACTTTGGCTTTGATCGACTTCCTGTCAAAGCTTAAAGTAAGGAGGATCATGCTCCCCGACACGTTGGGATTGTTGCAACCGGATGAGGTGACGCAGTTCATGTCCGAAATCACCCAGGTATACCCACAGCTTCACTTCGACTTTCATGCGCATAATGACTATGACCTGTCCATCGCCAATGTATTGCAGGCGGTAAGAAACGGGGCCAAAGGTATCCATACCACCGTCAACGGCCTTGGAGAACGGGCGGGTAATGCTCCTCTCGAGAGTGTGGTGGCAGTGATTAAGGATTTTACCGATTTGAAGCTTTCCGTTCAGGAAAACAAAATCTACCGAATCAGCAAATTGATCGAACAGTTTTCGGGTCTGCATATCCCTTCCAATAAGCCGGTGGTAGGGGAGAATGTTTTTACCCAGACTGCCGGGATCCATGCCGACGGGGATAACAAGAAAAACCTGTACTTCAGCGATCTGCTGCCGGAAAGGTTTGGAAGGACAAGGAAATATGCTTTGGGCAAAACTTCCGGAAAGGCCAATATCCTGAAAAACCTGATGGAGTTGGGGATTTCCCTGGAACAGGATGAACTAACCAAGGTGACACAGAGGATCATTGAGCTGGGAGACAAAAAGGAAAGGGTGACGACAGAGGATTTGCCATACATTATTTCTGATGTACTCCAAAACAACTCCATTCAAATGAGGATTACCATCGATGGCTATCACATGGTACATTCTCAGGGACTTAAGCCTTGCGTACAGATCCGCATGAAAATCGACGACAAGTACTATGAGGAGAATGCTTCGGGGGATGGTCAATACGATGCCTTTATGAAAGCCTTGAGGAAGATATATAAATCACTGGACAAAGAGCTTCCCAGACTGACCGATTTCCATATCAGCATTCCTCCCGGAGGGAAGACGGATGCCTTTGTGGAGTGTATCATCACCTGGGACTATGGCAAAATTTTTAAGACCAAAGGCTTGGATAGTGACCAAACCATTGCGGCCATGAAGGCCACCGAGAAAATGTTAAACATTATTGAAAATCTAAATAACACCAACTCAGAAAAAAAGAACCTCTATGGAAATGAATATAGCGCTATTGCCCGGTGATGGTATTGGCCCGGAAGTGATTGACCAAGCGGTTAAAGTAGTAAAGGCCGTAGGACAAAAATTCAATCACAACATTACTTTTACAGAAGCTATTGTGGGTGCCACGGCCATTGACCAGGTAGGGAATCCCTATCCCGATGCTACCCACGACATCTGTGTTCAATCGGATGCGGTGCTTTTCGGGGCTATCGGTGATCCTAAATATGACAATGATCCCAAAGCCAAAGTCAGACCGGAACAAGGACTGCTGGAAATGAGGAAGAAATTAGGGCTCTTTGCCAATGTCCGTCCGACATTTACTTTTCCCTCCCTGTTGCATAAGTCCCCTCTGAAGCGGGACAGAATCGAAGGTACGGATCTGGTGTTTCTCAGGGAACTGACGGGTGGAGTTTATTTCGGTGAACCCCGGGGCAGAAATGAGCAGGGAACCAAGGCCTTCGATACCAACGTCTATTCTGTAGAGGAAATTGAAAGATT
>CAZHZP010000252.1:0-4066 GCA_964537165.1 uncultured Roseivirgaceae bacterium | reverse complement strand
TACTCATATCTCACATCAAGAAGAAACATCGTATGAAAACTAACAACAGCAATCCGATTCAAGGAGGTCAATTTCTCATTCGTGAAACGACCGCTGAAGATATATTTATACCGGAAGAATTTTCCGAGGAACAGCAAATGATGGCCCAGGCCTGTCAGGATTTTATTGATATGGAAATCATGCCTTTTGCGGAGCAGATCGACAGCATGAAAGATCCGGATTTGGTACCGCGGATTCTGCGTAAAGCCGGAGAAATGGGATTACTGGGCATATCTGTGCCCGAGGAATACGGTGGAATGGGCATGAGTTTCAATACTTCCATGTTAATAGCGGATATCATCGGTTGCGCCGGATCCTTTTCCACTACCTATGGCGCCCACACGGGTATAGGCACCTTGCCTATACTGTATTATGGCACGGAGGAACAAAAGCAAAAATACCTTCCCAAATTAGCTACTGCCGAATGGGCTGCCTGTTACTGTCTTACCGAACCTGATGCCGGATCCGATGCCAACAGCGGTAAATCAAAAGCGGTCTTATCCCCTGAGGGAAAGCACTACTTGCTCAACGGGCAAAAAATGTGGATCAGCAATGCCGGTTTTGCCGATGTATTCATTGTCTTTGCCAAAATAGATGAGGATAAAAATCTTTCCGCCTTTATTGTCGAAAAGAATTTTGGAGGGATCACGATGAATGAGGAGGAAAAAAAGATGGGCATCAAAGGTTCCTCTACCCGGCAGGTGTTTTTTAATGATTGTCCGGTGCCCGTTGAAAATCTGCTTTCTGAAAGGGGAAATGGATTTAAGATCGCTGTCAATATCCTCAACGTAGGCAGGGTCAAGTTGGGAGCTGGGGTATTGGGAGGCTGTAGACGGGTCATCAATCTCTCCCTGCGATATGCCAAAGAAAGAAAGCAATTTGGGGCGTCCATTGCCACGTTTGGTGCTATCCAGAGTAAGCTTGCCGAGATGGCCATAAAGACGTTTGCCAGTGAATCCCTTTGTTATCGGGCGGGGCAGGATATCGAAGACCGGATTGCGGGATTGGTCGCTGACGGATTGGAGCAAAACCAGGCCAAGCTAAAAGGCATGGAGCAGTTTGCCATTGAATGCGCGGTTGCCAAGGTACACGGTTCTGAAGTGTTGGATTACGTGGTCGATCAGGGCGTACAGGTTTTCGGTGGAATGGGTTACTCGGCGGACGTACCCATGGAGAGGGCGTACCGAGACGCGAGGATTTCCCGTATTTACGAGGGTACCAGTGAGATCAACCGCATGCTGATGGTGGGTATGCTGCTAAAACGAGCGTTAAAGGGTGAGGTGAATATTTACGGCCCGGCCATGGATGTAGCCAAAGAGCTGACCGCTGTGCCGTCTTTTGAGAGTGTAGATACTACCCTGTTGTTTGCCAGGGAAAAGGAAGTACTCAAAAACTTAAAAAAGGTATTTCTGATGGTTGCCGGAAAGGCCGCCCAAACCTTCCAGGACAAAATAGAAGAAGAGCAGGAGATCATGATGAACCTCGCGGACATCATGATCGAAATCTATGCCGCCGAATCCACCATCCTGAGAGCCGAGAAGCTTGCCAACAAAAAAGGAGATGAATCCAGTAAATACCAGATCGCCATGGCCAAGGTCTATCTGTTTGAAGCGGTGGAGAAAATTAATTTTTCAGCCAAGGAAGCCATTGCCGGCTTTGTGACAGGAGATGAGCAGAAGATGATGCTGATGGGTTTGAAACGCTTTACCAAAGCAGAGCTTATCAATACCAAGAAGTTGAGAAGGGAAATAGCTGTGTATATGTTGGAACAGGATAAATATTCCTTTTTCATTTAACGCTGGTTTTAAAGATGTTACCCCTCCGGAATAAATCCGGAGGAGTATCATCTCGCAATCCATTATCTAAAAAAATACCCAAAGGGAATGGATAGTAAAAAGTACCCGTCCTTAAACAATTTTTAAATATTAAGGCTTATATTATAAGCCACTCGAAGTCCCAGAGTTCCAAATCCAGTTCCATAGCTTTGGTACCTTAGAGAAAAATCAAAGTTATCGTAAAGATAACCTCCTCCAATAGCGATGGAAGCGTTGCTGGTAGAGGCAGAAGAGGAGTAGCCACCATAGCTGAAACTGCTGCTGACGATCGCAACACCCACTTGGCCTTCAGCATACAGGTTGTCAAAATGATGCCTGTATCCGGGCATGATGGGAATGACATTCATCGACGCACTTGCACCGCCTGTATTGGCACTATAGCCATAACGGATAAAGCCTAGCGTCATCCCCACTTGGCCTGCTTCGCCGACTCCGTATAGGCCTTTGGCAGTGCCGCCTAAGCCCACATTCAGTGCATTGCTCACAGTACCCGTCGGAAGTCCTACTTCAGCACCTATACTTAATTGGTTCAAGCCTTTCTGGGCAAATAATGAAGTTGAGATTGCTCCGAGAAAAAGTAGTAAAAATAATTTTTTCATGATGTTGTTGTTTTTAAATGATTGCACGATATTCCGAAACGATCGCAAAACAAAAAATAGGTAATGAGCACTTAAACTTTATTAGTGAGTAGAATAACCATTTGGTTGAGTTTTGGGTAAATTCGGCTTGTGGTAAGTGTTTCTCAATGAAAACCCTCCTATAATAGTTCAGAATGGTCTATTGATCAAGTAGAATGGATTTCTACCTTTAGCCTTAGTACCTTAGTCAAAAAATTCCGCCTTTCATCCTACTTTGAACCTGTAAGGTCATGAATGTAACGATTTTATCTTTATTAATGCTAGTGGCGCCTTGGTTCGTGTATGGACAGTCCAATGCTAAGATCGACAGTCTGAAAATGCAGCTGGTAGAAGAAAGCCATGATTCTACCAAAGTACTGGCAGGTATCGACTTATCCAGGGCTTACCATGAGCAAGGTCAGCACGAGCAAGATTATTTCTATGCGATGCAGGCCGCCGAACAGGCAGAGTTTATCCAGGATGACCTGGTCTACGCGAGGGCACTGGATAATCTGGGTTTGATACACCGGTTTCACCAACATTACGCCAAAGCCCTTCCCTTGCATACCAAAGCCTATGAATTGGTGAAAGACAGAGACGTGTTGCCCTATTACAAAATGCGTTTTGCCAACAACGCCGCCGTGGCCGCAAGATATGATCAACTGTATGATCAGGCAGTAAGCTATTTCTTAGAAGCTTTGAAAGTGGCAGAGTCGGTAGGGGACTTAAGGAATATTGCCATTTCAAATAATGGTCTCGGGAACACTTTAATCAATATCCCGGAAAGAAAGGAGGAAGCATTGCAATATTTCCTTCAGGCTTTGCGGGCGGAGGAACAACAAAACAACAACAGGGGAGTAGCGATCAACTATTTGTCCATCGGCGATTATTTTACACAAAACAAACAATATGATACCGCTCGGGTATATTTGGCAAAACTGCTGGACATCAATCAGAGGATGGACGATTCTTTCGGGCTGGGTATGTCCCACGAATTTTACGGGCATAACTACCTGGCAGAGGGGCTAGACTTGGAAGAAGCGGAGTCGTCTTACCTAACGGCATTGGCTATTTTTCAACAAATTAACAATCGAAGCAAACAGGCGGACGTCTATCATTCTCTAGGGGATCTGTTTCTGAAGAAGGGAAGCCTTGCGGTGGCTAAGGATCATTACCACCAGTCTCTGTCTTTGGCTGAAGAATTAAGTCATAAGCAATTGATTAAAAACAATGCAGCGCAATTGGCCCACTTGTATGAAAAGACCTCCAATCCTGCCCAGGCTTTAGCCTATTATAAGGTTTCCCAGGTTTATAAAGACAGCATCAATCTGGTAGAGCAGGAAACCAAGATCGAAGGCATCAGGCTTTCGTATGATTTTGAAAAAAAGGAAGGTGAGATAGCTTTGCTCAAAAAAGACAAAGACATTCAGGAAGCCCAGCTCTATATCCAGTCCGAAGCCTTAAAGAAGCAGAAGGCCGTTGTGTCACTGATCCTGGGAGGTTTTGTGATGGTGCTGTTAATTTTCATACTCATTTATAGAAATTTAAACTTAAAAAAGAACGCCCGACTGTCCT
>CAZHZP010000251.1:0-4070 GCA_964537165.1 uncultured Roseivirgaceae bacterium | reverse complement strand
AATCTTATGAAGAAGCAGAAAAAGGCTTGAAAGAAATGCTTCTGGAAAGTAAATTTGGGGCTGCCTCCAGCAAAGTGGTGGTAGAAGAGTACCTGTCGGGGATAGAGCTGTCTGTGTTTGTAGCCACCGATGGGCTAAATTATAAGATCCTTCCCGAAGCGAAGGATTATAAACGCATAGGCGAACAGGACACCGGCCTCAACACAGGCGGCATGGGAGCAGTGAGCCCGGTACCGTTTGCGGATCGGGCCTTTATGGAAAAAGTAGAAGAACGGGTGGTAAAACCCACCGTAGAAGGTCTTTTAAAAGAAGGAATCGACTATAAAGGGTTTTTGTTTATCGGACTGATGAATGTGGAAGGTGATCCCTGGGTGATCGAATACAACGTCAGGATGGGTGACCCGGAAACACAGGCAGTATTGCCCCGTATCAACAGCGACTTGGTCGATCTTCTCCATGCCGTGGGTACCAAAAATGTTTCGGGTTACAGCTTGGAGATTGATCCTAGCGCTACCGCGACTGTCGTCATGGTAGCGGGAGGGTATCCCGGGGACTATAGCAAAGGAAGCAAAATCGAGGGACTGTCAACTCCCGCCCATCAATCCACCTTTACCTTCCATGCAGGCACCCAAGCGGACCAAGCCGGTAATATGCAAACCAACGGGGGACGCGTGCTGGGGATCACAGGCAAGGGAGTCGATATTAAGGAGGCCATTGCCCAGGCCTATAACCGGGTAAACCAGATCAGTTGGGACGGCCATTATTACCGCAAGGATATCGGACAGGATATGCTGCGTTATGATGCCAAGGTGCCTACCTGATCCGTCATACGGAGGGAAGACCTCCACTAAATATATATAACGAATGGCAGGATGTAACAGCTGCTCTACCACCTCCGGGACAGGAGGCTGCCAGAATAATGGTACTTGTGGTACGAGCGATTGCAATAAAATGAACTCTTTCGACTGGCTGTCCCATATGGGCATTCCAGAAGTAGATAAGTTTGATATTGTTGAAGTTAAATTTAAAGGAGGGAGAAAAGAGTATTACAGGAATACCAACCAGCTCCGGTTGACCACCGGCGATCCTATCGTGGTAGATGTCCCTAACGGACATCATATCGGTTATGTTTCTCTTCAGGGCGAACTGGTGAGGCTCCAAATGCAGAAGCGTAAGATCAAGGACAATGATGATATCCTGAAGATTTACCGGATTGCCACGCAAAAAGATCTGGACAAATGGGCGGAAGCCAAAAACCGTGAAATCCCTACCTTATACCGGTCCAAACAAATCATTGATGAGCTCGGCATCCAGATGAAACTATCGGATGTAGAATATCAGGCCGACAATTCCAAAGCGACTTTTTACTACTCTGCGGATGACCGTGTGGATTTCCGTGAGTTGATCAAATTGTTGGCGGGGGAATTCCGGATCAGGATCGAGATGCGCCAGATTAGTCTCCGGCAGGAAGCAGGCAGGATTGGTGGCGTGGGCGTGTGTGGCCGGGAGCTATGCTGTTCCACCTGGATCCACGATTTCAAGAGTGTATCCACCTCTGCTGCCCGGTATCAAAACCTCTCTCTCAACCCCAGCAAACTATCCGGGCAATGCGGCCGGCTGAAATGTTGTTTGAATTACGAATTGGATACTTACCTGTCGGCACTAAAGGATATCCCCAATGTGGACAAGCCCTTATTGACGGAGGCAGGAAGCGCCAAGCTTCAAAAAACCGACATCTTCCGAAAATTGATGTGGTTTAGCTACAACAATGACAACAACTGGCACTCTATCGACTGCGATAGAGTAAGGGAAATCATTGAGCAAAACAAAAAAGGTGTCAAGCCATTCAACCTCAAGCAGGACAAGGCCTTCGAAGGAGAAGAGGATCTGAGCAAATCCAACCGCGATCTTGAATTGCTGGATAAGAAGTTTAGCAGCCAGGGTAAAAAGAAGAAAAAGAAAAAAGCCAAACCTGCCCAAAACGGTGCAACCCCGGCTCCTAAAGGAAAAGCAGAAGAGAAACCAGTGGCCGCTACTACAGAGCAGGGCGGACCACGTGAAAAAAGCCGTAAGAATCGCCCCGCCAAAAAGGCAACCGACAGCCGGAGGCGCCAACCAAAAGATCAGGTAAAGGGTGCAGCTCCTAAAACCAATGATCCGGCAGCCAATGCAGAAAGCAAAGCCAAGGAGGGGAACAGCAATAGAAGAAGAAATTTCTCCAGAAACCGCGGAAAAGGCGGGCAAAACAAAAACAATTCGGATGGAGGGAAAGAATAAGCTGTTTTTGTTCTTGTTGTTTTTAGGGATTGCAGCCTCCTGTGATTCTGATAGGATCTTTGAGGAATATCACGGCATGCAAGAGCTGCACTGGAGCTTAGAAGACACCGCTAGCTTTGAGGTCGAAGTGGTGGACCCAAACGCTTCCACCGCTCTCCTTGGCGTCAGGTACAACGACACCTATGAGTTTCATAACCTCTATATCCGTTACTTGTTGGCCGACAGCTTGGGCAATACCTTGATGGACTCGCTCATCAATATCCATCTGTTTGACCCGAAATCCGGCAAACCCCTGGGGGACGGATTTGGTAATGTGCAGACTAAGTATGACACCCTTCCTTGGATGGACGTGCCTCCCGGCCAGATGTATAAATTCCAGTTTATCCAGTATATGAGAGTAGAAGAACTCGGGGGAATTGAAGCGGTGGGACTAAAAATCAACGGGAAATGACCACCACGCTATTATCCGCCTCTTTCGTTTAACGAGTTATTCAGCCGGGCTTCTGCGTCCGGCTTTTTTGCTTCTACACGGGATCAAAAATCCCTGTCCAAGACGCTATACGGGCAATCGATTCTCCGAAAGGTGCCGGCAGTCTAAAATATAAACTGCCAAGTTCGCCTTTGAGCTAAACTGGTTTATAAAAAAACCGACCTAGTTAAGCTCAGGATCGAAGCAGTTCACCCAATTGCCGATCTGGTTTCCCAAAAAGTAGAACCAGTTTACCTCACCAATGAACCCATTCACAAAAAAGCCTATCAAGTTCAACCCAGAGCCAGGCTAGTTTATAAAAAAGCCGAACCGGTTCCCCTCAAATCCAAACTGGTTGGCAAAAAAGGGAAACTGGTTCGGCTTATAAGTGGGAGGGGGCACTTCGGAAGTCCCCCTTCTCCCCAAAGAAGCTAAGGGAGTTTTACCAACCCTCATTCTGCTCGATTCCGGCGTTGTTGACGTCATTGGGCGGAATAGGCCATACATGGTGAATGGAAGGGTTAAAATTCCCGGCAGGCCACACCTCCTCAATGGTGTAAGGAGAGTCTGGATCTTCCTTGTTGATATGCTGTCTCCCCAGTTGAGGCTGGGCATAGGCCGCCTGTGCATCTCCCCAACGGATCAAGTCCGTGTGGCGGTCGGTATATTCACCGGCAAACTCCACCCTTCTTTCATGCTTCAAATCATCCAGATCCGCACCGGAAATAGCGGGCAACCCGGCCCTACTCCGTACCTGATTGATCAGATCATCCGCTTTGGTTCTGCATGATCAAAGCCTCAGCCTTCATCAACAACACATCGGCATATCTCATCAAAGGTATATTCAGGTTGGTCGTGGATAGTCACCATTTGGATTGAGATGTACCTCCTGCGGATAGCGGTGGGGATCCGTGTATTTGTTAAACTGAAAGCCAAGCAACTTTACCGACTTGCTCCTTCGTCCAGGAACCCCCGGAACTAACAAAAACACCATACATGCTAAGGTTTGAAAAACGAGGCGCTGATAAATTTCGTCTCCAACAAGTCCTCCCGGTCCAGCCAGTACTGCCGGCTGAAGATATGCACTGCCTCCCAGTTCTTTTGCCGCAGTAGCCGGGGATGGTACACAAAGGCCTCTTTCACGGACCTTGAGGCATAAAGCCGGTGGTCGTCGGTCAGGATCCCGGCCACATAACGGCCATCTTCCAGCAGTTCCAAATCCATGGCCTTGGACAGGGAATTGTTCCTGACCTCATGGTTGCCGTAGCTGCCCATCAACTGGTTTTTGAGGTACCAGGAAATTTCAAAGCCAGTCGGCTTTTCT
>CAZHZP010000250.1:0-4077 GCA_964537165.1 uncultured Roseivirgaceae bacterium | reverse complement strand
CTAGAGACACCAGGGTGCAGAAAAAGACAATATTGAAGATGAGCCGGGCGTGGGGCACCCCTGCCGCGAGGGCTAAAATTGCAAATATGATGGGAACCGCCCCTCTTAAACCCACCCAGGATATAAAAGCCTTGTCCTTTGTGGTCATTTTGGGAAAAGGGAGCAGGCAAAGATAGACGCTCAGCGGCCTGGTGATTAAAATCATTGCCACACTGATCAACAAGCCCGGAACAATGATACTTATCAACTCACTGGGATTTGCCAATAAGCCCAAGGTAAGGAACATCAGCAGTTGGCTAAGCCACGCCAATCCGTCAAAAAAATTGAGGGTGGTACGTTTGTGGACAAACCTGGAATTCCCGATCACCAAGCCGCTGATGTACACCGCCAAAAAGCCGTT
Organism: uncultured Roseivirgaceae bacterium; assembly: GCA_964537165.1. Taxonomy (GTDB): domain Bacteria; phylum Bacteroidota; class Bacteroidia; order Cytophagales; family Cyclobacteriaceae; genus DATGMS01. The sequence continues at coordinate 3,677 of CAZHZP010000250.1, read as the reverse complement.
GCCTTTGATGAAGTAGGTGAAGGAAAAAATAAAGATACAGAAGGTGAAGACTAAAATGGTATATAACGAACTGTTGTCAAGCTGTAGACGGTTGATGGCTTTGATCGCTAATTTGCCAAAAAAATATCCCGACATTGCCCCGATGATCAACTGCAACAGTAAGGTACCCCCAGCCTGCCAGTAATTGGGAGAGCCGTCAAGAAGCATCAGGTCGATAAAGGTGATGGTTAGGATGTAGGCCATGGGGTCGTTACTGCCGCTTTCCAGCTCCAGCATGGGCTTTAGATTGTTTTTGAGGTTGAGACCCTTGGATCGTAGTATGGAAAAAACCGAAGCGGAATCCGTAGACGACATGGTAGCGGCCAACAACATGGAGGTTATCAAACTAACTGCTAAGGCTTCATGGGTCATGCCCAATATCCACCATATGATAAAGCCGGTAGAAAGTGCGGTCAGTAAAACCCCCACGGTGGCCAAAATAATGCCCTGAGCGGCGACAGGCCGGATTTCTTCCAGTTTGGTGTCCATACCTCCGGAAAATAAAATGATACATAACGCGATCGTGCCTATGGCTTGGGCAACAGCGAGGTTTTCAAACTGAATACCCAGGCCATCACTGCCACTCAACATTCCCACGGTCAAAAACAACAACAAGGCAGGGACACCAAACCGATAGCCTGCCTTACCCGCTAGAATACTTAAAAAGAAAAGGATCGAAATCCCTAATAAAAACACTTCAACCGTTATTTCCATTGATTTATATTAATCAGTCTGCTGTAGAAGGTAATTTTCCTGCCGTCAGCCCACGAGGTTTGTGACGATATGCTAACTTGGACTTCAAAAGTGGTACCGAAATGCGGCACTCACATTTGTTGCCTAAAAATACAAAATTGCTTTTTTTTACGGACGTTTAAAAAGAATAAAGAAGGGCTTTTAGAAAAAGCACAGGTTCCAGGCATCTTTAAGGCTTAGTTCACCGACCCGGCAAACTCCTTGAAATCCGTTTGTACTGGGAGGTTTGGTATGGTCTTTCCCGAATAGACAATGATCCTGTATTCAAAGGTGGCAGATTCTCCCGCCTTCAATTGAAAACTGAGCTCTTCCTTACCGTCGCTTAAGGCTTTTTGTCCCAAAGGGTTCGCAGCAAACAAACCGTAGCCACGCACATGCCAGTAGGTAGGATAGCCGACATTGTCAGGGTGATCCAAAATAGCAACAGTGATTTTTTCTCCGTTGATTTCTCCTGATAGTGTCATCCATTCGGCTCTCGTGCCCCATGCCTTTTCACCAATAATTCCGTTACTTCCTTTGTACATGCCGGTCACCCCTTCTTTGTTGACAGTGGGGGACTCGGTAGGCTGACTTTGCGCATCGGTGTATTTTTCCGCTTTATTTGAAGGGTGTTCCAGTTCCCTTGCCACGCGCAACCCCAGCATCCCTTCTTTATTGTCTTTAAAGGAGATCTCCTCCTTGTGGGCTGTAAGTGTAGTGGTTCTGTCTATGGTTCGTTTCCCTTCTGACCCTTGAAAAATATACGTAGTTTCCTCTTTGAGCAGTACATCCCCTTGACTATCCACCCAATCGGCAGTGACAACTAACTTACCCTGCGTCTTCCCGTTTTCCGTTAGCACAATGTCCCGATGAACAACCGAGCCATACCGCGACTTTTTGTTCTCCGGGACGTTGTCTGAATTGTTCCAAAAATCCAGGCCATTCACATCGCCATAGTTCAGCCAAAGGCCGACGTGATGCGGGTGGTCAGTCCTCTCGAACGGCCTGTTTTCTAACGGAAAGCCTCTGGTGATCAAACTGCCGTTGGCGGTTTTGATCGGATAAAGAACCGGCTTTTTTAAGTTTTCGGTATATAGGTAAGATGTAAAATGCTCGTCGCCGACAAGTATATCTACCTTTTGCATAGCCTCATTTCTAATCAACTCAACAGGCAGGGCGGGGGCATCCACTGTTCCGGAGTCTGCCTCCGCCTTTACCTGTGCCGGGGAGCACGAATGATACAGAGAACCGATTAGTGCCAAGATAGCCAGAGAAATGACTTTGCAGGAGCCCATAGGGTGAAGGTTGGATGAGAAGATCATATCAATTCGCAAACCTGCTCTGGGAGGCTGAACCGGGATGCGTGGCTTCCTAAGCTGTACTTCAGGAGACGGTCAATATTTAAAGACTTTTCCTCCGGCCAAAACTTCTTGTCTCTTTTCGTCAAACGTGACAAACTGGCCAGTTCTCAATGCGGCGGTTGTCATGATGTTTGCAATCGAATGGTTGTATCCAGCCATGACATCGGCATTGGGCTGCTGCCTGCTTCTGACACATTCCATCCAGTTTCTCATGTGAAGTGAGGTCATCGGATCCGCCCCTGTGTTGGCGCCTGTTTCTGCCTTAGCCATTTCTGAGAGAGAAAATTCATCCAGAAGATTGGCTTCCATTCCCATAGCTTGGGCGTGGTTGGCCCTAAGCCCTCCGTTGGGCGTGACTTTGTTTGTGTCCAGGTTGAGCTCCCCGCCGTTGGAATAATATATTTCCTTGGTACCCCCGGCTGAATTGGTGAAGCGGGAAGAATATACCACTTGAAAGCCTTTTTCTTTGTCAGCCATAGGGCCATAATCGAATACCGCTGTCATGGTGTCAAAGTTTTCCCTGCCGTCCTTCCACAGGTAGATCCCACCGTTGGCGGCCACGCTCCTGGGGTGGTCTAAGCCGGTAAACCAGTGGACGGTATCAATTTGATGGGCCATCCATTGGCCGGGAATGCCGGAGGAGTAAGGCCAAAAAAGCCGGTATTCAAGATACTTCCTGGGATTCCAGGGTTCGTAGGGCCTATTCATCAGAAAGCGTTTCCAGTCCGTGTCCTGCTCCTTTATCTCTTTTGTCAATTGCGGCAAGCGCCATCTGCCCGGTTGGTTGACATTCCAAGACATTTCTACCATCACGATGTCGCCGAATTTTCCTGAGCGGATAAAGTTGTTGGCTGCATGATAGTTTGGTGCGCTTCTTCTCTGCGAGCCTACCTGGACGATTTTGCCGGTCCGTTCCACCGCTTCCCTTGCTGCCCGGTTGTCTTCCATGGTTTCGGCAAAAGGTTTCTCTACATATACATCCCTGCCCGCTTCTACGGCTTCCTTGCACTGAAGGGCATGTTGGAAGTCAGCCGTGCTGATGATGACCACATCCACATCTTTTCTTTCGTACAGTTCTTCATTGTTTCTGGCAGTGGCAATGGTGTTTCCGGTTTTTTCTTGCACAAAGGCCACTGCCTCATCCCGCCTCCGGTTCCATATGTCGGACACCGCTGTAAATTCAAAGTTCAGTTCCTTGCTGTGGTCCAGCATCGACGGGATGAGGGAATGCCTGCAACGGTTGGAAAAACCAACGATGCCTACGTTCACCCGGTCGTTGGCACCGAGGATTTTCCCGTAGCTTTTGGCGGAAAAGCTGGCTGCACCCAGCGTAGACAAGCCCGCAGTCGTCAAAACGGATTTTTTTAAAAAGTCTCTTCTTGAAGCATCTGGCTTAGTCATGATATTGGGGTTTATTGTTAATTGATTTTATTTAGATTTTGGGCTCCCAGCCTTTCTCGTATTCCCTTGACCAGAGCTTTTTGGCTTTTTTGCTATTGGTAATATGGCCGTTGGAAGAATCGCATTCCAGTACCTCTCCGGTTC
>CAZHZP010000249.1:0-4088 GCA_964537165.1 uncultured Roseivirgaceae bacterium | reverse complement strand
TTTTAAATAAAAAGAGCATGAACAACAGGACCGGATTATTACTCCAACAGCTTAAGCAAAAAATCATGATATTGGACGGTGCCATGGGTACCATGATCCAGCGCTACAAGCTTTCTGAAGAGGACTTTAGAACTGATAGCCTGAAGGATCACCCCAAATCATTAAAAGGAAATAATGACCTGCTTTCCCTCAGCAGGCCGGATATTATTAAGGAAATCCACCGGGCTTATCTGGACATCGGGGCAGATATCATAGAAACCAACACATTTAGCAGTACCTCTATCGCCCAGGAAGACTATGACCTGAGCCATCTTGCCTATGAATTAAACCACCAGTCCGCCAAACTGGCCAAGGAAGTGGCGATGGACTATTCCTCAAAAACCCCCGACCAACCGCGCTTTGTGGCAGGAGCCATCGGGCCTACGAATAGGACAGCTTCTATATCCCCTGATGTCAATGATCCGGGATTCAGAGCAATCACCTTCGATCAGTTGTCCGGAGCTTATGCAGAACAGATAAAGGGATTGTTGGACGGCGGGGCGGACATTTTGTTGGTGGAAACGATCTTTGATACCCTCAACGCCAAAGCGGCTTTGTATGCGATTCAGGAGGTTTTTGAAGAAAGAGGCCTCCCCCTGGAACCCAATGAAGGAGCCATTCCTATCATGGTCTCCGGGACCATTACGGATGCCTCCGGGAGGACATTGTCCGGTCAGACTACCGAAGCTTTTTTAATTTCCATTTCCCACGTGCCTTTGCTCAGTGTCGGCCTCAACTGTGCCTTAGGGGCAAAAGAACTGCGCCCATACCTGAAAATTTTGGCGGAGAAAGCCCCTTTCTTGGTGAGTGCCTACCCCAATGCAGGCCTTCCCAATGAGTTTGGCCAGTATGATCAGGGGGCGGAGGAAATGGCGGAACTGGTGGAAGATTTTCTCCGGGAGGGCTGGATCAATATTCTGGGCGGTTGCTGCGGCACCACCCCCGAACATATTGCGGCTTTGGCGCAAATCGCACAAAAACATGTGCCGAGAAGGCTGGATCTGGTATTAAATGACGAATAAATCAACATGGCTATTCAAAACGAACTGAAGCTCTCAGGGCTGGAACCTTTGATTTTCACTCCAGAACTGAATTTTGTAAATATCGGGGAACGGACCAATATCACCGGTTCGAAAAAATTTGCCAGGCTGATTCTCAGCGGGGATTACAACCAGGCACTGGAGGTGGCGGTAGATCAGGTACGTGGCGGAGCCCAGGTCCTGGACGTTTGCATGGATGAGGGAATGCTGGACGGGGAATATGCCATGGTCAAATTCCTTAACCTCATTGCCTCTGAGCCGGAGATCAGCAGGATCCCGATTATGATCGACAGCTCTAAATGGAAGATCATTTTGGCCGGCTTGAAATGTGTGCAGGGGAAGGGGATTGTTAACTCCATCAGTCTCAAGAATGGGAAAGAAGAGTTTATTCACCAGGCCAAAACCGTTAAGCGCTTTGGGGCGGCGGTCGTGGTCATGGCTTTTGACGAAAAGGGCCAGGCGGACACCTATGAGCGGCGGATTGAAATCTGCAAGCGGAGCTATGATATCCTTACCCAGGAGGTCAGATTCAATCCCTATGACATTATTTTTGACCCGAATATCTTCCCGGTGGCAACCGGAATGGAGGAACACCGGACCAATGCGGTGGATTTCTTTAAAGCCACTAAATGGATTAAAGAGAACCTTCCCGGAGCTAAAGTAAGCGGAGGGGTAAGCAATGTGAGTTTTTCTTTTAGAGGCAATAATCCCGTACGGGAAGCCATGCACGCCGCATTTCTATACCATGCGATCCAGCATGGAATGGATATGGGCATTGTGAATCCAACCATGTTGGAGGTATATGCAGATATTCCCAAGGATCTTCTTGAAAGGGTGGAAGATGTGCTTTGGGACAGGAGGGAGGATGCGACGGAAAGATTATTGGACTTTGCAGAAACGGTTAAATCCAAGGATAAAAAAGAAAAGGTTAACGATGCCTGGCGTTCTGATCCGGTTGAGAAACGGATTGAACATGCCTTGGTAAAAGGAATCATTGACCATATCATCGAGGATACGGAGGAAGCGAGGCTGAAATATAAAAATCCCCTAAAAGTCATTGAAGGGCCGTTAATGGACGGAATGAACGTGGTGGGCGACTTGTTTGGAGAAGGAAAAATGTTCCTGCCCCAGGTGGTCAAAAGTGCCAGGGTGATGAAGAAGTCCGTGGCTTATCTGGAGCCTTTTATGCCCAAGGCCGGCGAGGAAGGTTTTGATGAGAACCAAGGTTCAGGGTTGAAAAAGGTGCTGTTGGCCACGGTAAAAGGCGATGTGCATGATATCGGAAAAAACATCGTAGGCGTAGTGTTGGCCTGTAACAGCTACCAAATCATTGACCTAGGCGTCATGGTCGACGCACAAAAAATCATCGACGAAGCCCTAGCCCAAAAAGTGGACGTCATCGGCCTTAGCGGATTGATCACACCTTCCTTGGATGAAATGGTCAATGTAGCTTCGGAGATGGAGCGTCTGGGGGTGAAAATTCCCTTAATGATCGGCGGCGCGACGACCTCAAAGATTCATACGGCGGTAAAAATTGATCCCGTGTACAGCGGGGCAGTGGTACACGTAGCCGATGCTTCCAAATCAGTTCCGATAGTCGGTGAGGCCATCAGTGAAGAAACTAGGAACAGTTTTAAATCAAGTACAAAAGAAACTTATAAAGGACTAAGGGAGGCCCATTCCGCCAAGCAGCAGGTCAAACAGATGGTGACCTATGAAGAGGCTAAAGGCAATCCTACCTTTATCAATTGGGACGGTTATGAGCCTGTGCTGCCGGCCAAACTGGGGAATGTGGTGTTGGACCTGGATTTGGCGGTGGTAAGGGAGTACCTGGACTGGACGCCCTTTTTTAGCACTTGGATGCTTTCGGGAAAATATCCCAAAATCCTTAATGATCCCCAAGTAGGGACAGAGGCCAGGCGGCTGGTTCAGGATGCCAATGCCATGCTGGATAAGATTATTTCTGAGCGGTGGTTGACGGGCAAGGCCGTAATCGGGATATACCCCGTCAAACGCGAGGAAGATGATCTCCTGGTTCTTTCGCCAAAAGAAGGGGCGCAAAAAGCCAAATTCTGTTTTTTGAGGCAGCAAGGAAAGAAAGGGAAAGGCGTGCCTAACCGTTCCTTGATTGACTTCATCCATCCTGACCGGACGGATTACTTCGGGGCATTTGCTGTGACCACGGGTTTTGGCATAGAGAATAAACTGGCAGCGTTTGAAAAAGAAGGCGATGATTATAACATCATCATGCTCAAGGCGATGGCCGACCGGCTGGCGGAAGCTGCCGCGGAATATCTCCATGAACGCGTGAGGAAAGACTTTTGGGGCTACGCAAAAGAGGAGAGCCTGGAGAATGAGGATTTGATCCGGGAAAACTACCAGGGGATCCGCCCCGCTCCCGGGTATCCGGCCTGCCCGGAGCATTCCGAAAAGCGGACCTTGTTTGACTTGTTGGAAGTGGAGAAAAATATTGGCTTGGAGCTGACAGACAGCTTTGCCATGTATCCCACCGCTGCGGTGAGTGGTTTTTATTTTGCCCATCCCGAGAGCAAATATTTTGGTCTGGGCAAAATAGGGGAAGATCAGGTGGAAAGCTATGGCGTCAGAAAAGGAGTGACCAAGGAGCAGGCAGAAAAATGGCTGTCACCGAATTTGGCCTATTAAAATAGACCGAAACCGGTGACGGAAGACCGAAGGGCAAGGTCAGATGTCGGCAAGTTTCACCCACTCACCAGCTCACCAGCTCAATAACTTAATAACCAATAACCTTATTCACCACCAATAGATGAAGATTACCGAATATATCGAACAAGCTGATAAGCCACTTTTTTCTTTCGAGATCTTGCCCCCTTTGAAAGGGCAGAGCCTGAACAACCTGTTGGAAGGGATCTCTCCTTTGATGGAGTTTAACCCGCCCTTTGTAGATGTTACTTATCATCGGGAAGAATTTATTTATAAAAAGCACCCCAACGGTTTGTTGGAAAAGGTCAGCACCAAAAAGAGGCCGGG
>CAZHZP010000248.1:0-4096 GCA_964537165.1 uncultured Roseivirgaceae bacterium | reverse complement strand
GGTGGCGGAGAAGTCAGTTTGATAAAGGTATAGAGGCCTCTGCGGTACAGGTCTTCTCCCTTATCCTGACGGTAAATGGCCAATTCGCCCCTTCCGGAAGTAGCAGCCTCCCAGAGCCCGTCGGGTTGATAAGGCTTCACGCTTGGCCCGCCGACCTCTTTCACCAACAAGCCGCTGCTGGCCAACACCAGGTCACGGATGTTTTCGGCATTCAATCTCAGTCTAGGAGCGCTGGAAAGGTAGAGGTTGTCGGGATCCTTTTCCAGTTTATCCCGCTCTACGACCGCCGATTGTCTGTAGGTGGAAGAGCTTACAATGAGCTTGATCAGCCCTTTGATATCCCAGTTGTTCTCCATAAAATCCACCGCAAGCCAGTCCAGCAGTTCTGGGTGGGTAGGCATATCCCCTTGCATTCCAAAATCCCCCGCGGTCTTGACCAGGCCGGTTCCGAAAATCTCCTGCCAAATTAGGTTGACGAAAACCCTGGCGGTGAGCGGATTTTGCTTAGCCACTGTCCATTGCGCCAATCCGAGCCTGTTTTTAGGCAAAGATTCGGGAAAAGACATGATAGCGGTCGGTGTGGAAGGTGTTACCGGGTCGGTGGGCGCATCATACAGTCCCCTGTTCAGGATATAAGTCTGCCTGAGCGTGTCCTTAAATTCTTCCATCACCGACACCATCATGCGGGAAGTGTCTTTCTTGTTAAGAAAGCTTAGGATATCTTCTGTGTCTTCGCTCTCAATGAATAAGATGGGCGTTTTCGCGGGTTTGGATTGGCTGACGTCCCCTTCATAGCCTTTTTCGGGGGTATTATTGAAGAAAGCATATAACTGGAAATAATTTTCCTGGGAGATGGGGTCGTATTTATGATCATGGCATTGGGCACATTCCACGGTCATGCCTAAGATGGCCTTGCTGAAGGTATTGGTTTTATCCAGGACATATTCTACCCGGTATTCTTCGTCAATCACTCCACCCTCTTCGGTGTATTTGTGGTTTCTGTTAAATGCAGTTGCCAAGATCTGTTCTTTATTGGCATTGGGAAGAAGGTCTCCCGCAAGCTGCCAGGTGATAAATTTATCATAAGGCAGGTTGGTATTAAAAGCGTGTATAGCCCAGTCACGGTAAGGCCATTGTGTCCGCACATTATCATCCTGATACCCATAGGAATCCGAGTATCGTGCTACGTCCATCCATAGGACGGCCATTTTTTCCCCAAAGGCGGGATCCGCAAGTAGTTTATCCACCATCAGATCGTAGGCTTCCGGCGAGTCGTTGGCTGCGAATTCTTCCATCACCCGAGGGTCGGGGGGCAAGCCGGTAAGATCAAGGCTCAACCGTTTCAGCAGGTGTACCTTGGAGGCAGCCGGATTCGGCTTAAGCCCCTGTTGCGCCATTTTGTCCAAAATGAAATAATCGATTTCGTTAGCTGGCCAAGCCTTATCTTTAATCTTTGGTATTGGGCTTTTTATTGGGGGAACAAAGGCCCAATGCGGCTCATATTTGGCTCCCTGGGAGATCCATTTTTTGATGATGCCGATCTCTTCCTCCGTCAAAGAAAGATTAGAGGAAGGAGGGGGCATCATCTCGTCGGGGTTGTCGGAACGTATCCGCCGAAGCGCCTCGGATTGGTCGGGCTGACCTGGGACAATGGCATGGAGATTAGGATAATCTTTCAGCGCCGCGTAAGCCGCTTCCGCCTCATCCAGCCTCAATCCCGCTTCCCTTTTATTGGCATCCGGGCCATGACAAGCAAAGCAATTGTCGGATAAAATAGGACGGACATGGAAATTGTAGCTGATCTGCTCGCTAGGGGAAAGGTCGTCAATGGATGCTGGCCGACCACTACAGGCAACCATAAGGCAACATATTGAGAAGGTGAAGATATGTGAAATAAACCTTAACATGGGGCGGGAGATTGTTGCTAATTATCGTAGTCAATTTGACAAATAAAAAATAAATTAACAAGCCAATCTTCTAATCATTTTGGCAGATCCCGCACCGGTTATGCACGCTGTTTGGTTCTTTGTCCATTCCCGTTGTATGTTTGCATCCGTCGAAAGTCTCTGGAGAGTCCGTAGCCAATAGCACCAATTGCCACCATTTAAGTAGACAGTTTTGCCGAAGGGTAAATTCTTATGGAACATTCTTATTCAGCGCTGCGCAGGGCCGTTCTTTTGATTTTTCTTGTATGTGGTTTGGGTCTTTCCAGTTGGGTGCCTATGGTGCCGTTTACCAAAGAACGGCTGGCGCTCAATGAGGCAGGTTTGGGAGTCTTATTGCTGTGTCTGGGAGCAGGGGCCATTGTGATGATGCCGATCACCGGGCTTTTGATCCAGAAGCATGGTAGCAGAAAGGTGATGTTGTTCGGTGGTATAACACTGTCGCTGATTCTGCCCCTGTTATTGCTGTTGGTCAATCCTGTCGCCATGGGAGCCGCCCTGCTCCTGTTTGGGGCGTCAATAGGGGCCATGGACGTAGCCATGAACGAGCAGGCGATAAGGGTACAACAACTATATGGAAGACATATCATGTCCTCTTTTCACGGATTCTTCAGTATCGGCGGTTTGCTGGGCGCCTTGGTTTTGGGCGCGTTGATCAAAATCGGTCTTTCTCCTATGGCTGCCGCGGTGTCGATTTCCTGTTTGCTGTTTGCCATCATTATTAGCCAATACAGAAACCTGCTGCCGTTTCAGCCTCAGGACAGGCCGGATAAAAAAGCCGCATTTACCTGGCCCGAAGCTTCGGTTCTTTATTTAGGTTTGATGTGTTTTATCGTGTTTTTGGCTGAAGGGGCGATGCTCGATTGGAGCGCGGTCTTTCTGCAGTTTAACCGGGGCTTTGATATCGCCTGGTCTGGGACGGGCTATGCGGTATTTTCGGTTGCTATGGCGGTGATGCGGTTGTCGGGAGACAAGTTGATGGACAAGATTAGCCCCAGCCAAATGGTCGTCTATGGTTCCCTGCTTGCCGCCTTAGGCTTGTTTATCGCCGTATTGGCGCCTTGGGGAGCAGTGGCGTTGATCGGGTTCGGTATGGTCGGACTGGGGTGCGCCAATATCGTCCCGGTGTTTTTCAGTGCAGCGGGCAATATGCCCCATACCCCGGTTCATATTGCCCTACCGACGATCACCACTATAGGTTATGCCGGACAGCTGGCAGGCCCTGCACTTCTCGGTTTTATCGCTTATGCTTTCTCCCTGCCGGTCGCATTGGGGCTTGTCGGGGGATTGCTGCTCGTTGTAGCTGGGTTTTATCGTTTTTTTAAATCGGGGGAAAAGAACGCCTGCTGAATGTCGGTTTATGGACGACGGGGCTTCGTCCTTCGTTTTTCACCTACCGAAAAATTTTCGACCCGCTATGAAGAAGGTTCATTAGGTATGGGTCAATTGATCAAGTTACTAATAAATCTTTACGGGTAATAAGTGTCCAAAACGAGTATTTTCCCTTCTACAAACTCACTTGTTTTATTTTAATTGGATTTTTTCTGAGGAAAACGGAATTTTACGCAACGGTGTGCGCTTTATGCGTTTCCAATGGATTTTATTTGTGGCGGAGTGGCCAATCGCTTTGGCAATAGGTGTAACCTATATCTTGAAGTGAACGATTGATGAGAAATAACAATATTCAGAAAAATTGATGGTCAGCAGGGAGCCAAAAAAAAATCCCCTAAACCACATCAAGCCGGTCTAGGGGATTCTTAAAGGCCATCGAAAAACCTGCCTCTTATATCAATAATCTCTGATCACCGAAAAGTCAAAGGTCTCCAAAAACTTGGTGGTGAAGTTGCCCGCTTTGAAGTCCGGGTCATCCAGCAAGGCCAAATGGAAAGGGATGGTCGTCTTGATGCCATCAATGACGAATTCCTCCAGAGCCCGCTTCATCCTTACGATGACTTCCTCCCGGGATTGCCCGCTGACGATCAATTTGGCGATCATGGAGTCGTAATTGGGGGGAATGACATAGCCGGCATACACATGGCTGTCGATACGTACCCCGATGCCGCCGGGGAGATGCAGGTTGACGATTTTGCCGGGGCTGGGCCTGAAGCCGTGAAGCGGGTCTTCCGCATTGATCCGGCATTCCATGGCGTAAA
>CAZHZP010000247.1:0-4117 GCA_964537165.1 uncultured Roseivirgaceae bacterium | reverse complement strand
GCGTCACATTGGTGTAATAGGCCACATAAAAGGTACCCGGTGCATCTTGCTGTATGGTATTTCCCATATTTGCCATCACATCCAGGAAAATCCCCCAACGAAGCAGGTCGGCTTTCCTCAACCCTTCAAAATTGAATTCCCGCATTCTTTCATCTTGTAAAAACTGCAGAAAGCTTTCTTTGGAAGCGATGTGTTCAGGTTTTAGGTTGGCCTCGGTGATATCATAAATGGTGGCCGTTGCAGATGCTCCGCTGCCGCCTCCCCCGCTAATCGTGATGGTCGGAGGGGATGTGTAGCTACCTTCCTGATAAAACTTAATCCCTGCCGGATCACGGTCCAGGGTGATTGCCGTTACAGACCCATCTGTCACAGTCGCTGTCGCGGTAGCATCATTATCGCCTCCGGCATTGAAGGTAACTGTTGGCGCTTCTGTATACCCGGATCCGCCGTTGGTGATTGTGATTTCTTTCACCCCGGTGGACCAGGCCCGCTGTCTTACCTGATTGACCAGTTCGATGACTTCCGCGGTCGGGCCGCCGTTCAACTCATTTTGAGCTTCAGCGTACATGAGTATTACATCGGAATACCGCAAGATAGGGACATTCTGAGGGGTAGTGGTGGGATGTTTGGGTAACAGGGTTTCGTATTCCCTCCTCCATTTCGCCGGTCTAAGACCGTATTTGGCCAATTCCGTCGTGGGTACCGGGTTTAGGGTTTTGGCACCGCTGGGTCCTGAAGGGAGGTAGGTAAAATGGGCTATGTTGTACCATTTTCTCAAATCTCCCGGCTCATAACTGTTGTAGAATTTGGCCGTGATGCTCATATACGAGTCCGCCCGGCCTGTCTCGGAGGCGACCACTGAATGAGGACCGTTGATCCAAGCATTGTTGGTGGTTTCCACATATTGATCCGTCCTGTTGCCCCAGAATTCCACTTCCCAGATACTTTCCTTGATGTCATACTCGTCGCGTGCATAATTCATAAAAATCCCGGGATAGTACGGATTCAGGGCGTGGGCTGCTTCGGTATCATCGATAACCATTTTGGCCCATTTGCTGGCTTCGGCATAGCCGGTGGGGTCATTTAAGGGCTCCCCCGCCATATGAAGGTTTACTCTGGCGAGCATTCCGCGGACCGCGGATTTGCTGATCTGCCCGCCAAATCCCAGTTCCGCAATACCCGCCACCAGTGGCTCGGCAGCGGTCATGTCGGCTATGATCTGATCATAAACCTCGCGTACGGAATTCCTGGGAACGTCCACGTCCTCCACCGAGGTAGTCGGTTCGGTAAAAATCGGAACCCCTCCATAATATCGCACCAGTTGAAAATAGAAATAGCCCCTCAGGAACATTACCTCGCCCCTCATTTGGTCTCTGATTGCCTGGCTGATCTGGGGATTTTTGTCCACGTTTGCCAGGAAGACATTGGCGCGGTTGATACCCATGAAGAAGTTGGTCCAATGGCCTGCGTTGTAGGAATCCGCGGAAGAGAAGTTGTAGTTCCAGGGGCCGGTGGTAAGGCTGGCGCGGTTCATATAGCCGATATCACCTTCCCAGCCCAACAAGTAGTTGGCCCATGACCCGTACAAGCCGGTCGCTCCTAGAGCGTGATAAACGCTTGCCCTTGCAAAATTTAGCTGATCCTCTGTCTCATAGTAGTTGGCAGGAGCAAGAAAATCAGTCGGTATTGTCTCAAGATAATCCTCACAGGAACTCATTCCAAACAGAAGGAGCAACAGGAGTATGTTAAATTTATTTTTCATTGCTGTTTTTTTAGATGTTAGAATTCTGCTTTGATCCCAAATACCAGTGTCCTGGCTTGGGGATAAGCCGAAAAGTCAAATCCGGGAGTAAGAACGTTGTTCCGGGTGGACACCTCTGGATCCATGCCTGAGTAATTTGTCCAGGTATACAGGTTCTGGGAGGTGACATTTAAGCTGAGGTTGTTGAAACCACGCAGCCATGGCACTTCGCTTGTGGGAAGCGCATAACTAAGCGCGACGGTCTTGAGTCTAAGGAATGATCCGTCTTCCACCACCCGCGAGGAATGTACACCAATGGGACCCTGTCCGCGGGTACGGTAGTTTTCATTGGTGGGGTTTTCCGGAGACCAACGGTTGGCATAGCTGGCAAACTGGTTCATATTCGCCCGGCCATTACTGTTTCCTTCGAGCGAAAGGCGGTTGGCATTGTAGATGTCGTTGCCATAGGACCATTGCATAAACACGTGCAGGCTTAACCCTTTGTAAGAGAAATTGTTGGCAAATCCACCGATATGAATGGGCTGACCCCGGCCGATGATGGTTTTGTCGTTGACATTAACTACGCCGTCACCGTTCATGTCGCGGTATTTGATATCTCCCGGCTGGATAGAATTTCTTGCCGCACCATTGGTAGGCACAGAATTCTTCAAGAGGTAAACACCGGGGGCTGGGTTGTCAAAATCCTCGTATTGATAATTCCCCTCCCAGATGTAGCCGATCATCATGCCGGCAGGCTTGCCGATCTCCGACATATATAAGGGGGAATTAAACTGTGACTCAAACGTTGCTATGGATTGCAAGCTTTGTTGCCCTCTTGTCAACTCCAGGATCTGGTTTTTGTTGAAGCTGATATTGAAATGACTGTCCCAATAAAAGCCGTTTGGCGTAGAGGGAACCACGTTTACCGTATTTAAAGACAACTCAAGTCCTTCATTTTTCAGCTTCCCGATGTTTTTAGTCGCAGAGCTGAACCCTGTGGTGGGGGGCAAGGGGGCGTTTAATAAAAGGTCATCGGTGGTTTTGCGGTATATATCCGCTTCCAACAGGAGCCGGTCATCGAACATGCCGAATTCGTAGCCGATGTCTATGCTGGTCACTTTTTCCCATCTCAGGTTTGCATTACCCACAGCGGAAATGTACACCGAACCCGTGGGAGTCTGGTTATTAAATGAATAGCCATCAAGAGACTGGCTCAAGCGGGGATGGGCGGAAAAGTCACCGACCCGGTTGTTGCCGATAGTCCCATAGCTTGCCCTTATTTTGGAAGTGGAAATAAAGGGCAGGCCGTTGCTAAAGAAATCTTCCTGATCCAAGTTCCAAGCTATGGCACCCCCGGGGAAATAGCCCCAGTGATCGAAAAACTTGGAGGAACCGTCAGCCCGGAAGGTACCGGTAATCATATATTTTGATTTGTAGTTGTAATCGATCCTGCCTGCGTAAGAAACCATGGTATTGATGCTGGATGAAGCGACGGGATTAAAGAGAAGTCCTTCATCTAATCCATCCATACCGAGGTTTTCGTTGGGGAGCTGTCTGCCCGAATACCCGTTTTGCCTGGTCTTGTATTGATTTACCGCAAACAGCGCCAATCCCGTAACCGTGTGGTCTTCATTAAAGGTCCTTTTGTAATTCAAGGTGTTTTCGTTAGAAAAACCCTGATTACTGATATTTCTGACCAAGCCATTGACCCCGTTGAGATTATTGGGGTTATGGGGGCTTCCCTGGGAGGTTCTGGAGTTGTAATACCTGTCCCAACGGACATTTTCGTGTCTGATTCCCAGAGTTGACCTCAGTTGTAAATCTTGAGTGATGTCATAGTTGATATAACCGTTGGCTTCCAGAAGATTGGTAATGTCGAACTGATGCTGGTTTTCCAAATCTATCAAGGGGTTGACCCGGAAATCAGAGTTGTTTATCGCGTTGGCATCCACCAATTCATTGAGAAGGTCCGTTCCGTCGGGAGTAATGGGACGATAGGCCCAAGTCCTGAACAAGACATAGCTGGACGGGCTCGAACTTCCGGCTCCCTGGTTGAGTACCTGCCCAAAAGAAGTCACGCCGCTGTAGTTTGCGGAGACTCCAACGGTTAATTTATTGCTGAGGGTCTGATCGAGGGTAAGCCTTCCCGTGTACCGATTCATCCCGGTGTTTATGATGACTCCTTCCTGATCATACATGGATCCGGAAATGGCATATCTTGTCTGTTCGGTTCCACCGCGGATGGCAAGGTTGTGGATATGCACCGCTCCGGTACGGATCACCTCATCCTGCCAGTCTATGCCTTCCACATTCCTGTAATCTTCCAAGGTCCGGTCGCCGGCAAAATAGGCAGGCGTATCAAAAGAAGTTGGATTT